>CAZWIP010000048.1:0-15976 GCA_964634125.1 uncultured Dehalococcoidia bacterium
GAAGCGGCATCCCCCCAGGTTTTGCTTTGTTGTGTCACCATTTCGCTTTGTTAACTTCAGTAAGTGCTGCTCATACCTTGATCCAACGGGAATCACCAACCTACCTCCGTTAGACAATTGATCGATGAGTTCCTGAGGTACTTTTGGAGCTCCGGCAGTTACAATTATTCCATCATATGGAGCGCCAGCTTTCCATCCAATGGTTTCGCCTGCAAGATGGATTTCGACATTCTTATAACCTAGCTTTTCCAAGTTTCGGATGGCTACATCAACGAGTCTTTGATGTCTTTCCACACTGACTACCCACTGTGCCAACTCGGCAAGTATTGCTGCCTGATACCCCCATCCTGTTCCAACCTCGAGTACCCTCTCCCTACCAGTAAGCTCAAGCGCCTCGGTCATCAGGGCCACAATGTACGGTTGTGAGATAGTCTGCCCCATTTCAATGGGCAAAGGAACATCCTCATATGCCATATTTCGGCTAGCAGATGGCACGAAAATCTCCCTGGGAATGCCTTCCATAGTCTCTACTACACGCTCATCATTGATTCGCTTGCGCAGATTGTGAAAGAGCTTGGCCCGTTCCATTTCCAGGTCTCGATCAGCTTCCATATTATCGATCTCGTGTATATGGTCGGAAACAACCACAATTTAAACCTGAAATAACTGTTAGCTGATTATGCCATATGAGAAAGAAAGAGGAAAGAGGATTAAGTACTTCAGATAAATACATGTTGTGAGTAACCATACGAACGAGTATAATCTCAATTGATGAAAGTAGCCGATCTGGGTGAATTCGGGCTGATTGACAAGCTGAAGCAGATTGTCGACGAGTGCGGGGCAGGTATTGACTCCAAGCCCGATCTGATAATAGGCATCGGTGATGATGCGGCTGTCTGGCAGAGCAATTCTTCTACACAGCTCGGAACCACCGATACTCTGGTTCAGGACATTCATTTTGATCTGAACATAACCTCTTGGCATGATCTGGGATGGAAGGCTCTGGCAGTAAACATCAGCGATATAGCGGCAATGGGGGGTATACCTTCCTATGCCATGATTTCTCTGGGACTGTCTTCAGATACAGAAGTGGAACAAGTTATCGAATTGTATAAAGGTATGGCTCAAATCGCAAGCAAGTTTGGTATGGGCATTGCAGGCGGCGATATCAGCGAGTCGTCTCTGCTAACTATCACCGCAACTATAATAGGTAATGTAGAAAAGGATAAAATACTCCTGAGATCAGGTGCAATAGCCGGTAACCTAATTGGCGTTACTGGATATTTGGGCGCGTCGGCATCAGGTTTGAAAGCACTCAAGGAACGGGACGAGCTTGATTCTGAAGTCGCCTCAGCACTCAAAGGCGCACACCTACGTCCATGGCCTCGAGTTGCCGAAGGTCAAATACTGGCAGAATGCGGAGTAAAATCTGCCATCGATATTAGTGATGGGCTTATCGCCGATCTTACTCATATCTGCCAGTCAAGCGAAGTCGGAGCCAAAGTACATGTAAAAGACATTCCAGTACACACTGCCACTTCTATCGCCTTCCCCAAAGAAGCCACCGAATTCGCACTCACTGGAGGAGAAGACTACGAACTACTTTTTACATCCTCAAATGATGCTATCACAGAGATACGCAAATATATTACTACACCAGTCACAATCATTGGAGAGATCGTAAGCGAGAAGCCAGGTATAGTTACCCTTATTGGCGAAGATGGCAAAGAGATAGACTTCAACAAAGGTGGATGGGAACACTTCGGAAATCATTCTTGACATGGGAACAGTACATTTCGAAATCACCACCCATAGCCCGGAACAGACACAAGAAGTCGGTTCCTCCATAGGTAAATTAGCCAAAATTGGCGATTCAATATTCCTGGCGGGAAACCTTGGAGCTGGGAAAACATGTTTCACTCAAGGTTTTGCCTGGGGAACAGGTTTTGATGGATATGCTTCCAGTCCGTCATTTGTATTGGTGAGGGAATACGATGGTAGATTCAAAGTGTATCACATTGATTTTTATCGACTCGACAACATTGATGAAATTTCCGAACTTGGAATAGATGATATGATAGAAGAAGGTGTTTGTGTGATTGAATGGGCAGATAAGGCATTTGATTCGCTGCCACATGAACACCTACTAATCACCTTCGAACATCTTGCAGAAAACGAACGATGTTTGCGTTTTGAGCCTAAGGGGAAAAGATATCGATACATCACAGAGCAGTTAAAAGAAAAATGGAACTCACAATAGATACGTCGACTTCCCATGCTAGCCTTTCTTTAACACATCACGGTGAGTTAAAAGCGGAGGTATCCTGGCATGCAGGGCAAAACCACACAGTTGAACTGATCCCTCATTTGATCCATCTATTCGAGCAAAATGATACGGATATTCGCCACATCGAAGCTCTAATGGTTGCTAAAGGCCCCGGGAGCTTCAACGGACTTCGGGTAGGTCTGGCAACTGCGAAAGGATTGGCGTTTTCTCTCGGCATTCCGCTAGTCTGCATCGGAACACTTGAAGCTATAGCCTACGCTCATGCTGACGCCGGACTGCCTATCTGCCCTATCCTGCAAGCAGGTCGAGGCGAAATCGCTACTGCTGTTTTCAACCAAATTGATGGCCAATGGACTAAGTCATTTGCTGAATACGTTACTACTATCGATGAGCTATGCTCCTCGGTTAAAGAGCAAACTTTATTCTGTGGCGAGATTAAACCAGAACAACTGGACCAACTTCAAAAGAAGCTGGGAGAATTTGTTGTTTTTAAAGAATCAAGCCCTTTTAGCAGAGCCAGCTATCTTGCAGAACTCGGTTGGTGTAGAATAGAAGCAAGCGATTTCGATGATCCTTCCACCATCCAACCATTCTATTTGAAGAAACCTTCGATCACTGAACCCAGAAGGAGGAAGCACGATGCGATGTCCAATATGCGGACGTGAAGTCGGGGACGAAGCCGAACTCATGGCATGTCTCACAACCCACATGCAGCAAGAAGCATCCAAACAAGCTAGAGAGATGCAAAGAATTTACCTGATGCTGATGGCGAGTCAGTTAACTATGGCTTGTGTCACAACAGGCGCTACGCCTCAGGATGTTGTGGGCACTTTTGGCCAGGTATATGAATTAATGGAGTCCCTGGTAGGGAAAGCCAACGTCCACTCTGAAATCGAAGATTGGCTTAAGAAGCGAAGATCTTCGGATTCTGAAGAAAACTAGTATAGAGGTTTTGCATGTCAGAAGAACTTGGGAAAATGGAAAAACCTTCCGTAGGGAGTTTCACAGGAGCCAGAAAACTAATTGTAGTGCCTCTCCTGTTTTCGGGTAAAGACGCCCCTCAGGATTTCATGGAACTATACAACCGTTGCTGGGATGAAATTAAGGCCCAGTTGGCAAAACTTGAGAACAAGTTGGGCCCAATTTCTCATATATATCATGAAATGGTTTTCGATGGTGGCGGAAAAGGATTGGAACTTCTTGAGCAAATGAATCCCGATAGCTGCCAGATCGTCAAAGATAAAACCCAGAGTGGCACAGACTTCCTGGTAGTCGAAGATATGGATCTGGCTCTGGAAAACATAGATTGGGAAAGATGTCTTATGGTAGCCATGGGGCCCAAAGTAAGAACGAAGATTGCAGAGTTTCATATGGAAACAAGTACCAAGAGATATGAACATGTTTCCAAAAGTATAAGTGAGACGCTTAAAAATGATGAAATTGGGTTGCTATTCATCCGCGAAGGACATCGCACTCAATTTCCTCAAGATATTGAAGTATTCAATGTTTATCCTCCAGCTTTGGATGATCTCAATCGTTGGATTCGTGAGTATTCACAAAAGATGACTGCTCAATCCCCCGAATCCTAAACAGTTCGTTTAGCCCAATAACACGGAAAGCCCTCGCTTGCGCGAGGGCTTTCCGTATACAGATATGTTCCTGGGAGGGTTGTTTTAAATTTCTTTGCTTGACTTTACCTCAAACGGCGTCACGCCGAAAGCGCCAATCCAATCACTAGCACTATTCTTCTGTTCTTCAATAACTTGTTTAAGTTCCTGATAAACAGCCTCTGCCGGCCTTGTAGGTAAATATGAAAGCATCCGGGCAAGTTCCCGAAGTTCCTCTTCTGACATTAACATCAAACGTAAATTGCCCTGAGAACGCATTTTGTCGGCTTTTTCTTCATATCCATTGGCTTCGGCTATTGACGCACGTATCGAACTCAGTACGTGATATCTTACTAGATCAAATTCTGCCATTTTTTCTTCCTCCCTAAATTTCCTCTTTCCCTTACACACTTATAATAACAGCGCCAAGTAAAAACCAAAGTTAAAGAACATCAATAATCGGTCAAGAAATGGTAAATAATCGGTAACAAAACCTTGACCCATATAGCCTTTTTTTCCTACAACTACATTTTGTCCTGCATCAAATTGGCCCTAATATGCTGCTATTTACGAACGAAACACTGTCATTTTCTCTTTATTGAGTGTATTATTATACCTGTGCGCAATATTAGCGTCATCGCACACCGCTGTTTAACTAGGAGTTTAGAATGTACAGGGATAAGATCAAGATATTAGATTGCACAATACGTGATGGTGGTCTCATTAACAAACACGATTTTGACGCGCGTTTTGTCCGTGAAGTATACAAAGCATGCTCAAAAGCCGGTCTGGACTATATGGAGATAGGATACAAAAACTCAAAAGATATCTTCTCGTCAGATGAATACGGGGCATGGAAGTTTTGCGATGATGATGTAATCCGGAAGATAATTGACGGAATAGAGTCCAATACCAAAATATCAGTCATGGTTGACGTTGGCCGAGTTAATCTCGATGATGTCGTTTTGGCCTCAGAAAGTCCGGTTGATATGATTCGCACAGCCGCTTATGTGAAAGACATCGATAAAGCGATACACATGACAAATCATTTTGCTGATAAAGGTTATGAGGCTACCATTAATATTATGGCCATCTCTCGTGATAAAGGGCCAGAACTCGATGAGGCACTACAGCAAATCGAGGAAGAAAGCAAAGCGACCGTGGTCTATATCGTTGACAGTTTTGGAGCACTATATCAGGAATCTGTCGAGGATCTTGTTAAGCGTTTTAAAACTCACCTTAAAACAAAAGAAATCGGATTCCACGGTCATAATCCCCAACAACTAGCTTATGGTAATACAATTGAAGCCATTATTCATGATGCCAATTATATGGATGCAACGGTTTTCGGGATCGGACGCGGGGCTGGGAACTGCCCTCTCGAGTTATTGATAGGTTTCCTGAAGAATCCCAAATTTGATATTCGCCCAATTCTTGATTTAATCTCGAATGAATTCATCCCATTGCGAAACGAAATAGAATGGGGCTACATCATACCTTACGCCATTGCAGGGATGTTAAACGAGCATCCCAGGGGAGCCATGGCCCTGCGTGCCAGTGAAAACCGGGAAAATTACCGTGATTTCTATGAGAGCCTGACTGACGTAGCTTGAGTATAGGGAACCATATCCGTGATTATTGATGAATTCAAGCAGCTCCCCATTTTGGGAATCTTGCGCGGGGTGCAGTCAGATATAATCGAACCTCTCACCGAAACAGTGATCTCCGCCGGTTTGCGTACAATTGAAATCACCATGAATACCCCGGGGGCTCCGGATTTGATTCTCCAGATGGTAAAATCGGCTGATGGAAAGCTTACCATTGGTGCCGGCACTGTTCTGACCACTGATGATTTGTATCAGGCTCTAGATGCCGGAGCAACTTTCATTGTGTTGCCTGTACTTGTTCTAGATGTTGTGGAATACTGCGTAAAGAACTCAATACCGGTATTTCCCGGCGCATTAACACCACTTGAAATATATAATGCATGGCAAGCTGGAGCAACTATGGTCAAGGTGTTCCCCGCCAAACCCTTTGGACCGGATTACTTAAAAGAGATTAACGGCCCATTTGGAGATATCGAACTTCTTGCCTGTGGCGGCGTCAAACCCGCTAATGTAAGAGAGTTCTTTTCCTGCGGAGCATCGGCAGTCGCCTTCGGTGGAAGTATATTCAAAAATGAATGGCTTCAAAAAAGGGATTTTATTAGCATTGAAAATAATATCAGAGAGTTAATTAATAAAGGAGGGATGAAATGAGTGAAGATATAATCGCCAAAATGGAAACCGATAAAGGAACTATCCACATAAAACTTTTCGCAGAGCAAGTCCCGTTTACTATAGCCAATTTTACAAACCTGGCCCAGCGGGGTTTCTACGACGGACTTTGTTTTCACCGAGTTATTAACAATTTCATGATCCAGGCCGGATGCCCTTACAGCAGACCCGGAGCTTCCGGGACACCCGGCACCGGCGGTCCGGGTTATAAGTTTGGGGATGAGTTTGTAGCGGAACTACGTCACAACAAGGCTGGCATCCTTTCCATGGCCAATGCCGGCCCTGGCACCAATGGAAGCCAGTTCTTCATTACACATGGCCCAACACCTCATCTCGATGGAGCCCACACGGTTTTCGGAGAAGTTGTTGGCAAGGAAGATCAAGACGTGGTTAACAGTATTATTCAAGGCGATTCTATTAAAAAGGTATCCATTGAAGGAGACCTTACCGAGTTAAAGAAACTTACCCATGATCAAGTTACCAAATGGGACGCCCAATTAGACCAAGCCCATCCCAATCTCCAGAAGAAATCGTAAGGGCAGGTTTGAAACCTGCCCCTCTGCTAATAAATCTACTACACCTAGTTCCCGAATATATGGCCTATTTAGCTAATAGCCCACCGTCCACAGCCATTGGGTGTCCGGTAATAAACGATGCTGCATCCGAACATAACCATACAATAGAGGCCGCAATCTCCGATGGCTCGGCGATTCTACCAATCGGGTGATTTTCATTCATCTGCTGGCCCAACTCCGGCATGGCTGAGATGACCTGCTCGATCATCGGTGTACGGGTTGCTCCCGGACATACCGCATTTACTCGTATGCCCGAAGTTCCATAATCTAGAGCAGCTGTTCTTGTTAAACCTATTATCCCATGCTTGCTGGCTACATAAGCCGGCATAGCTGCCACCCCAACCATTCCCGCCATTGAAGAGGTATTGACGATAGCCCCACCCCCCTGTTTTAGCATCTGGTGAATCTCATATTTCATGCACAGGAAGGTTCCTTTTAGGTTAACTCTTATTGCCAGATCAAAGTCTTCTTCAGTGCAATCGGCAGTTGGAGTGGGCATTACTTCCACGCCTGCATTATTAGCAGCACAATCCAATCTTCCATAGGTCTCGACGGTTTTATTTATCATCGCTTCTGCTTCAACTGCATTGGATATATCGGCTTTCACGAATATCGCATCCCCACCGGCATCTTTTATCATTGTGACGGTTTCTTCACCACCCTCAACAGCGACGTCCGAAACCACCACCTTTGCCCCTTCTTTAGCAAACAGTATGGCCGTATCTCTTCCAATTCCCGAACTTGCTCCCGTAACCAGAGCAACTTTTCCTTCCATCTTTCCCACTATTCGAAACCTCCTGCAAATAACATCACTATTTAACAATCCAAGAATAATAAAACACAAACTAAACCAAATATCAAATTGTACAAAGAAAGGGCGCGATTTATCGCGCCCTTTCCATCTTTATGTAAACCTATTTGTTATTTTTCAATACCGGCTGCTGCTAAAATATCGGGCACAACTTCTTCTTTTCCAATTGCCATAATGTGTACACCGTCGCAAATGTTCTGTTCCTTGATCTGTTTGATCATCCGGCCTGCTATGGCAATTCCGGTCTTCAGCGCCTCACCCTTCGGTGCAGCCGCCAACTCATCTATCAGGTTCTGAGGGACAAATATGCCAGGCACATTGTTGTTCATATAGGTTGCCATTCGAGCCGAAACCAGTAGGACTATCCCCGCCATTATTTTCACATTATACTTCCTAGCATACTCCATGAACTTGGCGAAGTTTTCCAGATCATAAATCGCTTGCGTCTGGATAAACTCAGCACCCGACTCAATCTTTTTTTCGAATTTAGCTAACTGTGGTTCGATGGGATTTGCTTCTGGTGTAACAATAGCCCCAGCGCAGAACTCCGGCGATCCATTCAGATCATTCCCGCCCATGTCTTTTCCTGACTCCAGCAACCTTATTGTCTGCAATAGTTGTGAAGAATCGAGATCAAAAACACCCTTTGCTGTGGGATGGTCCCCCACCGGAACAGCATCACCCGTCAGACATAATACATTGCGTACGCCTCGTGTATAAGCAAATAAAAGTTCAGCTTGCAATGCCATTCGGTTTCGATCGCGACAAGTCATCTGCAGAATTGGTTCCCCCCCTCGCTCCTTGATAGCCAGGCAACCACCAATTGACGGAAAACGCATTACCGAACTTTGGTGATCAGTGACATTTATGCCGTCAACTATATCCTTGAGGAGATCAATATGATGCAGCATTGGCTCGATATTGGTTCCCTTGGGAGGGCCAATCTCACTGGTGATTACGAATTTGCCGGACTCTAGCGCTTCTTTGAAAGAGCTTTTTGCCATAGTTTCTCTCCTCTTGCCTTTGCAAGATTCTACATTCACTCTGGAATTGTTAACTTAATACGCCAATTCCTGCATGTACATGAGGGCACATTGAAATGTGCCCCTACATCACGAGACTTTGATCACTTTCGGTCGCGGTTCCACATGATAATTCTTGGGTTCGTGATATTTCTTCATCAGGTCCAGTCTGCCCTGTATTTTCAGCCGATTGTATATCAGGGTAAAAGCACAGTCCCGCTCTTTATCGACTTCACACTTCCCATTGTTCGTTCCACCACACGGGCCGTTCACCAGCCCTTTATGACAAGCTGTAATAGGACAAATACCAGCAGTTTCACCTATGATGCATTGTCCACACTGATCGCACGCTTCCTTAAAAGTCCCGGGGGTATCTTCCACTCCAATGAATAGGGTATCCACTGCAGGAATAACGGGTTTTTCAATATATGATGCTATTTTCTGCACACCCAGAGCACATGACATCACCAGGATGGCCGTAGCGTTCTCAATAGCCTGGCCATGCTGCTTCATGATTTCCTCTGTAACTTCATCGCAAGCTGTGGGGACAACGGTTGAACCAGTGACCAGCTTTCCTAGTTCCTGAAGTTTCCCACACATTTCGGCAACTTCTTCGACACCACCGGTGTGGGTCATGGTAGTGCATGTTCCGCATCCAAATATAAAAACCCGGTCAAACGGTTCCAGTATTTCTTTAATAGCTTCAAAGTCTTTCTGCTTGGTGATCGATTTCATCCTCTCCTCCCGCGTGATACATTGCCACTGAGACACAGAGAAATTAGAGAATCATCCTTTTTATTCCCCTCTTCAATACCGGCACATTGAAATTAATCAATAGTCCCACTTTTTTACCTGTTACTCTCAAATATGAAAGGAGTTGAGCTTCAAATATCGGATCCATCCTGTCTACTGCTTTCAACTCCACAATGCCCTGGTTTTCAACCAATATATCGAGCCTATGCTCTCCCAGTTGCTGACCTTTGTAAATCACAGGTACTGTGACTTGCCTCTCAAAAGGTATGTCGTTTGCATCCAACTCATAACATAATGCATTTTCATAAATCGATTCTAGTAATCCTGGTCCCAAGTTTCGATGTACTTCAATGGCACAACCTATAATCCCCTCAGTTACTTTGTTCAAGATGACAGTATTGCTATTACTCCTCACAATCTAAGTTGCCTCTGTGCCTCCGTGGCTTTCGTTATGTTTCCAGGTCACATCGCAGGCACCGTTTCGCTTCAAACTGCGCTCTCTCTTCTGAAAAGCCAAGCTCTATTTCGTTGAAACTTGTCCTTCGTTTTTCCGGCGAAAGGATCGGCATTTCACTTCGAGGCTCTGCCTTCCACTCCTCTACCGCTTCTTCTTCCGGCACTGCTTCACGGAAAATCTCACTCCTTAGATCATACATTCGCACCGGAGTATCATCTTTTCTAAAATATTTTTCAATTGCCATCGCTCCCCTGCGTCCGGCAGCAATCGCTTCAATGACCATTCCGGGACCAGTGACAAAATCACCACCGCCAAATACTCCGGGAATATTAGTGGCCAATGTGTTACTGTCAACAACCAACGTTTCCCATCGTGTACGCTCCAGAGCGCTATCCGCAGGAAGGAAGGACATATCAGCTGCCTGGCCAACAGCGGCAACCACTGTATCCGCTTCGATGAATGAATCGGAACCTTCAATTGGAACCGGGCGGCGGCGCCCACTGTCATCCGGTTCGCCAAGTTCCATTTTAATACACTGCAACCCAGACACCTGCCATCCCTCGTTAACGATGCGGGTTGGACTGGTCAGAAAATGCATCTTAATTCCCTCAGCTACAGCCTCGTCGTATTCCACCTCGGTAACGGGCATCTCATTTCGTGATCGACGATAGTAGAGATTGACCTCTTCAGCGCCCATGCGAAGCGCGCTTCGGGCAGTATCCAAAGCTACATTTCCGCCTCCAATTACGGCAACTTTCTTCCCGACCTTTATAGGTCGACCGATCTTGGCATCTCTTAAAAACTGGAGTCCATAATATAGCCCCTCAACCCCTTCAACTTCACCGGGGATGCCCACGCGCTGACTTCTCTGAGCACCGGCAGCGATGAAGACCGCATCGTAACCTTCTTTTTTCAAATGATCTATGGTGTAATTGGTGTTGATCGGGGTATTGTATCTAATCTCTACGCCGCACTTGGCAATATAATCTATCTCATTCTGAATAACCTCAGAAGGTAAACGAAAAGCTGGTATTGCAACGGAAAGCATTCCTCCACCTAACGGAAGCGCCTCGAAAACAGTTGTACCATACCCCATCTGAGCTAAGAAATAGGCACAAGCAAGTCCGGTTGGGCCTCCTCCCACAATTGCAACTTTCTCACTTCTGGTTCGTGGGAATGGTTGAGTATCTGTAGTACTATTATCAAAATACCAGTCTGCAACAAATCGCTTGAGCGAACGGATCGCCACCGACTCATCCAATTCACCACGACGGCACCGGACTTCACACGGATGATGGCATATACGACCGCAAATAGAGGGAAACGGATTTCTCTCGCGAATCACGTCAATCGATTTCTGATAATCCCCTTCAGCAATAGCTGCAACATACTTGGGAATATTGATTCCCACCGGGCAAGTGTGCTGACAGGGTGAGATCATCAGGGCATCACAGACAGCAGCCGGACACTTGTGCTCCTTAATATGCGCTTCATATTCATCGCGGAAATAATTGATAGTAGTTAATATAGGGTTGGGACACGTCTGCCCTAATCCGCAGAGAGAGCATGTTTTGACTACCTTGGCAATGTCGAGAAGTTTATCAAGATCAGCTTCTTCTCCTTTGCCCTGAGTTATTCTGGTGAGGATTTCCAGCATCTGCCTGGTTCCCAACCGACACGGCGTGCATTTGCCACACGATTCGTCTTGAGTAAAGCTCAAGAAATATCGTGCGATTTCGACCATGCAGGTGTTCTCGTCGAGAACCACCATTCCGCCAGAACCCATAATCGAACCCAATTGTGCCAGAGAATCATAGTCCACCGGACGATCCAGGAAACGGGCCGGGATGCAACCACCGGAAGGACCACCGGTTTGAACCGCTTTGAACTCCTTTTCACGGGGAATGCCGCCACCGATATCGAAAATGATGTCCCTGAGTGGGGTACCCATCGGGACCTCTACCAGTCCACTATTAGCTATTTTCCCGGTTATGGCAAATACAGCCGTACCAGGGCTCTTTTCGGTTCCAATACCGGCAAACCACTCGGCTCCACTATCGATGATCGCTGCAATAGTGGATAGTGTCTTAACATTGTTGATGTTAGAAGGTTTCCCATCTAGACCGGATGTAGCCGGGAACGGAGGTCTGGGACGCGGCATACCACGTCTTCCCTCAATTGATGCCATCAGTGCTGTTTCCTCACCACAAACAAAGGCCCCCGCACCTTCCATAATGATGATATCGAAATCAAACCCTGAGCCCAGGATATCCTTCCCTAAGAACCCTTTCTTTCTACTTTGGTCCAGCGCGATCTTCACCCGGCTCACTGCCAGTGGATATTCTTCTCGAACATAGACATATCCGGTACTGGCTCCTGTGGCAAAACCACAGATTGTCAGGCCCTCCAGCATGGCGTGAGGATCTGCTTCCAAGATCGACCGATCCATGAATGCACCGGGGTCACCTTCGTCTGCATTGCAGATGACGTATTTTGTCGGTCCAGGAGCATCGTGACAGAACTGCCATTTCATAGCAGTTGGAGCACCGGCACCACCACGTCCTCTTAAACCAGATTTCTTAATTTCTTCAATTACATCTTCCGGAGTCATCGTAGCCAGCGCTTTCCTCAGCGCTTTGTATCCACCGCGCTCAACGTAATCTTCTATGTGCTCTGGGTTGATATGTCCGCAATTGCGTAGAACCACCCGCTGCTGCTTGGCATAGAAATTGATTTGGGAGTAAAGGGGAACAGGCTTACCACTTACCGGATCAATGTAGAAGAGCCTTTCGACCGGCTTACCTTCCTTGAAATGCGAAGCAACGATTTCTTCGGCATCTTCTGGCTGAACCATGGTGTAGAAAATGCCATCCGGCTCAATAACCACATTAGGACCCTGCTGGCAGAAGCCATGGCAACCGGTAAAATCAATAACGGCGTTTTTAACGCCCTGCCGCTCAACTTCAGCTTTCAGAGCTTCGTAAGCTGCATCTCCGCCTCCGGAAACACACCCGGTGCCTCTACAAACGAGAACGGTATATTGAGGTTTGCTCATAAATTAACCTCTATTTCTGCTCTCTAGAGCTAAATATCTGCGTCACTTTCTTCGGGTTTAGTTGACCGTAGTTATCGTTGTTAATCACCATATTGGGTGCAATTGCACAAACACCAATACAGGCGACAGTTTCCAATGTATATTCGAAATCCGGTGATGTTTCACCTTCTTCAAGGTCAAGGTTCTGCTTAACCAGTTTCAATATCGTTTTCCCGCCACGTACATGACAGGCTGTACCTCTGCATACTTTTACTATGTTTCTCCCTCGTGGAGTTGTATAGAGACCAGTATAGAAGCTGATCACACCCTGAACTTGGCTGGGGAAGATGTCCAATCCTTCGGCTATCTGTTTTATCCCCTCGGGTGGGATATATCCGAGCTTCTCCTGGACTTCTTGCAACAATGGGATAAGTGACCAGCGCTGCCCTTTATATTTTTCAATTATTTCATCCAGTGCAGTCATATCAATTTCTGGTGAATTTATATCATTGCTCATAATCGAAACCCCGTCTTCAATGTTCAACTACCGCTTCTCTCGCATTATTTTGTTAAGTTGTAACCTCGGTCTCCGGAGTCATTGCACCCAGCCGTGCCGATTTTGAACTCCGAGCTCCACTCCCGAACCTATAGAGCGTTTTGCCTGATAGCTGTTTTATCGTTAGTTGACTCTCAGCCCTTTTTGCTGAAATTTGAGATTCCTCTGCCGAAAGCCTTCCGTACCCGCGAGGAAATCTATCTTCATAAAAGCGTCTGGTACCGGCTCTATCAGTTTCCGACTTGGGCCAGTACACTCCCCCGGATTCAATTTCTTGATAACTGATTTCACGATATATATGAACCGTTTCACTTATCTCTGCCATGATCTCTTCTGAAGAAGCATATTTCATATCTGATCCCATCTCATTTGCTATTTTCTGTATTATCTGCCAATCCGGTAAGCTACCTCCTATCGGATCAATAGCTTGCCTGATGCGCTGAACTCTGCGTTCGAAATTGGTGAAAGTACCATCCTTCTCCGCAAAGCTTGCTGCCGGTAAAATGATATTTGCCAGTTTTGCCGTTTCCGTCAAAAACAGGTCCTGTACAACCAGAAAATCCAACGACGAAAGAGCTTCCGCTATATTCGATTCCTCTGAGAAACTCTCAACGGGGTTTTCCCCCACAATGTACATTGCCTTAATTTTTCCCGACTTCGCCTGCTCTATCATTTCAATGACTGACAATCCGGAATTCCCTTGAACTTTCTGGTAACCGGGCAACAAATCAGGAACACATCCCATATCGGTGGCGCCCTGGGCATTGTTTTCCCTTCGTAACACGAAGAACCCTCCACACCCTTTCCCAATATTTCCGGTTATTAAACCAAGATTAACCAGGGCACTGATGCATCCAGACCCGACAGGATTTTGTGTTATGCCCGTTCCAACGATGATCGTAGCGCTATCTGCTTCCGCGAAAAGCCGAGCCGCATCGAATATCTCTCCGGAAGTGATACCGGTAATTTCCTGAACATGCTCTGATGTATATTTCTCTATTGATTTCGAAATAGCATCGAAGTTCTCTGCTTTCTCGGTAGCAAATTCTTTGTTGTTCAGGTCATGATCGATAATTGCCTTTATTATCCCATTAACTAGAACATCGTCAGTGTCTATGCTTGGACGCAACCATAGGTTTGCAAACTGACCAAGGTCTGTATCTGCGGGATTGATAAGTATCAGTTTTGCGTTGTTGTATTTCGTAGCACGTTTGATCGCATAGCCAACAATTGGATTCGATATCACGGGATCGGCACCAATAAGCATAATAACTTCCGATTGTTCAATATCGTCAATCGGATTTATACTCGTCGGAAAACGCAAACACCCCTCAAGTCCCACTCTTGTTGAGAAATCATAAAGGCTACCACCGTTATCTATGTTGTTGGTTCCCAACACATTACGGGCAAACTTCTGCAGAACATAGTTATCTTCATTCGTACACTTCGATGATCCGTAAACCGCCAGACTATCCTCTCCATTGGAACCTTTTGTCTGGTTAAACCCCTGAGCAACTGCGCTTATTGCCTCTTCCCACGAAACCGGCTGAAACTCACCATCTACCTTCATCAGAGGTTGGGTTAGTCTATCATGACTATGCACATAGTCAAATCCAAAGGTACCTCTGGCACAAAGTGTAATACCGTTAGGTGAGTTTTCTTCCTTTGGTCGTGCTCTTACCAATCTATCACCACTAACTTCAAGATGGATATTGCACCCGCATCCACAGAAAGAGCAAACCGTGGACACCACCTTTGTCGCAGTTCCGCTCAAAACCCTTTTCGTTTCAGAAAGGGCACCGGTGGGGCAGATGGAAACACACGTACCGCAGAACATACAAACAGATTTTTCAAGTGGTAAATCTCCCAATGTCGCCGGGTGTGACGTAAATCCTCTATCCATGAAGTCGATGGCACCCTGAACGACCAGTTCCTGATCCGCCCGGATGCACTTGGCACACATGATACATTTGCTCAGGTCTCGTTCGATGAACGGGTTCACTTCCTCGATCACTGCAGGGTGTGGAATTCTCTGCAAGTCAATTAGTCCAATCCCAAGATCAGTAGCTATTTGACGCAACTGGCAACGGTTGCCTTTATCACATACCATGCACGTATCAGGATGACTGGCGAGCATTAGTTTAACAATTGTTTTGCGGCTCTCCAGAACCTTTTCTGATTTGGTATTAATCACCATCCCCGGTGCAATGGGAGCAACACATGATGCTAAAAGAGCCCCGTTACGCTCGTCCTCTACGATGCATATACGGCAAGCACCGTATGGCTTAAGATGAGGATCATGGCATAGAGTGGGGATGTGAATACCTGATTCACGGGCCAGGTCAAGGATGGTCATTCCAGGATGGCCGCTTACTTCAACCCCATTTAGAGTAATAGTGACAGCCTGCAACTGTGAATCTCCTTTGCCGAGGATTATGTGGACAAAACGGATTCTTATTCTTGCATCGCCCTGAGTAATTAGTGACTAGGTTACACCAAACCACAGGACTTGTCAACATTATAAAACCCACAAGCCAATAGGTATTTGAGCCCTGATGGCAATAGTGGACACCAAATCATTCATGCTGCCAGTTGTCC
>CAZWIP010000049.1:0-15901 GCA_964634125.1 uncultured Dehalococcoidia bacterium
AAGCCTCAGTCCCGACTCCGCCAAAAGAGTTATTATGGCTTTGTCCCGCATGTTATCAACAGTCTCAACTAAAAGCCCCACTTCATCCTTGGAAAGACTCGGGAGAATGTGTTTCGGAACCTTGGGAGCTTCTACCCAATCAACTGGATTTCCTTGGCCATCAAAGTCATATCCAGATTTCGGGCTGTACAGCCAATTATAAAACGCCCTCAATGCCCTGAAATAAGCATGTTTGCCACCTAGAGAGCAGGAAAGTGAGTTGAGAAAGTTGTTGATCCTTCGAGAAGATGGGGTCAATCCAAGATTCGGGACGGCTTTGTAGAGGTACTGTTTGTAGAAATCGTCTATTGTTCTTCGGGAGAGGCCGTCTCTTCTTGATTTCAGAAACAGGTCAACAGCTTTTAGTGTATCTGTTTCTTCTTGCCCTTTCCTAGTCTGTCGATAGTACCCCTCAAGTACGTGGACAAGTTTTTCAGATGGAGGTCGCTTACCACTTTTTACCTGTGAAATGTACGCTTTGCTAAAACTGCTTAACTCTGCAAGCTGAGAAACCGTCATTTTGTTAAGCAGTTCAGCTACAACTGACCGGACTTTTAATCCGGGTGTCGAGGGTTCGAAACCCTCCCGGCTCACCAAAACCCCATTTTGTTCGTAAAAACCGCCCCCGCGGCGGTTTTTTTTGTGTTAACAGGGTTCTCTACGACACCCTGACTCGCCATTTTCGAATCCATACTAACGGGATAAAGACGAGTATGAGGAAACTCACAATCCCATAGGTGCCATTTTTAGCTTTTGGGCTAATACTGAACTCAATAGCTTGTGAGAGTGGCGGTGAGGAAGCAACTTTAGCCCCTGTGGTACAACCATCAAGCACCATTACCTCAGAATTTGCAAGGGGGGGTTATATGATCAAGAAGAGGTATGCATCTGAGCAAATCATCAACAAACTGAGAGAAGTTGAGGTCATGCTGAGCAAAGGTAATTTAAATGAACCCCTTGACAAAGGGAATCCTCCTAGGTGTTAGGGTGACCCGATGATACTATTGTCTACTCACTAATGGAACGTATGGACCAATTAGATTCTGCTAATCATTTGGGGCGATCCCGACCGTGGAACTCCGGTTTAACGAGTCCCCTCTCACAGAAACTGAAATAGAACTCAGATTGTTTTTCAATCGCATCTTTGGATAGTGGATCGAACCCGAACAATCTCTGGTACAAAGGCGCCATGGTCACGTATCCCAACATCATATTGTGGAGTGCCATCACAATCCAGGGAGTCATTTCGGAATTGTGTTGCCAGTAATCGTCCCTCGATAGTTCTAAATCGCGTCCCCTGTCAACCAACTGTCCAAACCATTTATCGCTTAGTAACTCCAGCTGCCAACCACCGGCGAGAGTTGCTTGCTGTATCAAACGTGCTAAATTGGGATGCTGTGCTTGATATGTCACCCATTTATTGAGCAGGAGTTGCGCTTTCCTGTAGCTTGATACATCCTCTGCAAAAGTGCTGAGCATCTCGAACCAGGGATCCATTATTCGCGTCACAACAGCAAAATAGAGGTCTTTCTTTGTGGCGAAGTGTTTGAATATACCTGGTTGACGAATTCCAACCTGATCAGCAATATCGCTGAGTGAAGCGGCATCAAAGCCCTTTTCCGCAAACAGATCCTCCGCAGCGTCCAGTATTTTCTCACGTGTATGTTTTTGAGCTTTAGGCTTGCCTCTTGCCAATTTACCCCCTATATCCTGATGCGTAGCCTGTTTTTGTAATAATCGCTAAATTTGGTTTTATAAAAAACTACCTAAAATAGTGTTGACAAATGCCAATATGACATGGTATTTTACTGGTTACCGGCTACTAACCGCTAACCAAATACCCTGATCCATATGATAGTCCAACGAACCGAATAAAGTCAAACTACATCTTCAGATGGTGGCTGCCGATAGACTGCGCCATTGGAGCACGGAGATTATTTGTAACAATGCTTGGAGGTGAGTTGATGAGAATCATAGGGAAAATCGGGATACCCAGTCTCATAATCATATTGGTGATGTTATCGCTACTGGCTGCCTGTAGTGATGACTCCAAGACAGAAGCACCGACACCTGTAGGAACTCCTACGGCAACCCCAACAATCATACCAACAGAGACTCCGACTCCCACTCAGGAACCAGCAGAAGACATCGTGATCACCATCGGTAACATATCTGATATGACTGGGCCGGGAGCGATGATATTTGGAGTCATGAACATGGTTTTGGATGATCTTGTTGAGTACTACAATGAGGAGAATCTCATCCCCGGAGTGGAACTCAAGGTCGTCTCATATGATACCCAATATGATCCAGCCAAAGCTATACCCGGCTATGAGTGGGTAAGAGAGAAGGGAGCAGACATTATTTACGTGATCGCGACGCCGGCGGTAGCGGTACTGACAGCAAGGGCTAACGATGATAAGGTCGTTCTATTTGGCCCGACAGCGGCCCAAGAGGACATCACTCCCCCTGGATATGTATTCAGCCTGGGCTCTGTTCCCCAGTGTGATGGTTACACACTCATCAAATGGATCGCCGAAAACGATCCGGATTTTCCCAAAGATAGACCTGCCAAAATAGGCGGTGCATCCTGGACCGACGGGTACTCAGACAAGCACATGGACGCATTGAAGAAATACGCTGAGAATCATCCCGACCAGTACGAGTGGGTGGGTACTTATCTAACTCCCTTTACTTTCATCTGGGGTCCCGAGGTGGAAGCCTTGAAAGATTGCGACTATGTGTATATCAACCCAGTGATGACTCAATTCGCTCAAGAGTACCGAGCCGCCGGGTATAATGCGAAGTTCATTGGTTCTGTTGCCCACACAACTATGATGGATCAGATTGATGATGCTGACCTTTGGGATGAGATCGATGGAACATTGATTCTCAACACGTCTCGTTGGTGGAACGACGAAGGAACTTTCGTCGAATTATCAAAAGAACTGCTGCAAAAAAACCATGCAAGCGATGCCGAAAGTTTAATTCGAAGTGGTTCCGGATACTTAGGTATCCTCGTCCCGTACCAAATGCTTGAAATCATACGACAGACCATTGAAGCCGTTGGACCGGAGAATTTCGATACTGAAGCCCTTTACAATACCGCGCAGTCATTTTCACACACCGTAGATGGTATTGAACGTTACAGTTACACCGAGACGAAACGGGCATCAACAAATTATATGGTTATCCTGGAGGCTAGGGGAGCCGAGAAAGACCTGTTCAGAGTATCTGAGTGGGTCCCCATAATTTGTGCTCCATAGAAGCTCGTCCAACTGAGTCTCTAAATGGGAGGGTTCGGAAATGAGTGATTATGACGCAATCGTTATTGGGGCAGGGCACAATGGTCTTGCAGCCGCCGCTGTTCTGGCTAAAGCGGGTTTGAAGGTGCTGACCCTGGAAAAGAACAGTTATGTTGGGGGGATAGCAGCCACAGTGGAGCTCTTCGAGGGTTTTAAACATGACATTGGTGCGTCCATGCTTTTTCCTCTCAGCGAACGGATCATTCAAGACCTGGAGATGGAGAGCTATGGCCTCGAGTTCCTCGAGACGCCTGTCATGAGCACGAATCTTAGTGAGCTTGGCGAGAATCCGTTCATCATGTATGCTGATGAGACAAAATTTGCAGAACACATAATAACAGATCATGGCGAAGATGCTTTGCAGGGTATTGCCGGCATATTCGAATACTGCCGTACTGCAGGAGATTATCTCGATCGCTTTACTCCATTAAGTCCTCCAAGATACCTGCGTTCACTTGTCGATGCGGCACCAAATGATGAGGTCAAGGATATATTGAGAAAATGCCTCTTTGGCAGTGCTATGGATTTGATCAATCAATTCTTCCCCAACGCTGAGCGCCACAAAGTGATACGAGCGATGATAGCCTTTATGGCAGTTCAATCAACATATCGAGGTCCCTTCAGTCCAGGAAGTGCGTTGTGCTTGGCTTACGCGCTTGCCGCTCCACCCGGGGGACAGTTAATGAGACGGATTAAAGGCGGTATGGGAATGCTGCCTGAGGGTCTGCGAAGGGCAATTGAAGAAAATGGTGGTGAGGTGAGGGTAAAGACTCCTGTGAAGCGAATCGTGATTGAAAACGGAAAGGCAGTCGGGATCGAACTTCAGAATGGAGAAAAAGTAACAGCTAATGTGGTTCTTTCCAATCTTGATGCCCATTCTACCTTCATAAGGTTGACTGGAGAGGATTATCTACCTCCGGAATTCGTCCGCAAGGTCAAGGGAATCGATAACCGAGGCGCATATCTGCAAATCATTGTCACTCTCAAAGAGCTCCCCGAGTTTGCCGGTGACTTTGCCTTTATGAATGAGGAAGGTATGAGAGGGGGATTCAGCGTCCTTCAGAGCCCTGAGCATTTCGAGGAATGCTGGGATGACTGTAAGTGGGGCAGAGTACCAAAAGACCCGAGCCTTGGTATTCAAATCCCAAGTTTCTGGGATGACACTGCCGCCCCGCCCGGCTACCATACGGCAACCATATTCTCAATGTATTTTCCCTGCACAGCGCCACGCGATCAACATGGTCGACTCAAGGACGAAATGGCAAATAGAGTGATCGATAAACTAAACCGCTGTGCTCCCAACTTCCGAGAATCCATTATCGACAAAGCTGTCTTCACTCCGTTGCATTACGAGGCAATGTTTGGGTGTACTGGTGGAGACTTTACCCACTGTTTAGTCCATCCCGAACAGATGCTTGATTTCAGACCGGTTGCGGGATGGTCAGAATACAAAACGCCCATAGAGAATCTGTACCTATGCGGTTCCGCGTGCCATCCCGGTCCGGGAGTGACGTTCATACCGGGTTACAACAGTGCCCACGAGGTGCTGAAGACCTGGCAGAAATAGAGGCCCAGACACAAAGCTGTCATGACAGTGAGATTTTCCGGAAGAACGGAGGTGAAAATTTGGAAGAATGTACCAGATAGCTAGGATCAACCAACAAACAATCCAGTCAATTAAAATAACAATCGATGAATAAAGGGGGGGGAATTATGAGTATACCAACTTTCAGAAGTATTAACCAGAACCAGTTGGCATGGCATTCGGAGCTGGCAGGAGACAGACTTGAGTGGTTATATCTCGATGGCTGTATGGAGAATGGATATACATACGATATGCTCTTCGCATCAAAAATGGAAATGGCAGAGAATATCGTTGGACCTGAAAAGAAGGACTTGCCGCTGATTGATTGTCATATTACTAATCCGGAAGGCAAAACGCAACGCGCGGCGGTAGCGTTCCCCATCGAGGAATTGAGTTTGGAACCCTGGGGAGTGAGGATCGGACAGAATAGTCTAACAGGGTCACTCACACCAGATGGTCAGCCATCCGGCTACAGCGTCAGGGTAGTTCATGATGACTTTGGTATAGACATAACTGCGAAGGCGGTAGTTACCGGCATCAAATTCGTGGAAGAAGAACACGGTTATATGTTCTACGATCCGGCCACTAATTTTGCGGTTGGCTATTGGCCACTGATACCCCGAGCAGAAATCGAAGGAACGCTCACATTTCATGGGCAGACAGTCCCGGTGAAAGGGCTTGGGTGGTGCGAGCGTCAAGTGGGCAACGAAGTATTTGCTGGCTGGATATCGAAGTGGTTGTGGGGACACGGCTGGGCCGGTGACTATACAGTTTTATGGACCAGTGTTGCTTCTACTGCAGCAACGCAATATCGCCACTGGAGTCCGATGGTTCTCTGGAAAGGCAGTGACATTATTCTGAGCACACACAACGTGGCACACAACGTTGAGAGATATGAGATCGACCCTGAAATCGGAATGCCCTATCCAGCAATTGAAACAGTTCATGCTACCGAAGGGAACGTGGAGCTGAACGCAATGGTTTCACCCCGCACCATCATAATGCGCGAATTGATGACAGAAAATCCGGGCACATCACCCGAGAAGCCCGGTTGTTATTTCCGGCAACATTCTGATTTTGATATGGAGATAAGGCGTTTGGATCGTTTGGAACAGATCAGGGGTACACTTATTCGTGAATCTGGATGGATTGACCAATTATTCCCGGTTCCTGGGAAAAGTTGATAGAATCGATTCCTACCAGAAGACTAGTGTTATGTCACATTTGAAATGTCATTCTGAGCGAAGCGAAGAATCTCATTGTCAATCGAAGGGGATTCTTCGATCGTCCTGATCGGACTCCTCAAGAATGACAATGCGTCAACTAATGGTTGACTTAATAGTAGCTTGATTCTGCTTGCTTCGGCTCTGCCGGAGGCAACCAGGCAACATACAAGGTTTCTTGAAGGGTCTATTTAAGCTACACGAGCTTAACGTAAGGAATGTGGCAAAAAATGGCCCTACTGTAAGATGCGGTGCCACGCAGGGGGGCAACCCGGATTTCAACCTCTTAGTGTCATGAAAGGGGAAGATAAACTGAAAAAGGAACACAAGATAACAGTAGTCCAGCGTGAGATTAGACCGCCTTAAGGATATGCCCGAGATCATGACAGCATACAGTCCACATGCATTATTAGAGCAACCAAAATATTAAATTAAGGGGTTATCGATGACTGATCAGAACGGATATACAGGAAAGATTTTGAGGGTTGATTTATCTTCAGGTGCCACATCTACCGTACCAACATCCGACTATACACAGAAGTTCGGAGGAGCGAGGGGCATCGGGACCAAGATATATTGGGACGAGGTGCCTCCGGAAATCGGTGCCTTCGATCCCGAGAACCGGCTCATATTCATCACCGGTCCTTCCACCGGGATTCCCCCATTGGGCTCCAGAACCCAGATATATGGAAAGACCCAGCACAATATGCCCGAAGGTTTTTGCTATGCCAATTTTGGCGGAAGCTGGGGGGCGTTTTTGAAGTTTGCCGGGTTCGATGGGCTTATTATTCAAGGAAAAGCGGAAAAGCCGGTTTATCTTTTTGTGAATGATGGGACCATCGAGATACGGGATGCCTCCCATCTCTGGGGAAAAGGGTCTGTTGATGTCAATAAAGTATTGAAGCAGGAGCTCGGCAGTAAAGTAAGGGTGGTTGCCATTGGTCCTGCGGGTGAGAACATGGTGCGCTTTGCAAACCTCATGGCCGATGTGGACGCCAGTGGATCTGGAGGATTCGCTACTGTCATGGGTTCTAAAAACTTGAAAGCCATCGCCGTTACAGGAAGTGGCAAAGTAGAACCGGCCAACCGTGAGAAACTTAAAGAAGTGACCGAATATTTCAGGTTTCTCATAGGAACGGAGGATCGTATTGACACAGCGATCGATTTGCCGTCTGATGTCAAGGATGGTCCCTGTTACGCCTGCATTAGTTGCAGGATGAGGCGTACATGGGAGGCAAAAGATGGCACAAAGGGCAAGTTGATGTGCCTGTCCGCTATGTTCTACCAAGAGTTCGCCAAAGCCTATTACGGCGAATGGAACGAGGCCAGTTTCCTTGCCATCCGGATCTGTGATCAGTATGGACTAGATATAGCCCCGCTTATGGTAGAAATCGTATTACTGCAAATGTGTGTGGGAGCAGGCATCGTGACAGAGGAGGCAACGGGTTTACCCGTATCAAAAGTAGGCAGCCGGGAATTTATTGAGGAAATGGCGAGGATAGTAGCGTTGCGGGAGGGATTTGGGGATATCCTGGCGCAGGGCCCAGGCAAACTTGCGCAAGAACTGGGGCCTGAGGCTGAAAAAATCCTTGCCAGCCTGCCATTTAACGAATACGGTACCTTTCTATACTACTGCCCACGAATCTACATCACCACCGGCCTGCTGTATGCTATGGAACCAAGGCATCCGCAGCAGCTGATAAGCGAAGTGGGCGGACGGCTCACCGCCTGCTGGGTTCCATGGGCCGAAGGAAAACCCGGCGCCTACTGGTCCAGCGATTGGATACGTGCTATGGCCAAGGCGTACTGGGGGAATGAGCTTGGATCCGACTATTCTACATACGAATATAAAGCTGAGGTGGCTAAAAGTGCTCAGGATCGAATCACGGCCAATGATTGCGGTATCTTCTGTCTTTACAACTTTCCGAATTATCATTCGCCATCTACAGAGGATTATGTGGGTGATCCTGCAATCGAAACCAAATTCTTTGCCGCAATTACCGGCAGAGACATCGACGAGGCTGGATTCTATCGCATTGGCGAACGGGTTTTCAATCTTCAGCGAGCTATTATGGCCCGTGAGGGACACAGAGGACGAGAATTCGATGTATTGCCAGAGTACATGCACACTGAGCCACTGGCGTATGAAGCTGTAAACGATAACTGCCTGGTCCCAGGAAAAGATGGTGAGATCATTTCCAGAAAAGGTGAAGTGTTTGAACGTGACAAGTTCGAGACTATGAAAGATGATTATTATGCATTACGAGGCTGGGATGTCGCCAGTGGACTACAGACGAAGGCTAAGCTTGAGGAACTGGAGCTTCAGGAAATTATCCCGGACCTGGAGGCTAGAGGGCTTGTGGTTTAGACGCGTACAGAAAAACCGAATTTAAAAGTTGGGAGTATTAAGTTTTCTTAAGCTGTATCACTGCTGAAGGTTCCAAGACCGAATACATGTGAGGTGTGATCATGACGGTTTTACATGGAGCAGGAACAACTGCACTGGGGATTCTGTTACTCTTCTCGTTAAGTATAATCGCCTGTGGCGATGATGAGACGATGCCAGAAGACAAAGAGGCACCGATCGAAACAATACAGCAGACTGAAAAACCTGAACACACCGCGACTCCAGCCGAAGATGTAGTTATTACGATTGGAAATCTCACAGATCTCACAGGACCGGCGGCAGCCACTCTGGAAATGATAGATGCGGCACTCGATGATCTCGTTGAATACTACAATGAGGAAAAACTTATTCCCGGAGTTGAATTGAAGGTTATCAAGTATGATACGTCAATGGATCCAGCTAAATATATCACTGGTTACCAGTGGCTCAAGGAAAGGGGTGCTGACGTATATTTCTCACCTATGCCGGGAGCCGTGGAGATACTCAGGCCTCGTATAGAGGAGGACGGGATGGTGCTGTTTCCGGTATCTGCCACCAAAGAAGAACTGATACCCCCTGGGAATAATTTCATGCCAGCTACTGTTCCCGAGGATAATTCCTATACCCTCCTTAAATGGATTGCCGAAAATGACTGGGACTCTGAGACAAACGGCCCGGCAAAGATTGGAGGAGCTGGGTGGAATGACGCACATACAGATGCAATCCTCAATGGGATGCAGGAATATGCCGAGGCCCATCCGGATCAGTATGAGTGGGTGGGCGGATACACTACCAATTTCTCCTTTGTCTGGGGTCCTGAAGTGGAGGCGCTCAAAGACTGTGACTATGTGATGCCACCCATAATTATGCCTAACTTCGTAGAGGCGTATCGAACCGCAGGTTATACCGCTGCGTTCATCGGGCCGATGGGTGGTCACTCGACTTTCCTCGGGTCGATACATGACGCTCACATGTGGGAAGAGATTGATGGCATGATATTCACTGGTATAGCTGCATGGTGGGGCGATGGCACCGAAGCGGCTGATTTCATGGAAGAGATTCTGTACAGATATCGTGCTGATGAAGCCGAAGGGATCATGCGACGTGGTAGTGGATACGGGGCAGTTGACACGACAAAACAAATACTCCAGATAATGGCAAACGCAGTAGAAGCAGTTGGACCCGAGAACTTCGATTCAGACGCACTCTATAATTCTGCAATATTGTACTCGCGAACCGTTGGCGGCGAGATATGGGCTTCTTTCAGTGAAACGAAGAGAGCCTCAATTGATCGCCTTCCGATATACAAGGCCGACGGTGCTGCGAAGGACTTATTCATGGTGAGTGATGGAGCGATCCCAGTCGTGCACGAGCCGTAGGATATCATCATCTCCGCTTTGTTACTGGTTGATATAAGACTCAATTCAGAAACGTAATCCATCCCAGCTCTGACATTTGAAGTTGTTCAATGAGTGGGGTCAGGTCATGGATTATCAGGAATACTGAACGTTCTGGCAACTTGGGCATTTTGGGAGGTTCCGCTGAAATGAAAGGAAATTATGATGTGATAGTAATCGGGGCAGGTCCTGGCGGCGTTACGTGCGGCGCTTTTCTGGCCAAATGGGGACTTGATACGCTTGTGATAGACAAAAACTCCCAGCCGGGTGGCAAAATGATGACCGTATCACGAGACGGATTTCGTTATGAGCTTTTCCCGATACTTGGAGCGCCCGCTGCCGGGTCACATTTTCACACGGTTGTGCGGGAACTGGGGCTGGAAAAGGAAGTTGAGTTGATCCTGCCCGATCCTGTTGGTGAACTGCATTACCGGGATTCAGCGGGCGAGACGAGGGTCATGCTTTTACCGGGCGCCGGTCGATCCGCCGATCCCCAAGATGTTTTCGATTTCCTGGGCATAACGGATGCAGACATGCCGGAGGTCATGCGGATATTTACTGATATGTTGAGCATGAGCCCCGGTGATCTCGAGATGCTGGATGACGTCTCAGTGCAGCAGTTCCTCGCAAGGTACCAAATACCGCAATCTTTATACGTCTTCTTAGCAGTACTACAAAGTGAAGGCACGCTGGAATGTCCTGAAGATGTAGCTTGCGCTTCAGAATTCATAAGGTTATTTCAGGAGGTGCAGCAGGGCGGCGGCGGGCGCTATGTCGGTGGCGGTTTCGGACGCATGTTCGAAGCCGAAGCTAAAGTGGTGGAGGACAATGGAGGTGAAGTGCTGTTGCAGACCCGGGTTGAGAAAATCGATATCAACAATGGCAAAGTCACCGGCGTTGTCACTGACAAAGGAACCTTCCACGCCCCGGTTGTGGTAAGCAATGCCGGGATTCAGCCCACTGTACTCAAGCTAGCAGGCGAGGAATATTTCGACAAAAACTATGTGAGTTATGTAAAGGACCTGGTTCCCAGTTGGGGTGTTGCCGGCGTTCGATACATTCTCAATAAACCACTATTGGAATATCCCATGTATATAATTATCTCCGATAATGCCATATCCACAACCGATAGCCTGCTTAGAGCAGAGTCCGGTGAAATGCCTGAGGAGGCGTATATCTACATCGGGACCAATTCGCTGTATCCCGGTATGGCCCCTCCGGGCAAGCAGCTGGTCTATACGGGCATAACATGCCCGGCCAATCCCGAGACTCAAGTGAAACCATATCTGGATATGGCGGAGGCCGCAATGACCGATATCTGGCCGGACATCTTGAACTACGTTGAGTCCAAAACAACCTACGGCCCCGCTGAAGCGTGCCATTTGGGTCGGGATTCGGTGGTTCCTGGACAGGGAGGAGAATGCTTCGGTCTGGCACAAATCGTAGGCCAGTGCGGCAAACACAAACCATCGCCAAAAGCTCCGATTAGCGGGCTATTCTATGTAGGCTTCGATGCCGGCGGCAACGGATTGGGAACCAACCAGGCGGTAGGTTCAGGATTGAATGTGGCTTCTCTTGTGTATGACTACCATCAGAAGAAAATGCAATCGTAAAATCCATTTTTACAGTATTGGATGGATGAGATACTGATTTCCTGGCAGAAGAACAATCTCACTGGTCCAGTTTCTGCCATATTAGAAAGCGAATGCATTGATTCCAGGGGGATTCGGAAATGAGTGATTACGATGCAATCGTCATTGGGGCAGGACACAATGGTCTTGCAGCTGCCGCTGTTCTGGCTAAAGCGGGATTGAAGGTGCTGACCCTGGAAAAGAACAGTTATGTTGGGGGAATGGCAGCCACAGTGGAGCTCTTCGAGGGTTTTAAACACGACATCGGTGGGGGCACTCTTTGTCCTCTTAGCGAACGGATCATACAGGACCTGGAGATGGAGAACTATGGCCTCGAGTTCCTCGAAACGCCGGTTATGAGCACGAATCTTAGTGAGCTTGGCGAGAATGCGTTCATCATGTATACAGACGAGACGAAAACTTCAGAGCATATATTAAGAGATCATGGCGAAGATGCTTTGCAGGGTCTTGCCGGTTTATTCGAATACTGCGGCACTGCCGGGGAGTATCTCGACCGTTTCAGTCCCCTAAGCTCCCCAAGATATCTTCGGTCACTCGTCGATGCGGCACCGAATGATGAGGTCAAAGATGTATTGAGAAAATGCCTCTTTGGCAGTGCCATGGATTTGATCAATCAATTCTTTCCCAACCCTGAGCGCCACAAAGTGATACAAGCGATGATAGCCTTTATGGCAATTCACCCTGCGTATCGAGGCCCCTTCAGTCCAGGAAGTGCGTTTCCTCTGGCCTACGGGCTAGCCACTCCACCCGGGGGACAGCTATTCAGACATGTTAAAGGCGGAATGGGAATGTTGTCTGAGGGTCTGCAAAGGTCGTTGGAGGAGAAGGGTGGTGAGGTGAGAGTGAAGACTCCTGTAAAGCGAATCGTGATAGAAAACGGAAAGGCAGTCGGAGTCGAGCTCCGGACAGGAGAAAAGATAACAGCTGATGTGGTACTCTCCAACCTTGATGCTGTCGCTACCTTCTTGAGGCTGGTCGGGGAAGAGTACCTGCCATCGAGTTTTGTGCGCGGAGTTCAGGGAATCGATAACCGGGGCGCATACCTGCAAATCCTGGTTACGCTAAAAGAGCTCCCCGAGTTTGCCGGGGATTTTGCTTTTATGAATGAGGAAGGTATGAGAGGGGCATTCAGCATTTTTAAAAGCCCCGAGCATTTCGAGGAATGCTGGGATGCCTGTAAGTGGGGTAGAGTACCAAAAGACCCGAGCCTTGGTATGCAAATCCCTAGTTTCTGGGATGACACTGCTGCCCCGTCCGGCTACCATGCGGCAACGATATTCTCCACCCATTTTCCCTGCCCCGCACCACGCGATCAACATGGTCGACTCAAGGACGAAATGGCAGATAAGCTGATTGACAAACTGAACCGCTATGCTCCCAACTTCCGCGAATCTATTATCGATAAAGCTGTGTTCGCTCCGTTGCATTACGAGGCGATGTTTGGGTGTACCGGCGGAGACTTTACTCATGGCCTATTCCATCCCGAACAGATGGCTGAATTCAGACCGGTTGCAGGTTGGACAGAATACAAAACGCCCATAGAGAATCTGTATCTGTGCGGCTCTGCGTGTCATCCTGGTCCGGGTGTGACGTTCATACCGGGTTATAACAGTGCCCACGAAGTGCTGAAGACCTGGCAGAAATAGAGGTCCGGACACAAAGATGTCATGACCTGAGTTTTTCCGGAAGAACGGGGGTGATAATCAGGCGTAATATGTGACATATGCTGGAAGGAGGAAAAGAATGACAGTATACGGCTGCTCCGGTAAAATTCTGCGAGTAGATTTATCAAACGGCAAAACAACCGATATTTCCAGCCTTGACTATACTGACAGATTCCTCGGTGGACGCGGAATTGCCGCCAAAATCTACTGGGACGAAGTGCCTCCCGAGGCTGGCGCTTTCGATGCAGAAAATCGATTAATATTCGCACTGGGTCCAATGGCCGCGATTCCGGTATTGGGCGCCTCTCGATGGGGTATTTTCGGGAAGTCTCCCCTGACTATACCGGAGAAGTTTAATTATGGGAACCTCGGTGGGCGCTGGGGAGCTGAGTTGAAGTTCGCCGGATACGACGGCATAATCGTTCACGGCA
Source organism: uncultured Dehalococcoidia bacterium (assembly GCA_964634125.1). Taxonomy (GTDB): domain Bacteria; phylum Chloroflexota; class Dehalococcoidia; order SZUA-161; family SpSt-899; genus JABMQN01. The sequence continues at coordinate 13,683 of CAZWIP010000049.1, forward strand.
AATCAGAAAAACCGGTTTACCTTCTGATTTCGGATGGGAAAGTAGAACTTAAAGACGCATCCGCTTTATGGGGTAAAGGGGCTGCCCAAACAAGGTATCTACTGAAAGGGGAGCTTGGAGATAAAACCAGAGTCGTGGCGATAGGACCTGCCGGGGAAAACATGGTAAGCACGGCTACTTTGCTGGCAGACAACGATGCCTGTGGATCGGGGGGACTGGGTGCGGTGATGGGATCTAAGAAATTGAAAGCCATCGCAGTGAAGGGGATCGGGAAAAGAACCGAAATAGCCCACCCGGATCGGCTGCGTGAATTGACCACCTATTTCAAAGGTTTGGGTCCAGATAATATTCTGGTCTGGGGATTGGATTTGGCGGCTCCCATGTACGGATCCGGGACAAAGAAAGAGCCCTGCTACGGATGTCTCCACAGCTGCACAAAGATCACCGGAGATGACGGGAGAAACGGCAAAGTCATATGCCAGGCCGTCATGTTCTATTATGCATGGTCTCTGTTATATTATGGCGAGGAAAATGATGCGCCGTTCCAGGCTGCAAAAATATGCGACGATTATGGCCTGGACACGATGGACCTGATGCACTTGCTTCAATGGCTGTGTGAGTGCTTCAACGCCGGTGTTTTGACCGAGGAACAGACAGGTATCCCTATGTCGAAGATCGGCAGCGTCGAATTTATCGAAACACTGGTGAGGATGATATCCCTACGCGAAGGGTTCGGTGATGTTCTGGCTCTTGGCCGTGAAAGGGCGGCTGAAAAGATCGGCTCTGAAGCAGTGGCGCTCGTCAAACCTGCCGATGGTTATGAACCCCGGATGTACATCACCAATGCTCTTATTTATCCATTCGAACCAAGGGAACCTATCCAGCAGGTCCATGAAGTCGGCTTAACCCTGGCTCAGTGGTCCAGTTGGGCGAAAGGGGTGGAGGGATCACGTATCTCCATAGATATCCTGCGGGGAATCGCCAGACAGTTCTGGGGGGGTGAGGCTGCGGCTGATTTCTCATCTTATGAAGGCAAGGCATTGGCGGCGAAGTTGATACAGGATCGCCAGTACGTAAAGGAAACTCTAATGATCTGTGACCGTTTGTACCCTATACTCGATGTCCGCGGCAGCGAAGACCATATGGGAGACCCTGCGCTGGAGAGCAGGATACTATCGGCCGTGATCGGGAAGGAATTCGACGAGGAATCGCTTAACCGGGTTGGTGAGAGGGTCTTCAACCTGCAAAGAGCTATCCTGCTAAGGGAAGGCCACAAGGCACAGGACGATGATAAATTGCCGGACAACTGGCACAACACGCCCTACGAAGGGCACATGGTTGATCCCGACAGCATTGTACCGGGTAAGAATGGTGTGGTAATCTCACGTAAGGGTGCAAAGGTGGATTGGGACGACTTTGAAAAAATGAGAGCTGATTACTACCAGCTCAGGCGATGGGACGTAGCCACCGGACTCCAAACCCGAGAGCAACTGAAAGAAGTCGGGTTGAATGATATCGCGGATGACCTGGAGCGAAGAGGACTGTTGGCCTTCGCTGAAGCAGGGACAGATACCTTTGATTAAGAGCTTATGGAAAAACATTTAAGAAACGGGGGTGATAGCCATTAAAGCCAACTATGGATATGCAGACGGTACAGGGGAATACTACATCACCATCGATACCGACAAGTGCGATGGTTGTGGGGACTGTGTGGAAGCGTGCCCCAATGGAATCCTTGAAGTCACACTCGACGACTTCGATGAACTCAATGCGGCGGTGAAACCCGAATTTGCCCAAAGTTTGAGTTATGAATGTATGGGCTACCACCAGAAATGCGTGAACGAGGCGTCAAATTGCCACTCTGTATGTTCAGCCGATGCTATTAAGCATAGCTGGTAGACAGGACCATCAATCCCTAGGCGCCGTAACGCTCAACTTCCGGTGCCGCCAGATTTGACTGTATTTCTTTCAATTACGGAGGTGCAGAATGGTCTTATCACGTCATAAGTGCTACGTTCAATGACCTGTTTAAACCAGGATTCCCTCTCAAACCTGCTAACCAGGAGGCGCTATGACAACTGCAAACAAAAAACTAGTTCCCACAGTATGCCACTCCGGATGCGGGTTAATATGTGGACTGTTAGCTCACGTTGAAAATGGGGTTTTGACGAAGGTCGAGGCTCAGGATATGCCGGACCCCAAACACCGGCACATATGTG
>CAZWIP010000050.1:0-3443 GCA_964634125.1 uncultured Dehalococcoidia bacterium
AAAATTTTATATCATCGAGAGCAACTTGACAAGTTGGCAGAAACACCTAATTGAAGCTGTATGCCATTCTCCAAGTATAGGTAAAAAGACCTATGTGAACTACGGAGAAGTGGCTGCTTAAAGAATCACAATGAGTTCAGGTTAACAGAACTAAAGCTGATGGGGGGGTCAGTTAGTGATACCATTGCGGGCTTTTAGCAACTCAGCCCAAAAATAGTTGTTAGGAGTTCGAAGGCGTGAGGCAATAACGCAGGCGATACTACGCATTACCTCGTAACCTAAATGTTCGTCACTATCCAATAACTGTATCAACTCTTTCCCATCAATTGCCAGCACTTTACACTTCTCTATACAAAAAGCCGTTCTACTATAAGCGTAGGGATGTACCAATGCTGACCATCCAAAAATACTGCCTTTACTCACGCTATCGACCTTTATCTCTCTCGACTGACTCTCCATAACAAGATCGACTGTCAGCCTTAGACCTACTTGACCCTCACCCAGAACGTACAGGTCTTTGGCCGGTTTGCCTTCCGAGGAAATAACATCATTGGGTTCGAACGCTTCAAAGTGGATTGAAGGTAACAAAGCGATTTTCTTGAGGTCATCATCATGCAATCCGACGAAAACTTCGGATCTTTGCAGCACCTCGATTATTTCTTGTTCCAGTTTTTCAGTCATGGCAGAGCAGGAAAGACCGATGTCAAGGAAAAATGGTTGGAGCAAGTATAGTACATTGGGAAAAACTTTTCAACTTTTAGCATTACCTTGCTCCCTTAAATTGCTGTATGCTAGGATTAATAAGTTTGTTGTATAAACATCCGGTGAAATAGTTACTCGTATTGCGAGAAAGAGGGATCGATGAATTTAGTCGGTATCCCTCTTTCCTAATGTTGTTTGGTGAAGAGGTTGTTCAGAATGTAGCGCGAGGCTTTAGACTCGCCCAAAGCGATCCTGAAGGATCGCGCTACAGGACAGTTGTAGGTGAAAGGTTTTGAGCCCTAATAAAAGGGAAGCTGAAATCAAAACAAAACGGCCTAGTGAAATTATGGGAGGTAACAATGGAGAGCCCTCTTGCAGAGACTCTGAAATCTTTCAGAGGTAAAAAAGGGGTGACAATAGCTGTTCTTCAGCAGGTTCAAGAAGAACTTGGCTACTTGACACGAGAAGCAATTGACGATATTTCAAGGACATTAAGAATCTCGTCTTCCGAAATCTATGGAGTAATCACCTTTTATGCGCAGTTTCGAACAAAACCGAGGGGTAAACATGTAGTCAGAGTATGCCGGGGAACTGCGTGCCATGTAAGGGGTGGAGGAGTGGTTCTGGATCAGGTCAAGATCGATCTTGGAATTGAAGAGAACGAAAGCACTGAAGACATGGAATATACTCTGGAAACAGTGGCTTGCATCGGTGCTTGTGCTTTGGCTCCGGCAATGGTCATCGATGATGATACATTCGGAAAAGTGAGCCCAGGTAAGATTTCCGAGATATTTGCCTCACGAAAGGGGGATGACTGAAATGACCCATCATGAAGGCAACGGAAATAAGCGTGCCATTCTGGTTTGTGAAGGAACGGGTTGTGTATCTTCACGTTCGATTTTCATAAGAGAAGAATTGCAAAAGGAGCTGATATCTCAGGGATTGGCGGAAAGTGTTGAAGTCAAACCCACCGGATGCCATGGTTTTTGCGAAAAGGGTCCTATTGTTATCGTCGAACCGGATGGTATTTTCTATTGCAATGTCAAAGAAAAGGATGCTGCTGAGATAGTTGTATCTCACTTGAAGAATGGTACTCCGATAGAACGTCTTTTCTACAAAGACCCGGCAACAAAAACTCTCATCCCAAAATATGAGGATATTGATTTCTATAGAAAGCAGCAGCGCGTTGTTTTGCGCAATTGTGGCCACATAAACCCCGAAAACATTGATGATTATATTTATGCCGGTGGGTATGAGGGCCTGAAGAAGGTCCTTTCCGGTATGAGACCCGAGCAGGTAATTGACGAAGTTACCAGGTCCAAATTGCGGGGCAGAGGAGGAGCCGGTTTCCCCACTGGTCGGAAGTGGGCTGGGGCTCTCAAATCCGAAAGAACTCCCAAATATGTGGTATGCAACGCCGACGAGGGCGACCCGGGAGCATTCATGGATCGTAGTACGCTGGAAGCCGATCCTCATGCAGTAATGGAAGGTATGATCATTTGCGGTTATGCCATCGGCAGTAATCAGGGATATATTTACGTACGGGCGGAATATCCGCTAGCGATTAAAAGGTTGAAGATTGCCATTGAGCAGGCCAAAGAACGTGGGTTTTTGGGCGAAAACATTATGGGGAGCGGATTCACTTTTAACCTTGAGATCGCACAGGGTGCAGGTGCGTTCGTCTGTGGCGAGGCAAGTGCATTGATGTACTCTATCGAAGGAAAACGTGGCATGCCTCGCGTGAAACCGCCTCGATCGGTTGAATCTGGATTGTATACTATGCCAACAGTCCTCAATAATGTGAAATCGTTTGCCACGGTGCCTGTTATTATCTCCAGGGGCAGCGACTGGTTTGCCGGAATCGGGTCACCCGAAAGCCCCGGAACTGCAGTTTTTGCATTGACTGGAAAGGTGGTCAATAGCGGATTGGTTGAAGTACCGATGGGAGCCACACTGAGAGAGATTATTTTCGATATTGGTGGCGGTGTTATGGGTGGCCGCGAGTTCAAAGCGGTCCAGACCGGCGGCCCCTCCGGCGGATGTTTGCCGTCACATCAACTGGACCTTCCGGTTGATTTCGATTCTTTGGATTCAGCCGGCTCTATTATGGGCTCTGGCGGTATGGTAGTAATGGATCAGCGAACCTGTATGGTTGATGTGGCCCGGTTCTTCCTCAGCTTCACTCAGGAGGAATCCTGTGGCAAATGCAGTCCCTGCCGTATTGGAACAGAACTGGTGCTGGAAATCTTGGAACGTATTTGCGAAGGCAAAGGTAAACCCGGTGATATAGAATTACTCGAAGAATGGAGTCAAACAATAATCAAAGGTTCTCTTTGCGGTCTGGGCAAATCAGCGCCGAACCCTGTCCTTTCTACCATCCGCTATTTCAGAGATGAATATGAAGCCCATATCAATGAAAAGCGTTGTCCGGGCGGCATTTGCAAGGAATTGATAAGTTTCTCTATCGACGAAGAAAAGTGCAAAGGTTGCGGCCTGTGTGCCAAGAACTGCCCTACGGAAGCTATAATTTTGATTGAGAAGAAACAGCCCGTGAAACTTGATCAGGAAAAATGCATAAAATGCGGAACTTGTTACGATGCCTGTAAATTTGATGCCATAATAGTGACATAATCACTCGCTGATGTCATTCTGAGGGAGTGTGGCGACCGAAGAATCTCCTTGTTCAAGCGGAAAGGTTCATGGTAAAGATTATGCTTTAATGCGATGAGATTCTTCACTTT
>CAZWIP010000050.1:3453-15898 GCA_964634125.1 uncultured Dehalococcoidia bacterium
CAGGAAAGGTCGAAATGAAGTGCTGATACCCCGTCCGTTTGAAATGAAAAATCCCCCAATCTCAAGTGTAAGATTGGGGGATTGTGGTGTTAACGGTGTCTGTATCAACCTATCCCGGAACAGCGGCTTTTGTTATCTTCGCGATGAATTTTTCTCTCGGTTCAGCAGGAACCTTGAGAGTTTCGCTTATGCTGCATACCTGTTTGGGATCAAAACCCATGCAAAGAGCCAGCAATTGATTGTAATCCAGTACCGGGATTGTTTCCCAATCCTCTCCAAAATCAGTTTGAATATTATTCATGAACATCAGACAGGTAATGCAGGAAACCACTATCGCCTCCGCATTGGTTTCGGCTTTGATAGCATCAAATTTTTTCTTGGCAAACGCAGTTGCTTCTTTCTTGCTGCGTGCAGCAAACCCGCCGGCTCCTCCACAACACTGGTATTCCCGGCTGAATCTGGGCACCTTTGCTCCCAGCGCTTCCACTAATTCTCCAAGTTTGTGCGGATTTCTCGGGTCATCAAACCCCATGACATCACTCGGGAACAATGTATGGCAGGGATACTGCACAACGATTTCCATGCCATCAAGACGATGCTTGATAGATTGGGCGATTTTCTCTGTGCCAACCTCGTGGTAAAGAACATCGATCATGTGTCTCACCTGAGAGGTGCCGGAGAATTTTTTGTTATCTATCGCCAGCAACTCATTAGTCTTTTTTGCCTTTTCTTCATCGTGTCGAAGGTTATGCGCAGCATGCCGCAGAACGCTGTAGCAAGAACCGCACTCAACCAGCACATCCACTCCTCTTTTCTCTGCAATGGCTAGATTTCTACCGCTGACTGCCAGGCTGGCTATTTCATCCGAAGCCGGGAAAGTTCCGTAACCGGGACAGCAGGTATAACCTTCCATTTCAACCAGCTCTACACCCAACTCCGGCATAGTCAAACGCATTGCTCGCTCTAAATCCGGTCTTATTGCCGGTGCATTGCATCCCAAAAATAAACCATACTTCATTACCTTTACTCCTCCTCCGGGAACATGTAGGGGGCGGATTGAACGATCTCAGTCTCCTTTAACATCTTGCGGAAATTTGCCATCGACTCGTGATCTGTTACCGCTGAAGGAGGGGATTCATCCAGTCCTAATGATTTCCTTAGCTCACCCTGCTTATGTACCGACTGGGTATGGCCAATCTCCCATAACTCCGGCAGGGACGGTGGAATGTAGGTTTCGTCTTCCCTGCACTGCCACCTTCGAATCGCCAGGCCCACCTCAAATGGTTTAACACCTTGAGGGCACATTTCCATACACTGGTTACATGAAACACAGGCCCATGGGGTCTCATCATCCAGAAGTTCATCTTCCAGTCCGAGCAAAACCATTCGGACCAATCTCCTTATAAGAAGCGGGGGATTGCCTTCAGCGGCCGGGCAACCCGAAATGCAAGTCCCGCAATTGTAGCACTTGCGGATATCTCCCATGTCCTCTGTAACTATGTCTTTCCATAAGCCAGTGTTCGCTTCCGCCAGATCAATCATACTGATACTCCTGTGGCATATAGTCCATTTTGCCGCAAAAAACCTGTCCCCTCAAATTAAAGAGGGACAGGCATTGCTGATCGTAAACTCGATTTCGCTTACTGCTATAAGTATAAGATTTCAGCTATTGGATGTCAACTTGCGCTTGCGACGGATGTGAATTGAGAATCTAGCCATAACATGATAGAATCAGAGACAAATGGATGTCAATTTGCGCTTGCGACAGATGTGAATTGAGAATCCAGCCACAGCATGATAGAATCAGAGACGAATAAAACGGGTTTTTGCTGGCTATTGATCAAACTTTCAAATACCGGGATATGAAAGGAACAACTGAAACAAGATGGTTGCATCTTTACCCAAAGTTTTAGTCCCCGATTCTTCCTTCCGCAAGCAGATAGAGGAGTCAAGCGGGCAGAAAGTTTCAGCTTGCTTTCAATGCGAGAAATGCACGAATGGCTGCCCTGTTACCTTTGCTATGGATGTTCCCCCCCATAAGGTGATACGATTAGCTCATCTCGGACTTAAAGACACAGTGCTCAATAGTGATACCATCTGGGTCTGTGCCTCCTGCGAAACCTGTACTACTCGTTGTCCCAACGGTATTGACATTGCCCATATTATGGATACCCTCAGGCAAATAGCTCAACGTGAAGGTGTCCGCGCATCGAAAAAAGATGTCCCTGTCTTCCACTCCACATTCATTGCCTCCATGAAACGATGGGGTAGGGTGCATGAGATGCAGATGGCCGCTATGTATACACTAAAGAGCGCCGGGTTAAAAGGCCTTATGGCACAAAGCAAACTGGGGATGGAAATGTTTAAGAAAGGGAAAATCAAGCTCCTGCCGTATCGCCTTCGACCCAACAGCCAGGTCAGAAACATCTTCAAAAACGCCGGGAGGAAGGTTTAGAGTATGGATGTTTCTTACTATCCTGGGTGTTCCCTCAGTGGTACCGCCAGGGATTATGGAGAGTCGGTTGAAGCGGTGTCCGGCACGTTAGGGGTAGAATTAAAGGAATTGCCTGATTGGAATTGTTGCGGATCATCATCGGCGCACGTTACCAACGATGAGTTATCAATAGCGCTGGCAGCCAGAAACCTGGATATTGCCGATAAAATAGGGAAAGACGTGGCCGTTCCTTGCGCCATGTGTTTTTCAAGATTGAAAGTAGCGGAGAAAGCGTTGCTGGCAGGGAAAGAAATAGAAGGGATATCACATAAATACGAAGGAAATATCCACGTCAAACATCTCGTCGATTTCTTCTGTGAGAATGTTGGCGAACAAGCGATACTTGAGAAAGTTAGGAAACCACTGGAAGGTTTGAATCCGGTTTGTTACTACGGTTGCCTGATAACCCGGCCCCCTGAGATCACCGATGCCAAAAATCCCGAGGATCCTCAATCTTTGGATAATATACTCAGGATACTGGGGGCCAATGTGAAGAACTGGTCGTACAAAACTGATTGTTGCGGCGGGAGCCTGATTCTCACTCTGCCTGAAATCGCCCATAAACTTATTCAAAAGCTTCTCGATATGGCTCAAGAGGCAGGGGCGGATTGCATTGTTGCCGGATGCCCGATGTGCCACAGTAATCTGGATGCCTGGCAGAAGGAGATTTCTCAGGAGACCGGCAGGAAATATGATATCCCGATTTTCTATTTTACCGAACTGATGGGGCTGGCTTTCGATGACTCTTCCGTTGAGAAATGGCTTCATCGGCATGGGACTGACCCCATACCCTTCCTTCAGGCAAAGGAGTTGCTCTAAAGTGAGTGAGTTCAGCGAAAAATCAACTGGCAGCCCAACCGGGGCGGTGATGGTCATCGGAGGAGGCATCTCCGGCATGCAGTCGGCGCTGGACTTGGCCAATTCCGGTTTCAAGGTCTACCTTGTTGAAGAAAGCCCTTCAATCGGCGGCAGAATGGCCCAGCTTGATAAAACCTTCCCCACCAACGATTGCTCCATGTGCATGATTTCCCCCAAGCTTATCGATGTGGGCAAACATCTCAACATTGAAATTCTGACTCAATCGCAGGTTGAAAGCTTAGAAGGTGAGGAAGGTAACTTCAAGGTTAAGGTGCTCAAAAAAGCCCGTTACATTGATATGGAGAAATGCACCGGATGCGGATCGTGCGCCCAGACCGATGATCTGAGTGTTGATCTATTGCATATAGTTGATGGCCGACAGTGGGTTGACCGTATCAGGATTGATGAGGCCAAGTGCATTCAATGCGGCGAATGTGCGGTGGCCTGTGTAATCGAAAACTCCGAAAGGCAGGGGATGACCACCGTGGCGATGCAGGCTCAGCAGTTGCTGGAAAAGTTGCCGGAGCAGAAATCGGAGAAAGAAACGGTAATGCACGAGATAGCCCGTATGAACCCCGAAGAGCGGGCCGAATACTGGAAGACTCAGCTTTCCAAGTGCATCAAGTGTTATGGCTGCCGGGAAGTTTGTCCGATCTGCCTATGCGAATATTGCGAACTCGAAGACCCGGACTGGATAACTCCGGGGCAGGTTCCCGCCGAGTTCCCGCTCTTCCACCTGATTCGAGCTTATCATGTAGGCGTCAATTGTATCGGATGCAATGCCTGTGAGGAGACATGTCCTATGGGCATTCCGCTGGGAGCGCTGATGGATGTGGCCCGCACTGATGGCGAAAATATATTCGATTACGTCCCAGGTCTGGATGATGATAGCAAAAGAAGACTTGTCGACAGCGTAAAGAAGAATCCCATCATGGAGCGGAAGGTAAGGGTATGAACAATAGTATTGTTTTGACCACCTGTCCTTATTGTGGTACGGGATGTACTTTTTATCTGGAAGCGATGGATGGCGAATTGACTGGCCTGATACCATGCCCAACCGATCCCATCAGCGAGGGGCAGCTTTGCATCAAGGGCAGAAATGCGCATGTATTCGTCTCTAACGGCGATCGCCTGACAAAGCCTCTTATCAAGGAAGATGGGGAGTTTAGGGAGGCCAGTTGGGATAAGGCGCTGGCGCTGGTTGCCGAGAAGCTGGTCGGCATCAAAGAAAGCGCAGGCCCGGATGCTCTTGGGTTTGTTTCCTCTGCCAGGTGCACCAATGAAGACAACTATGTTTTTATGAAGTTGGCAAGGGCGGTGTTTGGCACTAACAATTTGGATCATTGCGCCCGTCTCTGACATGCACCCACGGTGGCCGGTCTGGCCGCCACATTCGGAAGCGGCTCGATGACCAACTCAATCGCCGAGTTTGAAAATGCAGACTGCATTTTAATTATCGGCTCCAACACCATGGAGCAACATCCCCTCATTGCCAAGCGGATGCTTAAAGCCAAAGAAAAGGGCGCCAAGCTGATCGTTGCGGATCCTCGCAGAATTCCAATGATGGCCTTTGCCGATGTAGCCCTTCAGTTAAAACCGGGCACCGATATAGCGCTGCTCAATGGATTAATGAATGTCATCATCGGTGATGGGCTGACGGATAATAGGTTTATAGAAGAGCGCACCGAAGGGTTCGATCAAGTAAAGGCCAAAGTATCTGAATACACACCGGAGAAAGCGGCGGGCATCTGCGGGGTGTCTGCCGATGATATCAAAGCCGCGGCACAACTCTACGGCAAAGCGGAAAAGGGCAGCATTGCCTATTGTATGGGTGTCACTCAGCATGTGAAGGGTGTGGATACTGTCAAGTCGGTGGCGAATCTGGCCATGATCACCGGGAATGTGGGCAGGGAATCGACAGGTGTCAATCCCTTGAGGGGCCAGTGCAATGTGCAAGGTGCCTCTGATATGGGTGCTTTGCCTAATGTTTTCACTGGTTATCAGAAAGTGTCGGATGATGCTGCCGGACAAAAGTTTGAACAGGCATGGGGTTGCAGTTTGAATAGTAGACCCGGACTGACTCTCACTGATATGTTCGATGTAGCTGAAGAGGGCAAAATCAAGGCGATGTACGTAATGGGCGAAAACCCGGCGCTCAGCGAGCCCAATATGGGGCATGCCCAAAAAGCTTTGAAGAATCTTGAATTCCTGGTAGTACAGGATATTTTCATGACTGAAACTGCGCAGTTTGCCGATGTGGTTTTGCCGGCTGCTTCCTTCGCGGAAAAAGAAGGAACCTTCACTTCAACCGAAAGGCGAGTTTCACGTGTCCGTAAGGCAATTGATCCCATAGGAGAAAGCAAGGCTGACTGGCAAATTATCAGTGATCTGGCCAAACAGATGGGCAGCAGCCAGTTCAATTATGGCTCGGCGGCTGAGATTATGGACGAGATATCAAATCTGACCCCGAGCTACGGCGGCATCTCTCATGAGCGGCTCGACAGCGGCGAACAACTGGCCTGGCCCTGCCCGGATAAAGACCATCCCGGAACACCTGTTTTACATAAAGATGGTTTCCCTCACGGCAAGGGGAAATTCTTCGTCATCGATTATGCGCCCTCGCCGGAAATGCCGGATAGCGAGTATCCTTTGATACTGACTACCGGGAGAGTAATGTTCCAATATCACACCGGCACCATGACCCGCAGGGTTCCTGCTTTGGAAAGGGAAGCCTCCAGCGCGCAACTGGAGATCAATCCTGCGGATGCCGATAAGCTGGGGATTAAACAGGGCGATAAAGTGATTGTGAAATCAAGGCGGGGTGAGATAGAGACAAAGGCGCTGGTTGCCGATAAGACCACTTCTGGCGTTGTATTCCTGCCGTTCCACTTTGCAGAGGCGGCGGCAAATGTACTCACTCTCGATAAATTCGATCCGGACTGTAAAATACCGGAATTCAAGGTTTGCGCTGTGAGCGTTAGAGGCAAAGGATAAAGCGATGGCAGCAGGCTTAGTTGGAGACGTAACACTCATCAGGGAAGAGGTGGCCGGTGCGCTGCGTGCAGGCTGTGATGGGGTTATCGGTCTCAGGGATATGTGGGGCAATGTGGGGCCATATCTTTTCACCAGAGAAGATGAATTGGAAAGCCTGGCAATTGAACCCAAATTCCCGTTAACTGGTTTCACTCGGCGGATTCTGGCCAAATATCCCGGCAAGCGGATAGCTGCCGTGGTGCGGGGTTGCGATGTTCGCGCATTGTATGAATTTGAAAAGCGGGGACTTCTCAAGCGTAGCGATGTGCTGACGATAGGCATTAGTTGCAGCTACGAACAGGCTGAAATATGCAATTGTGATAAGCCAATCTACGATGTGGCCGATTGCAGTGGATGCTGGAAGTGTCTGGAAGCGTGTCCCGAAAACGCCATCGAACGAATTAATACATGCCCGATCGTGATTCCCAAGGAGTTCGATGAAAGACTTGCAACGCGCAAGGCAACCCACATCCCGTTCCCGCAGGCAATCCCGCTTAAATACACGCGTGACCCGCAGCACTGTATCCGCATTTTGGGCGAGATGGAATGTAAGGGATGTTTCAATGTTTGCCAGGCCGAGGCAATTAAACTGGAGGATGAGGACACAGTAGAGACGATAGAAGTGGGTTCGATTATCGTAGCCCCGGGATTTCAGTCCTTTGACCCCACGATTGCCAAGGGGGAATATGGCTACGGGCGAATGCCCAACGTCGTCACCAGTCTCCAGTTCGAGAGGATCCTCTCGGCATCGGGGCCATTCCAGGGCCAGGTGATGCGGCCATCGGATGCCAGGCACCCGAGGAAAATCGCCTGGATTCAGTGCGTCGGGTCGAGGGATGAAACTTGTGACCGAGAGTATTGCAGCTCCGTTTGTTGTATGTATGCGACCAAGCAGGCGGTAATCGCCAGAGAGCACGATTCTAGTATTCAGCCGACTATTTTTTACAATGATATCAGGGCTTTCGGTAAGGGCTTTGAGCGCTATTATGAATCGGCGCAGGACAAGTTTGGGGTAAGCTATGTTCGCGGTATTCCTTCAACGGTTAAAGAATTGCAGCAAAGCAATAATTTACTGATTGAGTATCAGGGAGATGATGGAAACAAGGTCCAGGGAGAATTCGATATGGTAGTCCTTTCAGTAGGGCTGGAACCTTCGGAAAGCGCCGGGCAACTGGCTCAAAAACTTTCCATCGATACAGACCGGTTCGGATTCTGCCGGACGGATGAGCTTTCCCCCAATCTTACTTCACATCAGGGGATTTACGTATCCGGGGCTTTTGATGCCCCCATGGATATTCCCGAATCAGTCATGAACGCCAGCAGCGCCGCCTTTCTGGCATCTCAGGGAATCGCCCAGGCTCGCGGCTCGCTGGTTACCGCGAAGGAACTCCCCCCCGAAACTGATGTTAGTGGGCAGGAACCTCGTATTGGTGTATTTGTCTGTCGTTGCGGAACCAATATTGCTAGGGTGGTTGATGTTCCGGCAGTGGTCGAATACTCAGGCGCCCTTCCCGGTGTCGTCTATGCCCAGGAATTCCTTTATACCTGTTCCACCGATTCCACCGCCAAAATAATGGAGATCATCAAGGAGCACGAACTCAATCGAGTGGTGGTGGCATCCTGCAGCCCCCGCACTCATGAACCGCTTTTTCAGGATACCTGCATGGAAGCGGGCCTGAACAAGTTCCTGTTTGAGATGGCCAATATCCGCGATCAGTGCTCCTGGGTACACGCCAGTTACCCGAATGAGGCAACAGAAAAGTCCAAAGATCTGGTGAGAATGGCAGTTGCCCGATCTGCTACTCTGGAGCCTTTACATGAATCAACATCTCCCCTGACCCGGAAAGGGTTGGTGATTGGCGGCGGAGTGACCGGGATGACGGCTGCCATAGGGCTGGCTGCCCAGGGTTTTGAATCGGTCCTTGTTGAAAAAGAGGAAGAACTGGGAGGCAATGCGCGGCAGCTCTACTACACTCTTGAGGGGTCTGACCCGCAGACATTGGTGGCTTCGCTTCAGCAGCAGATAGAAACGGAGCCTAAAATTACGGTATACACTGGTGCCAGTGTGAAGGATTTCTCCGGATACGTCGGCAACTACAAAACCAGAATCAGCACCGATGCCGAAGAAATAATCGAAGTTGATCATGGCATCGTGATTCTGGCAACCGGGGCAACTGAGTACAAGCCTCAGGGCGAATACCTCTACGGTCAATCTGAGAAGGTGCTGACCCAGAAGGAATTGGAAGGTCATATCGCCAGAAGAGAATTAAATGCCTCTCAGATGGGCTCAGTGGTAATGATTCAATGTGTTGGTTCCCGTGAACCGGGGCATGAATATTGCAGCCGGGTTTGCTGTGGCCATGCCGTGAAGAATGCCTTAAAGATCAAAGAACTCAACCCTGATATGGATATTTATGTTCTCTATCGTGATATGCGAACCTATGCCATGAAGGAACTGAAATATCGAGAGGCCAGAGACCTTGGCGTAACCTTTGTTCGTTATGATGCCGAGAGGAAGCCGGAGGTTATTGAGGAATCCGGGAAGCTTAAGGTGAAGGTGTTTGATGCCGTTCTGGGAACGGACCTGCTTATCGACGCCGATCATGTTATCTTGAGTGCGGGCATACGTCCTCAGCCGGATGCCGTGCAGTTCGCCAGCAAGCTTAAATTGCCGCTTACCGCTGATGGATTCTACATGGAGGCGCACCTCAAGCTTCGCCCGCTCGATTTCGTTAATGAAGGAATGTATCTTAGCGGGCTGGCCCATGCGCCTAAGTTCATTTCCGAGTCGATTGCCCAGGCACAGGGAGCGGCATCGCGGGCAATGACTATTCTTTCACAATCGCATTTGATGACAGGCGGTATTATATCGGTTGTAGATGAAGATAAATGCGTGGCATGCCTGACCTGCGTGCGTGCCTGCCCGTTTGGGGTTCCCAAGTTTGGTGACCGGAATGCAGTGGTGATTGAGGCAGCGGCCTGCCAGGGTTGCGGAATCTGTGCGAGTGTCTGCCCGCGCAAAGCGATATCTTTGCAGCACTATAAAGATGAACAGGTGATGGCAAAAACATCTGCACTATGTACCAGTTAAAGAATGGTGTTGATACTTGCTGGCTATATCAACGGTTTTTAATTGGTACCTCAATTTCCCCAAGCGCCATGCGGGCGATATCTCCCAAGAAAACAAGAGGCATATCGTGCGCAGCAGTAACCTCTGAAAGATTGTTTGAGCACATGGGACAAAGGCATACCATGGCTTGTGCTCCGTTGTTTTTGGCATCCAGTACATTATTTTCCTGGGCGGGTTTGGGATCACCATTTCCCAGCAACAGCATGATACTGGCACAACACAGGGCGTTCTCGCGGTCGTAGGTTCGCTCAATCCGGCGGGCTCCCGCCAGTTCGAACAACTCGTCCAAAAAATGCTCTTTCTCTGGGGTGAATCTGGAAGAGCAGGGACGCTGATAGGCGATGTCGATACCCAGAGGCTTACCCCGATCCTTGTTGACATAAAGATACTCGACAAGGTATTCGGAAAGGTGGACCGGGCGGAAGGGTACCTCTATTTCCATCTCCGGAGCCAGATTTGCTAGTGTGGTATAGCAATCATCGTGGAAACAGATAACCTCTTTGGCACCGGTCATGGCCAGTCGCTCCACTAACTCTGATATGTGTCTATGCTGAATACTATGGGCACCCCAGTGACTGAACAGCATCCAGCAATTGTAGGGTTTCCCATCGACTCGTGGCAGATCATACAGTTCCCCTTGAAGTAAATGGTCATGTGTTTTACTGAAAACACAGGTAGTCATTACCCGATCTGCTTGCGGATAGTCCTTCAGTTCGTGCGAGAAGACGTATTTTGATTCCTCCTCAGCGGCGACTTTATCGGTTATAAAGGTGTGGTATTTTTCCTGCAGGCTTGCTATCAGGTCGAACGGGTTGGCGTTTTGAGGGCAGATTTCATTGCAGGCAAAACAGGTGATACACTGCTCCAATACCGGCGTCTGTTGCCCATCTATCATAGACTTCATCCATTCAATCGACTGATCACGAGTTGCTTCGATCCACTGGCATTCCGCCAGACAATCGCCGCAGAGGTCGCAGAGGTCTTGCTTGAACATGGATGCTTTCTCCTGTTTTGAGATGAACTAACTAACCGGCCAACCAATTAACCAACAAACTGGTTACCCAACCGCCTCCATACCTTCATCGAGATATTTTTTAGCCAGGTCAATGTAGACCTGCTTCCCCCAACCCCACAATTCCTCATCCTTCGCATTTACCGGACGCACGACTCTTGCCGGATTGCCGGCGGCAACTTTTCCCGCGGGCACCACCTGATTCATCCTGACTACGCTTCCTTCGGCAATGATGGTTCCCGCCCCAACCTCAGACCAGATACTCACTACTGCTCCCATGCCGATAACAGCCAGATCGCCAATATGCTTCCCGTGAAGAATGGCCCCATGTCCTATGGTAACCTTCTTGCCGATTCGATTTGTTTCGGTTGGCGGTGCGTGTATGATGACTCCCTCTTCGACTGCTGTGCCGTCTCCGATTTCAATCGTTCCATAGTCGCCCCGCAGGATAGCGCCATGTCCGATATAACAGTTGTCACCAATGCGCACGTCTCCAATAACTTGCGCTAGTTCGCTGATATACGTTTCTTTTCCGAATGTTGGCTGTTTTCCGTCGAATTTATAGAGCATTCAATTTATACCCTTTTTTACTGAGCTAATTCTGTGGATAGACGAAGCGTTACCTCAGAACCGTTTCCTCAAACGACTTTCGATACGTTGTTCTGTGATTATTATAGATCAACAAGAATGAGGAAGGCCAGTTTTTATGACCTACTGAGGTTCATTAGGTATTCCATCAAACTGTCATTCAATAGTAGCCGAACATGAGGCACACGGCCTCCTCCGGCCTAACATCATCCGCCGGTACTGCCTATTTCGCGAATCAATTCAAGAAACTCGCTGGCAGCATCGGATTGTCGTACGTCCGTGCTATCGCACTGAGGGCATCTGATCTCTATCGTAACTTCCGAATCATTCGGTACAGCGGCTTCAAAATTAAATTGACATTGATTGCATTCAAATCCCTGTATGTGCATTCGCTCACCCTCTGGTTTTGAGAAGAGATAACACCTTAGCAGTAGCCTTGTCTTGATTCAGGACCGATCATAAATCCTTTTTGA
This sequence comes from uncultured Dehalococcoidia bacterium, assembly GCA_964634125.1. Classification (GTDB taxonomy): domain Bacteria; phylum Chloroflexota; class Dehalococcoidia; order SZUA-161; family SpSt-899; genus JABMQN01. Next base: position 15,042 of record CAZWIP010000050.1, read on the forward strand.
CCATATGAATCAACATAATCGACGACGTTACCGGCAGTAAAGGCCTTGACATCCTCTCCTATCAACACATCAATTTCATTGATCTGGATAGCTTGTTCACCTTCTTTTGGCTCATCCAGAGCCATTCCCAATTGGGGGCCGCCTCAGCCAATACCCTGAAACAATACCCGAAGATACTTGCCGGGATTTTCGTTTAGTACATCTTTCAGTCTTGCTTTAGCTGTATCCGTAATCTTGAGCATAGTATACCTCCTTCTATTCGAGAGGCTCACGGCCTCTTAATTTACTAACATCAGCCTCCGCTTCCGGTGCGGAGTGCATCCAGTTCATCTGCCTTTCCGTCGGTCGATTCGATGGACGTGCTGCCGCATACCGGGCATTTCGGGTCAATTCCATATTTCTCTTCGTCATTAAATACGAACCGTGTTCATCGCGACTCTGGCGGGGATCATCTCCGTGGGCCCGATCTATGCCTGGTACCCGATGTTGAAAGACCTGCGCGAAAAGGGAGCCGGAAACTTCCCCATAACGTTATTTCTGTGCAATCGGGCGGTGAAGCCATTCCTCTTGCCCATGATGGTCGCTATCTTCGGATGGGAATATGTGGTGATTTTGACTGTCCTGACCGTCATGGCTTCATTTATCATCGCCTATCTGTTGAGCTTTGTGGTGAAGGAAGAACCAAATGCAGAAGCTGGTTAAAAACTGACTGAAACTGAAACCACAGAGAACCTAGCGAATAATGCATGGTTTTATGATTTTCTCATTCGTATAAGGTTCAATTCCTTAGATCATCTACCATTTTTCTGAGCCATTTAGATATTCCATTTCGTTTGGGAATTTAAATTTCATTAATA
>CAZWIP010000051.1:0-15371 GCA_964634125.1 uncultured Dehalococcoidia bacterium
GCAGCATTGCGAGGTCACAAAGCCACTATCTTCGAGAAGGATTCGAAAGTCGGGGGCCAACTGAATCTTGCAGCCGTACCTCCCATGAAACAAGAACTCGCCAAATGGGTGAAATACTTGCTGAGTCAGGCAAAGAAGGCGGGAGTCGAAATTGAGTTAAATACCGAAGTAACGCCAGAGCTAGTTCAAGAGATCAAACCGGATGTTGCTATCGTTGCAGTGGGAAGTGAAGCATTCGTACCTGATTTCCCCGGTATCGACAATCCAAAAGTGGTCACAGCGCATGATATCTTGGCCGGGAAAGTTACAGTGCCGTTGGAAAATCCGTTGCTGTCAGGCAAAGTGGGTATTCCGAAAGCGAACGTGGTCGTTCTCGGCGGCGGGATGGTCGGGTGCGAAGTTGCCGACTATCTGGCTACGAAAGGCGATAACCCAATCGTGGGACGGGTTGCGGTTACAGTTGTAACCAGTAAGAAGGAAGTCGGGCTGGATATGGTGTCTGAGATTCGCACCTTGCTTATGCAGAGATTATGGGAGAAGGGAGTTACCTTTTCGTATTCCTCCATCGTCAAAGAGATACTTGATGATGGGGTTCTGATTGAAAAGGATGGCAATGAGGAAATTCTCAGTGGGATAGATATGATCATCCTGGCACGCGGGGTGAAGTCAGTTGATAATCTCAGTGAAACGATCAAGGATTATGTAACTGAAGTCTACGTAATTGGAGATGCTAAAGAGCCGCGCGAGGCATTGGAAGCAATCGCTGAGGGCTCTCAAATTGCCCGAGAAATCTAGAATGGAAAAACTCAAACATCTATTCCAACCGATCAAGATCGGCTCGATGGAGGTTAAGAACCGTATCGTCATGCCCGGTATGGGTGTAGGTTTTGGGGCGGATGACGATGGATGTCCTACAGATCAACTGATCGAGTTTATTGCTGAAAGGGCACGTGGCGAACCAGGCATGATAATTGCTGGTGCGTCGTATGTTCATCCAACTGGTACGACACATCCCTCTATGCCAATGAAGGCGGTACACCTCTGGGATGACAAGGTTCTACCCGGTTTGGGAAAGCTGGTGCAGGCAGTACATCAATATGACGTGAAATTCGGAGCGCAACTCAATCACGGAGGCCTTACCTACCTTCCCGGGGCAGCATATTGTGCCTCCGCTATTCCCGAACTGACCAACTACGGAATAGAGCTGAAGGAATGCACAAAAGAGGATATTAGAGAATTTACAGAGGCTTTTGGATCTGCAGCAGAACGGTGCGTTAAAGCAGGGTTCGATTTCGTCGAAATCCATGGGGCGCATGGCTATTTGATCGAAACCTTCATGACACCCTTCTACAACAGAAGGACTGACGAATATGGCGGCAGTTTTGAGAACAGGATACGATTTCTACTTGAGGTGGTAAGTGAGGTGATGTCCAAAGTCGGGGACAAAATCCCTATCGGCGTTCGGCTAAACGGGGATGATTTCATCCCTGAAGGTTCATGGGGTATGGAAGACTTGGTTAAACTTGCACCAATTTTGGAAAAAGAAGGCGTTGCTCATTTGCATATATCATGTGGCACTTCAACCTATGGTTCGATTGACCCTATGATCGCACCCATGTATGTCGATCAGGGGGCCCGTGTTCACTTTGCCGAGGAAGTCAAGAAGCATGTGTCTATCCCGGTCATCACCGTGGGAAGAATCAAAGACCCAATCATGGCCAATACAATAGTCAGAGAAGGGAGAGCGGACCTGGTTGCAATGGCCAGAGCTCACCTGGCCGATCCGGACTTTGTTGCAAAAGCAAGAAACGGTGATGTCTCTGACATCCGATTTTGCATGGCAGATTGTCTGGGCTGCATCGATAACATTCTAAGACACGGGGAATCAAGTTGTGCTGTGAATCCGCGAGTAGGCCGCGAGTATCTCATCAAAGAAATCGAAGGCGAAAAGAAGGCCAATGCCAGGAAAGTTTTGGTAGTTGGAGCGGGACCCGCCGGAATGGAAGCCGCCAGGAGATCAGCTTTCTCTGGACATATAGTGACACTTTGTGAAAGTAGGGGATGGATTGGGGGCCAGCTCAAGCTGGCATCGACAATGCCAAAAAGGCAGGAAATCGGAGATATTCTCGATTGGTATGAAAGGCAACTCAGCAAACTTGGGGTTGAAATTCGCCTCAATACGGAAGTTGACGAAACGTTGCTAGATGAGATCGGACCGGATGTAGTCATCTCAGCCACAGGAAGTCTTCCGCTGATTCCACAAGGATTCGTCGATGGTCTGGAGAACATAGAGAACATCGAACCGATGATGGTGGACGAGCTCCTGGAAGAAGATCGGTTAACTGGAGATACCGTTCTTGTTGTTGGAGGGGACCAGATCGGACTGCAAATAGCGGATTATCTCTCGGAGAAGGGTAAGAACGTTTACCTGGTCGAGCGCAGTAGGAAGTTTGCCATCAAGATGGCTCAGGCTGATCGAAACTATCTCAGGGACAGACTCAAAGAGAAAGGTGCCAAAACCTATCGTAATGTTGAAAAGATCGAAATTCTGCCTACCGATGATGTCTGGATGGTAAGTGACAACGGGAAAGAGCAGTTATCAGGAATTGAGACCATAGTCTTTGCGGGTGATCGAAGACCAAACAGATTCTTGGCAGAACTTGCTGAGAAAAAAGGGCTTGAGACCCATGTCATAGGAGATGCCCTGGGAGTCACTGCCGATGGGCAGGGCACTATTATGGCAGCTATTGCGGCCGGTTATGATACTGGTCGACAAATTTGAATAGACGAGGAGGTATAGCATGATTCCAATCATAGAGTTTCAGCGGCGATCCTTGCACGGCCCGGTTATGAAATCGGATGAATTCGATCTTGAGTTCTCGATGAAAGTCCGGGAACTGGTAGCTAAATATGATATTAAATACAATCCGGAAGAACTGGTCGTTGATGATGCCACGGCAGATGCCGTCTTTCAAGCTGGAGTCGAGTTACTTGCAGATGTTGGGCTCTATCACCTTGAGACAGAACGGGTGATTAAGTATACCAAAGAAGAGATTGAAACTATCGCCCGAGAGTATCGAGAAAATCCCAGCAAGCATACTTTCGGCAAGGGTAAAGATGAAGTAACTGTTGAATATCGCACCGGTGCAGATACACGCCCTCCCACACTCTATACGGGACCGGCCGGGGTAGCCGAAGAAGAGTGGTTCGGGCCTTTCATTGAGTCGTTTGTTCAGGAGGAATCAGTAAAAGCATTGGGTATCTGCCCTGGACTTGCCAAGCTCGGTGATGTTGAACCCAAGGCCGGTACTCCAAGCGAGATAATAGTCTCGCAATGGGAACAGAAGAAAATAAAAGAAACTCTCGAGCGCGTTGGCAGGCCAGATATGCATTGTGGGCTTCTGGCAACGGTGAGCACTGTTGGTGGAACAATGGCAATGATTGGTCCGGGATTAAGGGAAGCACATAATACCCATATTGGAGTACACATACTTCCTGAACAGAAGCTGGATTGGGATCGGCTTTTACTGGCCCAATTCTGCCAGGACCGGGGAATCGTCCCATGGCAGAGCTCAATGTCGATGATTGGAGGTCTTTGCCGAAACGCTGCTGATACGGCAGTCAGCTTGGTAGCGAACCTGCTTGGACAAATATCCTATGGTCATGGTCCGATAAATAGTCTTTTCACGAACCACATGGACGGTAATTGGGGAACACGTGCCTGTCTATGGGCTTACAGTGCGGCTGCCCGTGCTTCCGAGAGAAATATTAAGGTTTGTATTGGAGGCGTAGCTGCTTCAGCAATGGACCTGTGGATGACTGACGCTCAACTGATACATGTCGCAGCAATTGCTATTTTGAATACGGCGAGCGGTATGACTTACTGTTGGATTGGTGGTGGAACTGGATTCGATGCACGAATAACAGGGGAAGTGATGAACGCTGTTGCCGGGATGCCAGCAGACAAGGCTAACGATCTCGTACAAAAGATCATGACGAAGGTTGATGAAGCAGAGCGTCAAGAAATGATGTTCTCGGTTCCGTTCCCGGATATGTATGACCTTGATACAATGAAACCCAAACCAGATTTTGAAGCTCGTATAATGAGATCCAAAGAAGAACTTGCACGATTGGGAGTGCCTTTTAATTAGAAATTCGATTTGAGGAGTATCATGATTCCAATTATAGATTTTCAGCAACGATCCTTGCACGGTCCGGTGATGAAAGCGGACGAATTCGATCTTGAGTTCTCGATGAAAGTCCGGGAATTAGTGGCCAAGTACGATATCAAATACAATCCGGAAGAACTAGTTGTCGACGATGCTACTGCAGACGCAGTCTTCCAAGCTGGTGTCGAGTTATTGGCAGATGTTGGTCTCTATCATATTGAGACAGAACGAGTGATAAAGTATACCAACGAAGAGATTGAAACTATCGCCCGTGAGTATCGAGAAAACCCTAGCAATCATACTTTCGGCAAAGGCAAAGATGAAGTAACTGTTGAATATCGCACCGGCGCAGATACACGCCCACCCACACAGTATTCTGGACCAGCCGGTGTAGCTGATGAAGAATGGTTTGGGCATTACGTTCAATCCTATGTTCAAGAGGAGTCAGTAAAAGCCATGGGCATCTGCCCTGGTCTTGCAAAACTCGGTGATATAGAACCTAAAGCGGGTACTCCAAGTGAGATAATAGTCGCACAATGGGAACAGAAACAAATCAAAGAAGTGCTAGAACGCGTAGGCAGGCCGGGTATGCACTGTGGACTTCTTGCCACCGCAAGTACCGTCGGTGGGACTATGGCTATGATTGGTCCCGGATTAAGAGAACCACACAATACACAAATCGGGATACATATCCTTCCGGAGCAGAAACTTGACTGGGCACGGCTACTACTGGCTCAATTTTGTCAGGATAGAGGTATACAGCCATGGCAGAGCACGATGTCGATGATTGGAGGTCTCTGCCGAAATGCAGCTGATACATCTGTCAGCCTGGTAGCAAACCTGCTTGGACAACTTTCTTATGGTCATGGTTCCTTGGCTAGTCTTTTCACTAATCACATGGATGGTAATTGGGGAACACCAGCATGTTTTTGGGCCTACAGCGCAGCAGCTCGAGCTTCCGAGAGAAACATAAAAGTCTGTATTGGCGGAACTGCGGTAGCAGCAATGCACCGATGTCTGAATGATGCCCAAATGCTTCATGTTGCTGCGGCAGCTATCCTTAATACTGCAAGCGGCATGTCCTACTGTTGGCTTTCAGGCGGAACCGGTTTCGACGCAGCTATAAATGCTGAGGTAATGGATGTGACTGCCGGCATGCCAGCTCAAAAAGCCAATGAACTTGTAAAGAAAATCCTGGTTGAAATTGACAAGATAGAACCAGGGGAAATGGTAATGGCTGTTCCACTCCCAGATATATATGATATTCAAACAATGAAACCGAAACCAGATTACGAAAAAATGATCTTAGGTGGAAAAGATGTACTGGCACGTCTAGGCGTGCCTTTCAAATAATAGGTATTTCGGGGAGGATTAAAACAATGACAACTCCAAGTATTGCAGAACTTTTTGATTTGAGTGGAAAGGGTGCTATCGTAACTGGCGGTGGTATGGGAATCGGGCAAGCGATTTGCTATCGTCTTTCAGAAGCTGGTGCTTCAGTTATGGTAGCTGACCTCAACATGGACGCCGCCAATCAGACAGTTGATGAAATTAAGAATCGTGGTGGCAAAGCGCAGGCAATCGAAGCCAATGCCGCCAGCGTTGCCGATGCCAAAAAGGTAGTAGCAGCAACAATTGAAGCATTTGGTAGCATTGATATTTTGGTAAACAATGCTGGGATATATCCACTTATACCGGTTATGCAGGTCGAAGAATCGTTGTTTGATAAGGTTATCAGTGTAAATCTGAAGGGTAGCTTCGTCTTTGCGCAGACTGCTGCTGAGGCAATGATTAGTGCTGGCAAGGGCGGCAAAATCATCAACCTCGCTTCTGTCGACGGTTTGCATCCGAATGGCAATGCTACTCCTTACAATGCTTCCAAGGGTGGGGTGGTTATGCTTACCAAAGCCTTAGCTCTGGAGCTTTCACCACACAAGATTTTGGTAAACGCAGTGGCTCCAGGTAGCATTATGACTCCAGGAACTAAAAACGTCGCTGCATCTGCCCTAGAAGCAGGTCTTACTATTGAACAACTGAGTAAAAGCTTCACGGGTCGTATCCCTCTTGAAAGAGCAGGACAACCTGACGATATTGCCAGAGCAGTACTTTTCCTTGCAAGTGCTGCAGCGGATTATATAACTGGAGATATTCTTCTGGTAGATGGGGGATATCTACTTTCCTAAAAGTAAAAGGGGATTCAAATGATGCAGACAATTGCCGAGCTTTTTGATCTTAGTGGGCAAAGTGCGTTGGTAACTGGCGGTGGTATAGGCATTGGACAGGCCATTTCATTGCGCCTTGCGGAGGCCGGAGCCAGTATCATGATCACTGATATTAACCTGGAAGCGGCCAACCAAACCGTCGAAATGATCAAAGCCAGTGGAGGCAAAGCACAAGCTATACAAGCTGATGCTTCGAGTGCAGCTGATGCCAAAAGGACAGCGCAAGCCACTATCGATACCTTCGGTAAACTCGATATACTGGTGAACAATGCCGGGATTTATCCCGTCTCACCCTTTATGGAAACTAGCGAAACGCTGTGGGATAGGGTACTTGACCTTAACCTTAAGGGAACATTCTTATATGCTCAGGCCATTGCAGAAGTGATGATTAAAGCTAATCAAGGTGGAAAGATTATCAACATGGCTTCCGTCGATGGAATACGCCCAACTGGATTGGTGGCGCACTACAATGCCTCCAAAGGGGGCGTAATCATGCTTACCAAAGCGATGGCTTTGGAGCTGGCCCCTCACCGAATCCTAGTTAATGCTGTAGCTCCGGGCGGCATACTGACACCGGGCACTTGCCAGACTGGCGACGAGATGCAAAAAGTTACTGGAAAATCTCTGGAGCAGATGGCAGTGGATATAGGACAAAGGATGCCCCTAGGTCGCATGGGAGAGCCTGAGGAAGTCGCCAATGTTGTTCTATTTTTGACTAGCGCTGCCGCCAATTATATCACTGGAGAAATCATCGTTGTGGATGGTGGTTATCTTCTTTCATAATTGCCACAGGCGCGGGTGCAATTTTTCCCACTAACACCAACAGGAAATAAATGCTTCTTTATGTGAATTAAAATGAATACTATTTCAGAAATAATCCCAGGAATCCATCAAGTAAAATTACCGCTTAAGGATAACCCCCTTGGTTATGTCAACACATATTTGATTCAAGGAACAAAGGGATGGACATTGATCGATACAGGTTGGAATGACCAGGAGTCTTTCGAAGCTTTTTCGAAGGCACTGGAAATACTGGGCCTGACTTTCCCCGAAATACAGATGATTATTCCAACTCATATTCATCCGGATCACTTTGGGCTTGCCGGGAAAATAAAAGGTCTTTCTGGCGCCGAACTCGCTCTTCACGAAGTTGATAAATTCATTATCGATAACACCGATACATGGACCGGAAATATCTTGTACGAGATGCAGGAATGGCTGCGTATCAATGGTGTACCAGATGTTCACAACCCGGGTAAGCAAGATATGTCTATGGATGCAATTAGACTCTTTGAAAAGGCTGTTCCAGATAGAGGATTGAAGCATGAGGATATTGTTTCTACTGGCGTATTTGATTTACAGGTAATCTGGACTCCGGGACACTCGCCAGGACATATTTGTCTTTACGAACCGACAAATAAAATTCTATTCTCAGGTGATCACATATTGCCCATAATTACACCCAATATCAGTATTCATATAGAATCACACGGCAATCCTCTTGGGGATTATATTAATTCCCTAAAACTACTTGAAGACATCGATATGGAACTGGGCCTACCAGCACATGAACAAACCTATACTGATCTTCACGGCAGGATTGAACAGCTATTCGCCCACCATGAGTTAAGAAAACAAGAAATATTGGATGCAATTCGAGATGAATTAAAGACCGCATATCAAATATCCTCCAAAATAACCTGGATGGAGGGAGAGATTACCTGGGATGAGCTAGGCCCCATAGATAGAAGAATTGCAGTAACCGAAACACTTGCACATCTTGAATCGTTACGGATAGAAAATCGGGTCACCAAGGTCCAAAAAGAGGACATGTTTCTTTTCGAACCTTCTTAACTACAGTATTACTCCGGAGACATAATTTTGGAAATCATTCCCGGTATATATCAATTCAAACTACCATTAGTTAACAACCCTGCTAATTATGTCAACATCTATCTATTAGAAGATAATGATGGCTGGTTGTTAATCGATAGCGGTTGGGACGATCAGAAATTGCTCGACGATTTACATAAGCAGTTAAATAGCATCGGCCTGACTTTAGGTGATATTAACAGGGTGATTTATACGCATATCCACCCCGACCATTATGGTCTAGCCGGGAAATTGAAGCAATTATTCGGTATCACTATTGAAGTTCATCAATACGGAGAAGACCCTATTAATCGACGATATTTTGGAAGACAATCCTATATCGAGGAATTAGGTGAATGGCATATACAGAACGGAGGAACCAGGGAGCATTATGATGCCGTTATAGATATGTCAACTGATTACACGGATCATGTTGAGCCTGTTTTACCCGATCATCTTTTCCTGGATGGTGATGTTATTTCTACAAAATCTTTCGATCTCACTGTCATTTGGACTCCCGGACATGATCATGATCATGTCTGTTTTTATGAACCTACCCGCAGAGTTTTGTTCTCAGGTGATCACATATTACCTGACACAATCACTCATATAGGTTTGCACACAGATGTTAACCATAATCAGTTGAATGATTATGTCAATTCATTAAGGGCAATAAACCAATTGGATATTGACATAATTTTACCAGGACACGAGAGTATGTTTAGAAACTCAGATGAAAGAATTGGTCAGTTGCTGGCTTATCATGAGCGTATTCTGAACCAAATAAATCATACTGTTAGCAATAAATCAGCTACGGCATATGATATTGCCGCAAATATTGATTGGTCTGACAATTCCTTCAACTGGGAAGGTTTGCCACCATTGGTCCAGGCTGGATTGACCACAAAGACATTGGCCTATCTAAAAACCCTTGTTATGGTAAATAAAGTGCAAAGGGTCGACAAAAACGGCATAAACGTTTACAATGCCATTTAAGGAATACTAGTGGAAACATCAAGTGGGGGACGCATGAGTTTCCAGAGGCCTCAGATTTTTCGGCCACCAAGTGAGGCGCAAAGTTATTTTCTTCCCCTTACCAGGGGATGTTCCAATAACTCCTGTACTTTTTGCCGCTATAATGGATCTCAGCTTCAAATACGTGATGTTGATGAGGTCAAAGCAGAGATCGATGCTCTGGACATTTATTTGAAGGATGGCATTCGCCTTCCGGACATTCACCCTATCGTCTATGAGATCGCCCCATACATGTCCTCCAAACGGGTATTCCTTCAAGATGGAGATGCGCTGGTATATCCTTATGACAAGTTGGTCAATATATTGGAGTATCTGAACGGCAAGTTCCCATGGTTAGAAAGGATCGCTGCTTATTCAACTCCTCAAGATCTCTTACGACGATCTGTTGATGAGTTGAAAACTCTGCGTGAACTAAAGCTGGATATAGTCTATGTGGGCCCTGAAAGCGGTGATGATGATGTGCTTAAGCGAGTGAACAAAGGTGTTACCAGAAATGAGATTGTTGAGGCTACACTTAAGGCGAAAAGTGCAGGTATCGCACTTTCATTAACCATACTTTTGGGACTTGGTGGTGTTAATGGAAGTGAGAAACATGCTTTAGAAACAGCTCGATTGCTCACCGAAATTGACCCTGAATATGCCGGTGCACTGACGTTAACACTTGTTCCGGGAACGCCTCTCTATGAGGATGAGCGTGAAGGCAGGTTCGAACTGATTTCGCCATTTCAATCGCTAGAAGAATTGAGAATCATCATAGAAAGCTCTACGTTAACGAATTGCTTTTTCAGTTCAATGCATGCTTCGAATTATCTTTCTATCAGGGGAATATTGCCACAAGAAAAAGATACAATGCTCAAACAGTTAGACCAAGTATTAGATAAAATGGATGAATCTCTGCTTCGTCCTGAATTCCTGAGGGGGTTGTAGAAGTAATGGTTACGGATTATGTCAATGCAAGAAATGGTACAATGCGAAAAATAGCGGTATGCCTTTCAAAAGGTGGTGTGGGTAAAACCACTACTGCTATTAACTTAGCTCATGGGTTGGCGGTAGCAGGCTCGAATGTTCTCATCATTGATACGGATACTCAAGGACATGTTGCGACATCGTTGGGAATTGAGCCGGAGATAGGTCTCGCTGAATTACTTACCCAGAGAGCAACTCCTGAAGAATCATTAATTTTGGCAAGAGATCGGCTTTGGCTTTTGGCTGGGGGCCGTGCGCTGGCTGGAGCAAAGCGAGAGATTGACAGGAAAACCTTTGGAGGAGAACAATCGCTGGCGGAATCTCTTGAGCCTCTGGAAGGTAAATTTGATTTCGTAATCCTGGATACAGCTCCAAGTCTTGACATTTTAAGTGTAAATGTGCTTTTTTATGCTAAAGAGATATTAACACCAGTTTCTCCTGAAGTACTAACATTGCAAGGAGTATTAGATTTTCAGCACAATTTGGCAGGAGTTCAGAAGTATCATAGAGACCTTCACCTGAGATATGTTCTGCCTACATTCTATGACATGCGGGTTAAGAAGAGTAAGGAAATACTTGAACAGCTAAAAGTGCATTATGCAAGCATGTTATGTGAACCAATCAGGTATAGTGTTCGACTTTCGGAAGCCCCTGGATTTGGCCAGACCATATACGAATATGATCCTAATTCTCCCGGTGCGGAAGGGTACAAAATACTTACGCAAAGGATAATGAACGATGGCAACTAGAAAGAGGACGCCTGATATTCTTGGAGATTTACTGGGGGGAAGCGAATCACCTGCTGAGGAAAAAGAATCAAAGGCTGAATTCTCAGAAGGTGAACAAGCCACTTTACCAATAAAAGAGTTTAGAAAACAAAAAACCATTAGAAAAACGAGCAAGCCAAAAGAAGCTGATGTTGATTATTTCGAGAGTTTGCTTGATCGAGGCACAGGCGCACTGGAACTCGTTGCCGAAGTGCTAGGCCGTAACAGGATAGTCCAATGGCTGGATGAAATGAAAGCAAGCTTTGGGGAAACGGATGTTGAGATAAGGAGAGATAGGAAGAGTCCGTCAATAGTTTATAAACAACGTATAGCTAATTGGGTGGAGAACAATCTAGGTGCTGAATCAACAGCTATTGACTATCCAGCAAACGGTCTTTCTACCAGACGACCGTATGAGGTCAGTGTGTGGGGTCACATGAAAGGTGAGAGTTCTCGGAACGATATTGAAATATGGGTTGAGTGCAAAAGTAATGGCACAGCAGTGAAACGCAGGGATATATCGACTTTGGTGAAACGAGCGATTGATGTGTTTCATGCTGCACACACAGTGAAACAGGAATTCTGGTTCGATAGACTTATGATGGTATCAGCTACTTCTTTCGAGGACAGTGCATTGGAATTAGCAGAACAGGAAGGGGTTACCTGCATTCAATATGATGAGACAGGATGCCAGTTTATAACGGAAGATAATTGGAAGCTGAAACCCAGTTGGCTGAGAGATGCCGAAGCTGGTAGAGGACGTGACTAGATGTCTCAAAGGGAGGTGATCTAGATGTCAGATATTCTTACAGGTGTATTAATTGGTGGTGTATTTGGTTTCGTTGGAGCTTTAATCGGTGCAATAACTAACGTTGTTTTGGTGAATCGAAAATCGAGGCGTGACCAGGTCCGGGAATTACGTCTGAGGTTAGTGGGCGATGTCATACAAACCTCTGATGTGATGGACTTCATCTCATTGCAAAGACGAAGAAAATGGCCACGTTTTTGGAAAAGAGGCCAACCTGATCTTACAGATGCCAACTTGCAGGGCGTAGATCTTCGAGGTCAGAACTTGCGGGGTATAAAGCTATTTCGTGCTGACTTACGTGGGGCTGATCTGTATCATGCAGACTTGAGAGAATCTGATCTTGAAAAAGCTATTCTTGACAAGGCCGATCTACGTTTCGCGAGGCTTGATGGTGCTAGTCTTTATGAAGCATCATTGAACGAAGCTTATATGGTTGAGAGTAGTATGTGCGAGGCAAACCTTATTGGGGTCGATATGAGTGGGGCTGATCTGTCCGGCACGAGTCTGGTCCGCGCTGACATGGCCGGAGCCAATCTCAAAGGGACAGAACTCAACAATACTGATATGAGTTGGGCGAATCTCAGGGGCGCCGATTTGAAAGGGACAGACTTGCGCGGCACAGACCTTACCGAAGCGAACATGAGCGGGGCTGATTTGGGTGGAGCCAATCTAAACGGAACCCATGCAAGACAGGCTAACTTCAGCCAGACTGACATGAGTTGGGCACTACTGAGACATACGGATTTAAGTGGAGCTAATCTTAGCGGAGCTGACCTGAAATACGCTGACTTGAATGCCACCATTCTTGTTGGAGCAAACTTGAACGATACTATCATGCCTGACGGCTCCAAACACGAGTAGTTCGTACATCCCTTTCTCTAGTTTTCAACATCCTCAATATCTTCTATTAATCCAGCAACTAAATGTGGTATGTCATTCTGGACTCCGATCCGGAATCTACTTCCTTCGCTTCCCTCTGGATTCCCGCCTACGCGGGAATGACCTGAAAGGTAATTATGTCCTTTTTCAATTGCCGGTTCAATAAGATCATCTTGAGTGATAGATGACCATCTCCAAAACTCTTCTTGAGGCTACGCATCGTGATCTGCTATGATGGGGATAGCTAGAGCAAAAGGAGAGCTTAATGTCTTCGAGAATCGGGATAAATGGTTTTGGGCGTATTGGCAGACAAGTATTGAGGGCCATCAAACAGTATCATAAAGATGATTTACAAGTAGTAGCAATAAATACCCCAGCAGATTGCGAGGTCTGCGCACGCCTTTTGAAATATGACTCTGACTACGGACAGTATCCGGGCATTGTAGAGGCTGCAGATGGTGCCCTCATTGTTGATGGAAAACGAATTCAGCATACATCGATACGTGATCCCAAAGACATTCCCTGGGACAATACCGATGTTGATATTGTAATAGAATCAGCAGGCCCTTTCAGGGACCGTAATAAAGCTGCGGGACATATGAATCATGGAGCAAAGAAAGTTATCATTACTGCCCCTGTGAGAACGAAGAACGAGGATATTACTATTGTTTTCGGTGTGAATGAGGATAAGTATGATCCAGCAAATCATAATATTATTTCTAATGCGTCATGTACTACTAATTGTGTAGCGCCTTTGGCCAAAGTTTTACAAGATACATTCGGGATTGCCAAGGGATTCATTTCTACTATCCACGCTTATACCACAGATCAAAGACTCCTGGATAACTCGCATAAAGATGCCCGTCGAGGGAGATCAGCCGGTTTGAACATAATCCCTACGTCTACAGGGGCAGGCCCGGCGACGGCCCTGGTAATACCAGAACTTAAGGGGAAAATCAGTGGGATTTCCTACAGAGTGCCGACAAGCACAGTCTCTCTTACCGATTTCTCGGCTGAAATGGATCGAAATGTCACTGTTGAGGAAGTCAATCAGGCTCTTAAGAACGCTGCAGAGGGTCCGCTGAAGAAGATTCTGGAATTCTGTGATGAACCACTGGTCAGTAGTGATTTCAAAGGTAACCCTGCAAGTTCGATTATCGATGGTCTAAGTACGATGACAGCAGATGGCAATTTGCTGAAGGTTCTGGCCTGGTACGATAATGAGTGGGGGTACAGTGCCCGAACTGCAGACTTGGCAGCCTATGTAGCTAAGGACCTAGCATAATCGCCTTTTCGGCTAAGTCATGCGTTTGTCTATATATTCAGTGAGCCTTCCTAAACAGCTCACATAGCTCCCGAACTCATTATCATACCATCCGAATATCTTTGCATGAGTAACCGGTATTTGGATATCAGGAACATCTTTAATACCGAAGCGTTCCAACATTTCTGATGCCAGATGCATGAAACCTGTCCGAGTGTGTGTTTCGTGTCCCTCAATAATAACAGCAGATTGATCCCCTATGAGGTCCGCTGATACATTTTGCTTCTCGCTGTATTTCAATAGACCCTTTTGCGAGCTTCCTGCCACCTTCTTGTAAATTTCATTTATGAGAAGGTGGTTGATAACCGGTTTTCCGGTATCAGTCAGGTGAGTATGAAAAGTTGCATTCAATGTAATCAGGGAAACCGTGTTTGTGGGAATACGGACAGAATCAGCCATAAATCCAATCTGTTTAATCTCAGGGATAATGCTCTCCAGCGCCTTGGCAGCACCAGTTGAGCTTAAGATGATGTTGTTCAGAACTGAGCGACTTTTTCGAAGGTCACCGGTTCCGGAAGTGGGTACCGAATCAAGAATACTTTGTGTACTGGTTGCTGCATGAACTGTCGACATGGAAGCCGTCAGTATTTCAGAAGTTTCCTGTGTCTCGATAAGAGGTTTAATCATATGGGCCAGTCCGGTCGTGGTACAGCTAGCAGATGAGACGATGTGATGCCTGGCCGGATCGAAGTTGATGTGGTTGATACCATATACCAACATTTCACTATCATTCGGGGTTTTTTGTGACACGTCTTTGATATTGAAAGGAGCGCTTACAATCACCTTCTGTGCACCGGCATCAAGGTGACCGCGTGCGCTCCCGTCAGGATTATCAGAAGATAGAGTAGGATCAAGAAACCTGCCGGTGCAATCGACAACCAAACGTACCCCTTCGGCTGCCCAGTTAATATCCTTGGGATTTCTTTGTTTGCGCAGTACCTTCAATGGAAGACCATCAATTTGAACAATGCCAGCATCTTCATCAACGATTGATATATCCGAAGAGTTACTTGAACAACCGTGTAGGAACCGGTTCATGGGTCCGTATGTGGAATCTCTGGTGATCGTGTGTATCACATCTTCGAGGCTCTTTCCGACCTCACGTCCAACATTCACCACAAAACCGTCAAAATGACGGTTTTGTAGATGATACCAGAGCGTAAGCTTCCCAATGCGTCCCAGTCCATTGATCCCAAGCAGATTCTTGCCAGCCAGATCTGTCTGCATAGTTTCCCTCCATCAGCTACAAACTTTACATTATAAGTAGCGCGTACCTGAGCCCTGATGGCAATAGTGGACACCAAATCATTCATGCTGCCAGTTGTCCTG
>CAZWIP010000052.1:0-15370 GCA_964634125.1 uncultured Dehalococcoidia bacterium
AGTGTCCTTTAACTTATGTCTTTAAAGTGTCCCATTTTCGCTGAAGGTGGACAGTAAAACGCGGTCTCCGGCCAGTCTCCGTAATAAGCCTGAGCCGGTTTGAGATAGCAGGCTAGAGACTCACAGAAGAACTTTCCGCGATCTCCATCGTCAGCCGTATAAACCTGACGGGTGCAGCCAGTGGGACATCCATAGCACGCTGTACGTTGGGTTCGGCCCGGTATCGCCAGGGTATACATTTCTTGGGTACCTTTACGCAATCGGACGATCCGATCAGCCAGTTCTCTGAGTCTCTCTAGATTGGCAGCTACTGGTCTTTTATCGCCTACCACCGCAATGGCTTTGAGGTTTTTCGAGCCCATCACCGCCCCAAATCCACCCGACGCACTGGAATCTTCATCCGCCAACAGGGTGGCAAACGAAACCTGGTTTTCACCTGCAGGGCCTATCGCCACCACCCTCGCTTCTTTTCCCAGATCCTGCTTCAGCATTTGCCGCGTTTCGATGGTACTTTTACCTGCCAAATGAACAGCATCCCGAACTTCACATTGTCCATCTCTCACATAGAGGTAAACGAGCTTATCCGATTTACCTGTAACCGCTATACCATCGAAACCTGCGAACTTAAGCCATGCACCCCAGCTACCTCCCGCATTCGCATAGGAAAACTGCTCCGGCTGGGTTGCCGGTGATTTGCCGCACACCTGCCATCGGGAACCCGCTAAACGGGTGAATCCGGCCAGAGGTCCATTAACAAAAATGAGATAGTTTTCCGGGGAAAGAGCCTTTATTTGAGGAGAGACTTCATCCCAATATATCTTGGCAGCTATTCCCCGACCGCCAAGAAATCTATCGGAGTAATTGGCCGTTCGGAGCGTGGTGATCTTCCCTTCGGAGAGATCAACGTTTAGGATTTGCCCGGCATACCCAAACTCGCTCATTTGCTAAAAGATCCTATCGCAATACACTCTAGCCTGACATACGCTGCCTGGTAATCCGCTTGTCCACTTCATCCACCACCATTTTTGCTGTTAGAGCGCATCCGGGAGTACCACCTAACCATCCACGTGGTCCCACAGCTTCTCCAACCTGATACAGGTTCTCAATCGGTGTCTTTTGTTTCATGGGTTGGTATCCTGCGAACGGTGTATTGGTTATCGTAGGCCAATCACCCCAATAGCATCCTACATGAATCACTTCACCATGCTCGCTAAACAGGGGGATGTTGTCTTTCAGATCCTGAATATGCAGGTCTACTTCTTCCTTCATGTTCCATTGTCCGGTCTGATCAGCAGGACCCGAGATCGAATAATGGATATGTTTGTTCGGAGGCGCCAAACCTGGAATCACCATGGACGGAATCATCATGTTTATCATTCGCCGGGTTTTTAAAGTAGTCACAACCGGCCAATCGTATAGGGGACGATCACTTACAGTGGTAATCCACATTTGAAAAGCAGGTTTCATACGGTCTACTTCGCACAGGAAACCTTTATCGAAATTCTCTCTGCCTGCCA
This sequence comes from uncultured Dehalococcoidia bacterium, assembly GCA_964634125.1. Lineage (GTDB taxonomy): Bacteria > Chloroflexota > Dehalococcoidia > SZUA-161 > SpSt-899 > JABMQN01. The sequence goes on from CAZWIP010000052.1 coordinate 1,518, forward strand.
GTTCGACCGTCCTTTTAGGTCCGGCATTGCTGATCACCGCATTGGCCGTGATCTCTACATCTCCCTTAGGAGAATTTACCACTACACCTCGTGCTTTCTCATCAGCCACCAGAATTTTGGTGGTAGGACTCCCGGTCCAGACATCACTGCCTTTCGTCTTGATGACATCCGCTAAGGATTCCATTAAAGCAATACTCCCGCCCAAAGGGAAACATGCTGCGCCATAGGATCGCATCATCCCGGTCCGGATATCAAAAAACTCTTGTGCCGAAGCTTCATGAGCATTGGCGATAATGAAAGCAGAGCAGACATTCTGAAACAGCGCCAGTACATTCTCATTGTCAGTATATTGAAGCAGCCAGTCACGCAGAGTGATCTCGTTGGATGGTTTCTCCCAGGTGTCTGCGCGACGCATGACTTTTTTTATTCGATTAAACTCACCTTCATCGTTGCAGCAATAAGACAGAACCGCGTTGAACTGCCCCTTCTCCGGAAGTGGGACTTCAGCTCCATCTACAAGATATTTACCTTCCGGATGCTGCTTTACATTGAATTCAGCGCCAACTTCTTCGAACACTTCCTTGAATGGTCCACTGCTGGGAACCCCGACTGCGCCAACCGGAACTTTATAACCTTTATAATCAAGGGTCGAGCATCTGCCCCCCACAGCAGGAAGTTTTTCGACTACCAAAGTTTTGTATCCTTTGTGCGCTAGTAATGCCCCGGAACATAGCCCTCCTACACCGGCACCGATCACTACCACATCATACTTTTCCTGCTTCATCACGCACTCACCGCTACTCTCAACGCATCGACAGGGCAGTTATCAATACAGATAAGGCATTCGGTGCACTTTTCATAGTCGATCTCCAAAATCCCCCACGCCCACAGGGCTTCTTCCGGACAGAAGGTTATGCATCTTCCACAGCCTACACAAGTATCCTCAGCTACGATGAGCATGTTTTTATACCTCCCCCCCTAAAACATGGTAATCCCACCATCAACACTGTAATGCTGACCGGTGATAAATTTCGAATCATCCGACGAAAGGAAAAGCACCATATTGGCTACGTCTTCCGGTTCTCCCAGACGTCTTAATGGAATGGGTTTCGCCATTTTTTCGAGATATACTGGTGGTTGACTGAGAAGCGTCGGTGTTTGAATCGGGCCCGGAGCCACGCAGTTAATTAGTATCCCATGACGAGCCAGCTGTGCCGCAAGGCACCTCGAAACAGCAGCGACACCAGCTTTAGAAGCTGGATATAAAACCGGGACAGTAGGATCCCCAACCTTCGCCGCGGTTGAGGTAATATTGACTATCCGTCCGGACTTCTGAGCAATCATTTGGGGAATAACCGCTCTACAAAAATGTAGCGTGCCTTTGAGGGTAACATTGATGTGTTTATCCCACTCCTCCAGTTCCTCCTCATGAAACGCGTTGCCCATTTGAAACCCCAGATAAGCAGCACTGTTCACCAGTACATCTATACTTCCAAATTTTTCAACAATCGCCTTTACGGTATCTTCAACCTCTTGCCATTTTGAAACATCGACTTTGAGTGCGAGTGCTTCGCCCCCCGATGATCCGATCTCATCGGCAACCTCTCTGGCACCATCCAAGTTGATATCGCACACAGCTACCCGAGCCCCGTTTTCCGCTAAATTAATGGCAATAGCGTAGCCTATTCCAGAAGCCGCTCCACTTACAATCGCCACTTTGTTTTCCAGTTTCACAATGTTACTCCTTTACTAAATACCGCTTGAATAAGCTCTAGTTAGCAAACGTAAAATCATCCTTGGAAGTCTTAAGGCATATCATCGTCTCATGGCTTATTAAACCTTGAATCCTGCCCAAATCTTCTCTCACAAAACTCGATAGCCCTTCAGGCCCCTCAAAATCCGTCGAGACTATCAAGTCAAAATGACCTGTGTTTATTAACACGTGATGAGCGCAACTGAACGCGGAAAGCTCCTGAGCCACAGCATCTACCCTGCCCGGCTGGACATTGATACCGATTGTAGCCCTTGTTCTATATCCCAGAGCAGCCGGATCGGCGATGGCGACAATTCGAATAATCTCTTCATCCAAGAGCCGTTGGAGCCTCCTTCGAATAGTCGATGGACTGGTTCCCAATTTCGGGGCAAGGTCCGTTTGTGTCTGTAGTGCATCCGTCCGGAGCTCTCTGACTATCCTTAAATCCAGGTCATTGAGAGGCTCTTGAGGCGGCTGATTCCTCATGGCATGGTTTTGCTCAGATAAGAATGCATAGCACACTTTCACCATCTTCAGATTCACCATCGTTTCCACCCGGGTAATACCGGCAATTCCTGCCAAATCTTTCATCACAAAATCGGGAAGGTCCTCCGGGCTTGCCAGAACTGCCCAGGCCATTATGTCATATCGGCCCGTGAAAATCGCTACGTGATGTATATCTTTGTGGGAGGCCAGCGCATTGGCAACGTTATCAACTTCACTGGGAAGTGTGTTAAAACCCAAATTCACCCGAGTCTTGAATCCCATAGCCAATGGGTCAGCAATCGGAATAATCCTGATAACATTATCATTAATCAGTTTCTGTAGTTTTACTCTTACGGTAGGTCTGCTGATGCGTAATTTCTTAGCCAGATTCACACTCGTCTGACGGGCATTGATTTCCAACTCCCGGATCAACATTATATCCAGACCATCTAACTGGAGAGACGCATTACCATTCATGATATGCTCCAATAACCCACCAATATATCACAGATGACATATTCGCTATTTATATAATATTTTTAGACTTTTTTGCAATATATTGACTTATATTCAGACTGTTTTGATATCGAATTATATCATCAATTGACATATTCGTCAATGATTGATAAAATCCCTTTACATTTAGGTTTCAGATAATTTTAGAGAATATCGAAACAGGAGACAACCGAAATATGAAAGCAGCTTTGATTCATGCCCCTGGTGATATACGAATACAAGATATTCCGAACCTCACTATTAGTGATGATGAGATACTGGTCCGAGTGAAGACCTGCGGTATATGCGGTACCGATGTTCACCTTTACAAAGTAGGTTCTCCCTCAATGGCGCAACAACCGGTCATCCCAGGCCATGAGTTTAGCGGTGAAATCGTGCAGATGGGATCAACAATCGATGGTCTTAATGTAGGCGATAGAATCGTCGGAACAGGTTTGCGCGATTGTGGTGAATGTTATTGGTGCCATCACGACCTCGGCTTCTGTCCAAATCCAAAAGTCCCTGGCGAAGGATTGGACGGAGCCTTTGCCGAATACGTCATTGTGCCAAAACCAATGGTCGGAGTGCTGGTTTTTCGCATCCCGGAAGGTATGACATGGAACGAAGCAGCCACCATCGAACCCATGTCGGTTGCCTGCTACGCCGTGGAGGAAGCTCGCATCAAGGAAGGGGAAACCGTTCTAATAATCGGAGCGGGAGTAATTGGGCTGGGTGTTCTGCAGGCCTGCAAAGCCGCTGGCGCTTCGAGAGTTATCGTTAGTGAGCCTTCACGTATGCGCCGGGAAATGGCATCAAAGCTCGGTGCCGATATAGTCTTGAACCCAATGGAAGTTGATCCGGTCGAGACAGTTTCCGAGGTCACTTCCGGACATATGGCGACTACAATTTTCGAATGCTCCGGATCACCCGCAGCTTTCCGTCAGGCCCCCCTGATGATCCAGCCTTTCGGCAAGATCATGCAGGTGGGTATCTACGAGCAACACCTTGAGTTGCCCCCAGACCTCAATAAACTCATGTTCCAATTCCGGAACATCACCATCCGTGGTTGCGGTGGCCAACGATGGGACAAAGCCTTAGAACACATTCAGTCAGGCGCTATTACAACCAATGACCTTATCACCCATGTGTTTCCGTTCGACGATATTAAAGAGGCATTCAAAATACAGTCGAATTCCGAAGAGGCCATCAAGGTTTTGGTAGAAATGCCTTAGCTGGAAGCAAATCAATGAACAGGTGGGAAACACCATGAACAGTAATAAGCAAATTGTTACGGAAATTATTCAGGCATGCAACTCCAGGGATATAGACCAAATGATGGCAATGTTTGATAGTACTGACTGCGTTTTTCACAACATCCCTTGGGAGCCATTATCAGGAACCGAAGCAATCAGAGAGTTTCTGCAGAACATGTTCGATAACTCAAGCGAGATCGACTGGCAAATTCACAATATAGCCGAGGCGACCAATGGAACTGTTCTCACAGAACGAACGGACCGGTTCAGGTTTTCGGGGAAACCTATGGAAGTTCCGGTTATGGGAGCATTCGATCTGCGCGATGGCAAGATCACGGCATGGCGGGACTACTTCGATACCGGTCAAGTGAAAAGTCAGTTACCGGAATCCTAATTAAAGGGATTATGGATATACCAGCCATTAGATCATATCGAAGTTGGAGAGTATTATGAATGAAAAACAAATCCTGTGCAGCTATTGTCCATCAAAACCTTGTATTTTTGGCGATCTGGATCAAGCACCAAAGTTCTGCCCCACGGTGAATCGAACTGAGTTGATAGACGAAGCTAAATCAAAGCTTAAAGAAACTGAAAACCAGAGTATGGCTCGGGATGTTGCACGAACATGGAAACAACTGGGTAAGCTCACCCGAGTGGAAGAGACAATGCTGTATGCAAAACTCCGTGGTTATCAAAAACTCGGATTGGCTTTCTGTATCGGTCTCTCGGATGAAGCGAAACTTCTGACCAATGTTCTCCTCAATGAAGGATTCGAGGTTGCGGCAGTAGCTTGTATGTGCGGATCTATTTGCTCTGATGACGTGGAATTGCCGGAAGAAGACAAGATTGTGGCGGATTTTCGCCAGCCGATGTGTAATCCTATCGGGCAGGCCATGATACTTGATAGCGAAGAATGCCAGCTTAATATTCTTCTGGGGTTATGCGTGGGCGACGATACGCTCTTCATCAAGCATAGCAAGGCGCCGGTCACGGTTTTGGCTGTGAAAGACAGAGTGTTGGCCAATAATCCACTTGGTGTTCTGTACACTTCGCGGAATCCTTTCAGCCGGATGAACACCGAAAGAATAAAGAAAACTGAGGGTTGATCCCTCTGGAGGTAATTCAATGTCAGCAGATCAAAAAAGCTCTATCAACCTACCCCCGGTCGAACAGATTGGATTCGTCGTGAAGGACATAGACGAGGCCACAGAATACTACAGTTCGACCTTTGGCTGGGGACCGTTCCAAGTCTTTGAACATGAAATGAAAGGGGTGATTTTCCACGGTGAACCGAGTGACTGTCGCCTGAAAATTGCTTTCGCCCACTCGGGTCCTATTGAGATTGAATTGATTCAGGTTCTGGAGGGGGAGACACCTCATACAGAATTCCTGAGAGAAAAGGGTGAAGGAATGCATCATCTGCGCTTCAACGTAAATAACATTGATGATATGCTGACAGCGTTCGCCAAAGAGGGAATCGAACCTGTTTGGCATCAAAGCCTTCCAGAATTTGGAGTATCGTTTGCATACCTGGATACCAATAAGATTGGAGGGATGATGATCGAACTTATTGAGATAAAGGAGGTGACTTCATGACAACCGAATCAAATACAATAACCAAAAAAGGAACCTGCCCGGTATGCGGTAGTTTTTGCCACATCCTTGCCCAGATCGACGATGGCAAAGTGGTAAAAGTACAGCCTGATAGCGAAAGCATGATGGGGCATTTATGCATTCGTGGCGTCAATGGGGTTGAGTACCATGATCATCCCAAAAGGTTGAATTACCCCTTGAAAAGGACCGGTTCTCGTGGAGAAGCCAAATGGGAGCGAATCTCCTGGGAACAGGCGATGGATGAGATCGCTACGAAACTGGATAGCATTCGGGATCGATATGGACCGGAAGCTGTTTTAGTTCTTGGTGGTTCCCCTCATGGGCCGGGTGATCCGGCGGCCTGGAAATGGTGCAATCTCTGGGGTACTCCGAATTTTTTCCATCTTGGCAAGAACTGCGGTGAAGCTGAGTTTCCCGCTGAAGTTGGCATGTATGGCTATGACACCATTGCCAGTTGGGCTACGTTTCTAAATCCTGAGAAAACCGGGGTTCTGGTTATCTGGGGAGGAAATCAATCGGAATCGCAGCCCAGACTCTGGGAAGGATACAAGTATTCCCAAAGTATGGGGATGAAAATCATTGTTGTGGACCCCAGGCCGACTGCCTGCGCCAAAGGGGCTGACCTCTGGCTTCAGCTCCGTCCGGGCACAGATGGGGCTCTGGCACTTGGAATGTTGAACGTGATCATCAATGAGGATATTTATGATAAAGAATTCGTTGAAAAATGGTGCCTGGGATTTGACGAACTCAAGGCTCTCGTTCAGCAGTATCCGCCGGAGAAAGTCTCGGAAATCACCTGGGTACCCGCCGAGAAAATTATTGAGGCTGGCAGAATGTATGCCAATGCTTCTGCGGCTGCGCTAACTTGGGGTGTTGCCAATTGTCAACTGGGTAACAACGCTGGGTTAAGTGGGGTGATGGGTAAATGCTGGCTCCGATCTATAACCGGCAATCTGGATCGTGAGGGAGGCCAGGTCTTCACCACTCCGCCAAATTACACAGCACTCCTGGACGAGATCAACTGGGATAGTCAGATCAATCACCCACTGAGGACTCGGGACAACGTCAGTGCCAATCGACAGCCGATTGGGTCAGTCAGGGCCTTATCCCTTTACCGCGAAGCTATGAAGAATGTCCATCCTGAAGGGTGGGGAGCCGCGCAGTACTTCATCTATCCGTCTCCTCATGCGTGCTGGGAATCGATCCTGACTGAGAAGCCTTACCCGATCAAAGCGGTTTTCGATCAGGCCACCAATACGCTCTGCTCCATCGGTGATGCTCGGCATGCATATGATGCTTTCAAGAGTGATAATCTAGAGTTGCATGTATCCATGGATCATTTCCTCACGCCAACTGGAGCTCTGGCTGATTACGTACTGCCGGCCACCGATGCCATGGAACATCCAACGATCACCAATTTGTGGGGTTTGACAGGTTCCGAGTTTGGACGTGAAGCAGTGGTGGAGCCCATGTATGAACGAAAAGACGATTATCAGTTATGGGCTGATCTGGGCAAACGACTTGGGCAAGCAGAGCACTGGCCAGATACCCTTGAAGGCTGGCTGGATAAGCTGTTAGCCAGGTCTAATACCACCTTAAAGGAACTGGCTCAAACTCCCGGATATTTCCCCGAGAAGAAATATCAGAAATATGAGGAATCTGGATTTGCCACATTTTCCGGCAAGGTAGAACTCGTACCAAGTGTTTTACAACAATTGGGGTATGATCCTATGGCAGGATATCAGGAACCTCCATGGAGTCCCATATCTGCACCTGATTTAGCCAAAGAATACCCCTTGATTCTGATAAGTGGCTCAAGGGTAAGGGAATTCCATCATTCCTCTCATAGACAGCTTGAAAAGATCAGGAAACGCTATCCCGACCCGATAATGGAGATCAATCCCGAAAAGGCCGCAGAGTTGGGTATCATTGAAGGCGACTGGGCATGGGTCGAAACACCAATGGGGAAAGTGAAACAGAAGGTTAAGCTATTGGAAGGAATGCCTGCACAGGTTGTCCACGCCGACGGATACTGGTGGTTCCCGGAGAAAGAGGAAGCAGAGCCAAGTCTGTTCGGGGTGTGGGAATCAAACATCGATGCCATTGTCCCGGATGAACCCGGATTATCCGACTATGCCGGGAACAGCTATTTCAGAGGGCTCCTCTGCAAGGTTTACAAAGGTTAATAGTCAAAACTGAAATATGTCACTTTCAAAAGATTTCCATCAGAAGTACGGTCCATGGGCACTGGTGACCGGCGCTTCATCGGGTATCGGGGAGCAATTCGCGCGACTCATAGCCGCTGAAGGGCTCAATGTAATGCTCGTTGCTCGCCGGGATGATCGTCTGCAAACTATTGTTGAGGAACTTCGGAATCAGCATGGAGTAGAAGCTGAGTCGATTTCACTTGATCTCTCCACTCCTGACTTCCTTGATTCGTTGTTGAGCGCCTGTGAAGGGAAGGACATCGGGCTGGTGATCAGTAATGCCGGATTCGGATTGAAGGGACTGCATCATGAGATACCATTAGACAAGCTTTCCGAGATGCTCGACGTCAATTGTCGTGCCACTCTTAAGATAACGCATTCTTTCATACCGAGATTAATAGAAAGGGGCAGCGGAGGCATCATACTCACCGGTTCGATGGAGGGTTTCTTTGGCGTACCCTGGTCTGCTGCCTATTCGGCTACCAAAGCGTTCGTTCTCTCCTTGGGCGAAGCTCTATGGAGCGAACTGAAAAGGAACAATATAGACGTTCTTGTACTGGCTCCCGGATCAACTGACACCGATACCCATATCGCTCAGGGCATCGCCAGAGAAGACCTGTTTGGGCTGAAACCTCCTCAAGAAGTCGCCAAACTTGGGCTCGAACAGCTGGGACGAAGTCCGGTATATGTCTCAGGGTTTCTCAACCGCCAGTTAATTCGAGTTTTCTCCAAATTACCCCGCAAGTGGGCTGTCGCCTCCATGGGTGCCGGGATACGCAAGGTTATCCTGCGGAATAGAATACGAAGCCGCAATTCAGAGTCCTCCACATGAGTCACCCCGTCTGTAGGTGACCTGGACAATCTCCTATTAGATCATGACAGTAATATTGCAATGAACATGTGTAAGGATACAAATATATGAGCAACTCAAACGGTTTTGGCAAAGGTTTTCCACCAAAAAACATAGCTATTGTTGGTGTCTCGAGAACCGATCATTTCCAGCATCCCGGTTACACAGGATATAGGCTCCTGCAAATTCTTAAGGACGGTGGATTTCCAGGAAATATATATCCAGTTAACCCGAAAGCTGACTTCATCGATGGCCTTCGCGCATACCCGACCGTTAGCGCAATCCCTGAACCTGTCGACCTGGTTATTGTCACGGTACCAGCTCACATCGTTCCGCAAACTGTTGAAGACTGCGTCGCAGCTGGCGCTGCAAATGTTCAAATATGCACATCAGGCTTCGCGGAGACTGGCCAAGAGGGAGGTCAACAGCTTAGTGACCAAATTTTACAGATCTCAAGGGGGCAGGATATTCGGATTATAGGCCCAAACTGTATGGGATTCCATGTACCCGCGGCTAAAATACAAATGTTCGAAGAGATGCCAATGGATTCAGGTCCGATGGCATTTCTTTCCCAGAGCGGCGGTCATGCACGCGCCTTCCTGCTCAATGCGGCACATGTTGGCATCGGAGTCAGCAAAGTGATCAGCTATGGTAACGCACTCATGCTGGACGCCCCTGACTTCCTGGAGTATCTTGCCAATGATCCGGAAACCCAGATCATTGGCATGTATCTTGAAGGTGTTAAGGATGGCCGTCGATTCAGCGACGCAGTAAAGCGAGTATCACTCAGAAAGCCGGTCATTATATGGAAAGGGGGGCTTACTGAGGCGGGGGCCAGAGCCGCTAGATCGCACACAGCTTCCATGGCTGGCGAAAAACAGGTTTGGGAAGCATTTTTCAAACAGACAGGAGCCATCAAAGTAGGCTCCATCGAAGAGATGGTGGAAACCGCCATATCTTTTCTGAATTTGAAATCGTCAACCGGCAGGCGTGCAGCAGTGATAAGTGCAGGCGGTGGCGATACTGTGGCTGCGGGAGACATGTGCGCCGAAGAAGGCATTGAGGTCCCTTCGCTTTCGCTCCAAACTCAAAACAGTCTCCTTGAACATGTGTACTTGATCAATCAGGGCATCATGAATCCCCTGGACCTGCCTATTGTGGTTCACGATCTTTCGATCATGCGTCAAGCTATTCCCATACTGGCTGCTGATCCCCAAATCGATGCCATTATTCTACGCATTGGTTCTTTACTTTTTGTTCTCGGTGATCCTTTCCCTACAAAAGATGAGGTTATTGAATGCTTATTAGAGTTACAACAACAGATCGGCAATAAGCCCATTCTCATTCCGATAACAAACGATACCCACGAGGAGCCTGTGGATATACATGTGCACGATCTAAGGGAAGCGGGACTAACGGCATATGCGTCTTTCCGCGGTGCATGTCGAGCGTTTCACCGGTTTACCACGTATAACCAGTATATGTCGGAGAGTACAGGATAATGCTATACTGAAAATAATTAGTGTTTAAAAAGGAATTGCACGATGGATATTTTGGAAGGAATAAGAGAACGCAAAAGCATAAGGGGTTTCAAGCCCGACCCAATTCCAAAGGAGATACTGCAAAAAGTTCTCGAACTCGGAATTCGATCCCCTTCGGCTGAAAACGGTCAGCCATGGGAAATCACGGTTGTCACTGGAGAAGCACTGGATGAAATCCGCCGACTCAATATTCAGAAACTAAATGCCAGAGAACCCTTCAATCCGGAAGTCCATATGCATCTTCACGCCGGTGTATACAAGGAACGCCATATGAAACTGGCAGCCCAGCTATACGGACATATGGGTATTGACCGGGAAGATAAAGAAAAACGGATGGCCTGGGTTCAGAGAGGATTCCGATTTTACGATGCTCCTGCAGCTATCATATTGACCGCTTCCAATTCCCTGGATGAATCCCCTACTCAATTCGACCACGGATGCCTTACTCAGACGATCTGTATGGCTGCTTTGGGATACGGTCTGGGGACTTGCATCGCCGGCCAAGGAGTTCTCTTTCCCGAAGTCGCCAGACAAGTCTGTAGAATCCCGGATTCTCAACGAATAGTGATGTCAATTGCCATAGGCTACCCAGACCCGGACTTCCCGGCTAATAGACTTGAAAGTATGCGCGAATCGCTTGAAAATATCACCACTTGGCTGGGATTTGACTAAGGTAAATATGGCAGGACTGAGTGACTATAGTGGTGAATTCGATCCTGAATTCAGCCACGATAATTTCAGCAAAGATGTACTTTTAAAGCTGCTTGAAGCATATCGGGAATATATTCTAAGAATTGATGGATTCTGGTATCTCGCTTCTATGGAAAAGTGGGGCAGGGATGAAGCTTATGATTGCGACATCAAAGTATGGGAAAAGGCCCTGCCTTTCGAGTTAAAAGCGATGACTGACACAATGAACATTCATGGCAATGACGTTGCCGCCGTGATGAAGTACATGCAAGTGAATCCATGGCTTTCACTTTGCGAATACACTATCAATATGAAAACCCACGACCATGCCATATTGACAAAGTATACATGCCCTACTCTCTTCGCACTAGAAAAGGAAGGCAAGGGACGGGAAAAATATCAATGCCAGGAGATATCACCCTGGACCTTCGAGACCATCTCCCATTTCTTCAATCCTAAAATTGAAGTAACTGGCTTGAGCGTACCTCCCAGAACAGACTGCAACGACATCTGCTGTCAGTGGGAGTTCAAGCTAGACAGGTAATATTCAATACGAAACGGAGGCGATCATGTCCAAAGATTTAAAAGATTACAGCGGCTCCTTCGATCCGGATATCCAATTTGAAGATCTATCAAAAGAGGCATTAGTAAATTTACTAAGAGAATATCAGAGATTGTACCTGGTACTGGATGGTCATTGGCACACGCATGTCAAAGAGAAATATGGTTGGCAGGAAGCTTTCGATTTCGATATGAAGGTCTGGGAAACAATGCAGGCCTACGAGCCCAAACGAATCGCCAAAGCCCTGAATATTCAAGGCGATGACGTATCTGCCTATTTAAAAATCCTCCAGATGATGCCAGCTTTCCCCGGCCTGATCTACGATCGCAAGATGGAGCTTGTCGACGAGAATCATGGCAAGATCACTGTAGATCGTTGTACCTCTTTGGAGTATTTCGAGAATGAGGGACTGGGAAAAGTAGAACCCATCTGCCACATCATGGAACCCAAGGCATTCCAGTGGACCGTTGATGCCATCAATCCAAAGATGAAGGTAGCTCCTACAAAGCTCCCACCGCGTAAAAGCAAAGACGAGGTACCACACTGCATCTGGGAAGTTGAATTGGAATCAGGTGAGTGAGAAGAGGGAAGGTAAAGGGAGAGAAAAGCATCAGGCCAGGAAATAACACCATGGACCTTTGATACTATCTCCCATTTCTTCAATCCTGGTATTAAAGTTACTCCTCTGAAAGGGCCGCCCAGAATCGACTATTCCGATATTTGTTGTCGTTGGGAATTCAAGCTGAACCGATAAATCACTTTAGCAACATTCTATTGAGGCCCACCATCTGAGGGCAAAACCATACCTGTGATATAGGATGATGCATCGGAAGCAAGGAAGATCGCCGGACCAAGATGATCTTCAGGTTCAGCCGCCTTTCTAAGAGGAATTGTCTCCGAAAACTGTTCGATAAATTCTGGCCCAAGTTTCTTCTTAACCCGCTCCGTGAGTGTTATCCCCGGTGCAATTGCATTGACCCGAACATTGTAGGGCCCCCATGCTATGGCCAATGCCTTGGTCATCTGATTCACAGCAGCTTTGAGCCCCCCCACGACGGCTTCCATAGCAACTGCCTTTGTACCGGAAAGTGAACTACAATTGATGATTGACCCATGATGCTGATCTATCATCACTTTTGCAACGGCTTGATTGCATAGAAAGACGCTTTTGTAGTTTCTCTCGTGAAGTGCGTCGTAGTCTTCCTCCAACATCTGAACAGGGGGTATCACATAAACATCACCTGCTCCACCCGCAACGTTAAGCAGTACGTCTATCCGTCCAAATTCGATAATGGTCTTCTGTACCATTTTGTTCAACTGATCACGCTGGGTAACATCCGTGGGAACGACTATTGCTTTGCCGCCATTTGAGGTGATCTCTTCAGCTGTCGCTTCCAATTCAGAAACCGTGCGAGCAACAAGTACTACAGGAGCACCAGCTTCAGCAAAACCCTTTGCCAGTGCATTACCTATCCCTCGACTCGCCCCGGTGACAATTGTAACCTTCCCTTCAACAGAGAAATTTGGCAAATTCATGATTCCTCCTTCATATACCCTATTCAGGTCCACCACCAACTGGTATAATCACCCCACTAACAAAAGCTGATGCCTCCGAAGCCAGAAAAAGAGCAGCCCCCAGAATATCTTCTGGCTGTCCGGCTCGACCCAGAGGAATCGCTTTAGCGAACTTCTCGAATAGATCTGAGCTTACCCATTCCTGTGCACTGTCAGTGGCTATCAAACCTGGTGAAATAGCATTTACTCGAATATTATAGCGTCCCCACTCCGTTGCGAGAACCCTGGTAAAGTGATTGACTCCTGCCTTGGCAGCTCCATAGTGGGTTTCTCCGACAACAGGCCGAGTTCCAGCACCCGAACTGAAATTAATTATACTACCGCCTTTCTGTTCAGTCATCACTCTACCAACCGCCCGGCAACAAAGATAGACACTCTTAAGATTCAGATCAACTACGGAATCCCACTTATTTTCCTCCATTTCCAAAAGGGGGATAAAGGCATTTCGTCCAGCACCACCCGCGACATTCACCAATACATCTATTCGTCCAAACGATTCCAAGGTCTTCTCCACCATTCGCGAAACCTGAACACTATCAGTGACATCCGTAGGCACAGCTACAGCTTTGCCACCTCGGGACGTAATTTCGCCAACTGTCGTTTCCAATTCAGAAGCAGTACGAGCGGCGAGTACCACAGAAGCCCCAGCCTCGGCGAATCCCTCGGCCAGTTTCTTGCCAATCCCTTTGCTGCTACCAGTGACGATTGCCACCTTTCCTTCAAGCAATAAATTTGGAATACCCATGATTCCTCTCTCCTTTCGTATGAGAATAATTACAATTTGGTAACTCTCTCATCCACCAGAAAGAACGCTATCTTACTTCTAT
>CAZWIP010000053.1:0-15290 GCA_964634125.1 uncultured Dehalococcoidia bacterium
CTATTTCGCTCTGATCAACGATGCGCTGCTTAGTGTGAACACGCCCTAGTTAAAACTGAACTAAAAACTTTAATATTTTGGTAAACAAAATCCGGTTCCTGTACGAAAATTGATGGGATATTAGGTTCAAATACGGGGAATGTTAGGGGATTGTAACGCTACAAGGAACGCCTTCGAAAAATACAGGGAAAAGAGGAAGCTTGTGTTTGTAAAAACATGTCCAACGATGTTGAAATTCCAGTAATATTCCAACACCTAATATCGAGGCTTATGGATTAGTAACTTGAGAAACCCAGTTATCATCAGCCCGAGTTATATATTCCCAAGTATGAGGATTCGTTGTATCTACTTGAACTTTGAATACTGCATAGTAGTTTTGAGAGAACCGTTTTGTCTCTGTAAAATTACTGAAGTTTTCTACTTCTTCGTAATTAAAGGTCCATGATTTTGCAGCATCGATCAAAGACTCAGTATTGAAGTTTTTTGCACCGACATTTTCTACTGCATCCTGTATGATTTCACATAAATGGTTTATGCGCATTACCGCCCGGTATGCTCCGCCATTGATGCGAAAACCATTAGCTTCGTCCTCGGAGTGATATAAACCCAATATGTTATTGACCAAGCCCATTATTGGCTCATCATCGGTATACCATCCCGCCGACAAAAGGAAAATCATGCCATCAATCTCTTCCCAAAGTTGAGATTTGCCTATCATGCCATGGAATGCCGCATGAACTTCAGTGCCAAGAAATTTTGCTGTATAACCCGCCTGCCTGTACTCTTTAACAAAGTTCTGCGGAGGTGTGGGCACATATACATAATCACAATCTTTCAACCCTTCAACTTCAGTTTCCCAATTGAATTTCACATGTGTAAGATAGTCAATTTCCCATTCATACTGATCCGGATGAGCGGCACAATACGCTTTTGCTGCTTCAAACCAGATATCGCTATACGCTTCACTCCATGCAGCCCCACCAATTATAGCCGGTCTGTCAGTTGGGAAATCAGGATCATTGTTGGCTATCCAGTCGAGAAGGGTATACGCTTCATATTCAGGTGCAATAGCCAGGCGGAACACATATGAGCCATTCAACTCTTCCGGCTTAACATTCGCAGTAGCAGAAAATATGGGGAATTGATCTTCGTTGGCTCTGGACTTTAGCGTAGTTACCCCAGGAGGCAGGGCATTCCAGATCAGATCTGCTCCTTTTTCGCGTAACCATTCGTACCCCGGTATAAACCTTGCTGGCTCATATTGGGTATCATATGGAATCACTTCCAGTTCAACTCCGGGAATTAAATCCGATTCATTATAGTATGTAACCACATCATTCAAGGCTGCATCCAAATCTACCAATGCATTCGCCGACACACCTGTCAAATCTGTGAGATTTCCGATAGTAATCTTCACCGGTTCAATTTCCTGAGCTGTTTCAGGTGTATCAACCGGTGTTTCATCAATAATTTCATCATTATCACTACCACTACATGCACCCGGAAATACCACAACCACAGCTAAAATGGCAACGAATGCGGTATTCCATAGTTTGTTCATAGACTTGCCTCCAAATGTTCTCTCAGTTTAATGCCGGGATAATTCGTAATTCTTGCCCGTTTCAATCATGGCTCGGAAGTTCTCCGGTTTTACGTTTGGCGGCACGCTGCAGCCGCTTCCCAGAATAAGCCCGCCGTTACTTCCTACTTCATCTATGAGTTTCTTACAGTAGGCTTCCACATCTTCCGGTTTACCAAGGGAAAGCATGGCTGCAGGGACATCTCCATGGAAGCATAGATGATCCCTGAGTATCTCTTTAGCAGCGAAAATATTAGTAACGCTGTCGAGTTCCAAAATCGCCGATCCCCGAGGCAGTTCTTTGAAGTAGGGGATGTTCTTATCCCAGCACTGATCGAGATGAAAGATGGTCACGATCCCTTCAGACCAGCATGCATCAATAATCTCTTTTGTATATGGCCACCAAAACCGTTCGAAGATAGTCGGCGGATAAAAATAGGCTGATGCCCGCTCTTCGGTTAGCAACCAGATTTTAGTGTCCGTTCCTTTCATAACTTTTAGCTGCTTTTCGATGAGTTCGGCAGTCATCTTCTTCAAAGCCTTCTCCACCATATCCGGCTGAAAATAAAGGTCCTCAGTGAATCGGACCATAGACCGCATCAGCGATAGAATGAAGAAGGGATGAAGTGCATGTTCGGCAAAGAAAAGCTGAGTATTGCGCTCGGAACACCCTTCCAGAAAACGGGCGCCACTTATCAGCAGCCTGTCCATTTCTTTAGGAATGTCCTCCGGTGTAAGAGAAGTAATCCGCCAGAGATAGTCTTCATTGTAGAATTGTTTATACCCCAGATCGCAGATCTTGTCATAGTCCTCCGGTTGCATAACCTCCTGTTCATCAAGCTGGAACATATAATCGTCGGGCAAATCAATCCCCGGTATCCTCATTTTCATGGGAAAGATGCCGAGAGCCTGCATCTGAATTGGCGTGGCGCCAATTGGGTACATGCTGTCCCACCCTCCGTATGCATCGAAAATATCGAGAGTAGCATCCACCAGTATCGTATTATCGTTACAGACCTGGGCACCCGTCAGACCTGCCAGTCCGGCCACAGGTTCCGGTAAAAGGGTGGGTATTACGGGAACACGATCAGGTTTTTCAAGGCGAATAGCTGCCCAAAGCCTTTCTTCGGGTGTCATGGATTCGCTTGCCATGCTATTTGCCTCCCGCAATTTTCATGCAATAGGCTACACCTTCAGTTGCATCGATCGTCTGGAAATCAGCCCCAATATAATCTTTAACTTCCGGGGTGGTAACCCCACCTCCCACCATCAGTTTGAATTTGTTTCTGATGCCGGCTTCTTCAAACATTGTTACCGCTTCTTTCATACTATCAAAGGCAACTGTTATAAGTGCTGAAAAACCGACAAATTCAGGTTCAATTTCCCGTGCCTTTTCAACGATTATCTCAGGGAGCACATCTACCCCAAGGTCATGCACCTCAAACCCATGGGCTTTGAGCAACGTGGCCACAATGTTTTTGCCCAAATCGTGGATATCACCTTTGGGAGTTGCCAGCATCACCTTTCCCAAGGATTGGGATGAACGGACACCA
The DNA here is from genome assembly GCA_964634125.1 of uncultured Dehalococcoidia bacterium. Taxonomy (GTDB): domain Bacteria; phylum Chloroflexota; class Dehalococcoidia; order SZUA-161; family SpSt-899; genus JABMQN01. The sequence continues at coordinate 3,133 of CAZWIP010000053.1, forward strand.
GCCAAATGTGGATCAAGAATAGCGACCGCCGATTTGAAGACTTCAGCAGAAAGCATCAATTCAGCCAGATAGTAGTCTCCCGCCTGAAAGCGTTCGCCAACAATGGTCATACCTTTGCGGCACTCATTGAGAACTGAAATTGGGTCTTCCCCCTTTTCCAACTTACTCTTCACAGCTTCCACAGCATCATCTCTTTTTAGCTCTACAACATATGTACTTATGTCGTCTGACATCTGAACTCCTTTCACACCATCGATGGTTGCCAAGAAATCGGTGTGCGCACGATTAAAGTGAGTATGGCATTCATATGCGAAGGGTGTCAATTCGTAGCACTACTTAATTCTTCTGAATAAACGAGTTTGATCTCAAAGTAAAACGGAAAGAGGAAAAAGCGGTTAGGTTCTATAAAGATATAATTCCTTTTCGTAAAGCAAATCGAATAAGATCAGTTTTGTTACGCAGCCCGAGTTTGCTCATGGCATTGGACCTGTGTGCCTCTGCCGTTCGAGGACTGATACACAATTGATCAGCGATTTCTACCCGATTGTATCCAATAGCAGTGAATTCAAATATCTCCTTTTCCCGTGCCGTTAGGAGGTCCCATGCATCGGATGATGGAATGTTTAGAGACAATCTATCATTACAATAATTTATTACATTTTTTCTATTTTTGAACTTTGTAATATCTTGAGAGATCACCTGGATAGCAAACACTTTCCCGTTGTCGTCTATTAACGGTTGAGCCATAGACGAGAACCATCGAGTTCCCGATGATAATTCAATCGCATCTTCGTACTGTTGGCCAATCCCGCGCTCGGTTAACATGCGATTCCTGATGCGTAGTTCGTCTGCCAAACTCGGAAGTAGATCATATAGTGATGTTCCCAAAAAACTACTGTTGGTATGCCTCAAATTACGGGTTGCAAATTCGTTCATAAATAGAAAACGGCCATCAGTGGCATAGTACACCATCGGCATGTTTGCATTTTCCAGTAATTTTCTGTGTTTTTCGCTGTTTTGCGGTTGTTTCTTTTCCGTGCTTGGTTGATTCTTGTTTGCCATTTTAGACTCCCTTTCAGCCCCTGAAATACCCTCTTGCGAACCGATTTCGAAGAGTATCGCATATGATACCGTATCTGTCAATTTACTTCCTTTTCGTATATATGAATTCAGTATGAAACAATATCGTGTAATTCACATTGACAAACCAAACACCGATACCTACAATGCCTGTAACCGATCCAACAATGGAGCCTTAACCATGTGTCTGCATCATGTTGGCATAGCTATTAAACAAATACCGGCGAGAACAAAACTCCTTTTAGAAATGGCTTTGAGCATTATGGTACTAATGGCTGGTGCCTGTTCTGATTCCGCTCCGGAGACTTCAATCCCCGGTATCATGACCTCCGATGGGACTGAACATTCTATTCCAGTACCACCCGATATCCCAGCGCCCAAACCGGTAAGCCTGCCTCTACAGCTTCAGGATATTTACAGAGATGAGACGGTAGCTATTGATTCTGATACGGATTCTGCCAAATTTGAAAATTGCCTTATAACAATCAAGACCCCAGAGGTTAGGATAACCAGAAGTGAATTCATCAATTCCAGAATTTTTATTGAATCTGTGTCCGATGTGGTGTTGTCGGATTGCATCGTGAGAGACTATCCGGTGCATGAAGAAGCTGCGGTCAATGTCTATGATTCCCATGATATTCTGTTCGAACACAATTGCATGACGAATAACTCGATAGGTGTATCAGTCGCCGAAAGCCAAGATATCGTTTTCGAGAGCAACATCTTCAAGAACAACTACCAGCATAACGCCATTGCTATATACAAAAGCTCGTGTGAGATTGCAGGAAATCTTTTTGAACACAACTTTCCCCACGGCATCCTTGTCCATTTCATACCTGACCACGGCAGCACAGCCATACTCATTCACGATAATATCTTCAACATGAACATTGAAGATTCAATCAACTTTGAGGACTGGTCTGGTGCCAAAGATGAAAGCGTCATATCCAACAATATCATTACAAAAACGAACTGGGCAGGGATAAATATCGAATATAACTCGTGAGATGCCAAAATCCGAATAGAGAATAACTACATTTCTGAGAGTGGATATCCCATAAAGGAATTCCCGAATAGCCCGGTCTCAGATGAAGAATGGAATCAGGGATGGGAACACGGAGTGAAGATCGAAGACTGCTCTGGAGTTACCTTAATAGGGAATACCATTCTTGACAACAATGAACATGGCATCGACATCAAGAACTCCCGAAACATAACGCTTAATGGGAATACTATATCCCGGAATTCTATCGGCATATTCGTAGGGGGACCCGATCCATACTCCTACACAAGGGACGTATCACCACTTTCTCAAGCAAATGCGGGTATGTCCAACGTGATCTTTATCGACAACTACTTATGCGAGAATGGCGAGGATATCGTTCAGGAAACAATCGAATAACCTCTCGAGGTGTTTTCCCCGAGACTGGGTATTTTATTTTCAGCGATTACGTGTTAACAATCATTTTCGGCATATCTCTCGACCTATATGCCGATAATTCCGCACCCGGCAGATGTACTTCCACCGACGAATGTACGATCCTCTATCGCGAAAACCCTGGGGAGTACTGGACCTGGAGAACAGAGAACTGCAAAGATACTTAGACCTGCCCTTATATGCTCCCGTGTTCTTTATCTACTGAGAGTGTCACCTTTTGTTACGATTGAGCTTAATACGAGCTTTCATCTTACATCCTCCAAGATCAACATTTGGCCTCAAATATGTATCAGTCAATCTCCATAAATGTGCCTCACCTATGATAAACCCTCAGATTCTGTACGTATTTTCTAACCAATACCTCGGTGTTGACAAAGCTGGTTTCACTTATTAGACTTTTCAGTAATTAATTATCCCAAGATTACGATTACTTAATGCGGATGCAGTAAGGAGATCAAATGTTAGTTATCTCACGTATGGCAGGGATCATCTTTGTGGCCATCATGTTACTGTCACTGCTTAGTGCCTGCAGCGATAATGATGATAAGGAATCACCCCCACCATCATCAAATCCCACATCTTTACCAACAAACTCGCCAATAGCCCAACTAACCTCAGTGCCAACAGAACGAGAAGATACGGTAATCACCATTGGTAATCTCACCGATAAGACAGGTCCAGGGGCAATCGCCTTCGCTCTGATAGACATGGCATTGGATGACATGGTGGCCTACTATAATGACAATAACCTTATCCCCGGTGTAAGACTTGAAGCGGTTTCCTATGATGGAGCATTTGATCCCGCAAATGACATCCCCGGATACGAATGGCTAAGAGGTAAGGGGGCTGACGTGATCTTCACCGCTATGCCTTCACCATCGGTGACTCTCCCACCTCGTGCCAATGATGACAATCTCATGATGTTTGCACTTGCCCCAAGCAGAGAGATGGCCGATCCACCAGGATACGTGTTCAGCCCGGGAACAATGCTCATCGAACATCAAAGCTACTCGATCCTAAACTGGATTGCGGAAAACGATCCGAATTTTCCTCAAGATCGGCCTGCTAAGGTAGGCGGAGCCATGTGGATCATGCCCTATACAGAGGCTATTTTAAGGGGAGCAGAAGAATATGCCGACGCTCACCCGGATCAATATGATTGGGTGGCAGGTCACCTGACCAACTACGTTTTTACCTGGGAACCTGAAGTGGCCGACCTCAAGGATTGCGACTATGTAATTCCACCAACATTGATGCAAAATTTCGTTAAAGAATACCGAGATTTAGACTACACTGCACAGTTTATCGGAGGCGGAATTCACACCAGTTTCTTCGGGAAAATTGACCAGGGTGACTACTGGGATGAAGTCGATGGCATGAGAATCCTCATGCCACATCGATGGTGGAATGAAAACGATGAGAAAATCGACCTGTACAAGCAGATATTGATGGAGACCCATCCTGATGACGCAGAGGAGATCATGCGCACCAGTAACGGATATCTTGCGGCTGACGGCATATACATTATGTTACAACTCATCGCTGCAACGGTGGAGTCTGTAGGCCCCGAGAACTTCTCTTCCGAGAATCTCTACAATACTGCAACGTCGTTTTCACTAGAGTCGGACGGAGTGGTTCTGGATAGTTTCACCAATACAAAACGTCTCTCCAGGAACTACTTTGGTATGTACGAATTACGCGCAGATGAAAAGGACATGTTCAGGATAGATGAAGCCTGGCTTCCTGTCGTCGAGGCACCCTAGCATAAAAAGTTACATTAGTTTATTGTGCTCGAATCTTCACTTGGAAATTGGAACAAAATCTGTTGAGTTTCCACATGTACGAAAGCTGTAATGTGAGATACTCACAGTAAGACACGTATTCCAAACTCTTTTAAACTCTCTGCTACTGCATTCAAGGGAAGGCCAACCACATTGGAATAATCCCCTTCTATCCGTTCCACAATCACGGCACCCAATCCTTGGATAGCATATGCTCCGGCCTTGCCGATGGGTTCTTTTGTAGATATATACGCTTCGATATCCTCACGGGATATATGCCTCATGTGCACCGTGGTCTCCACGGAGTCAGTTATTGCTTTGGCACTATCTGTATCCAAAATAGTAAAACCAGTAATCACCAAATGGACTTTCCCATTCACGATTGTCAACATTTCCATCGCTTCACTATCCGTTTCCGGCTTCCCGAGAATCTTATCGCCCAGAACGATAAAGGTATCAGCCGCAATGATGATTGAGTTTGTATGGTTCTCGGCTACAACCTTTGCCTTTTCGAGGGAGAGATGCCTTGCCAATTCGTGGGGAGAGAGATCAAGACTGACTTGTTCGTCATGATTGCTTGGTTCTACAATAAACTGGAGTCCTATTTGCTCCAACAATTCTTTTCTTCTCGGCGAAGCTGAAGCTAATACGATCTTCTTCATAGCTTGATGTTCTTTCTCACCCACCCTGCTATTTCTCTGGCACTCTCTGCCGCTGCGGATGTCCCACCAGACCCTAACTCTTGTACACCATCACCCACATTAAAAAGATTCTCAATAGGCGTCTCACGTGGTATGCGAACACGCCCGGGACGAGGTAAATCCTGAAACACCACCTCAAATTTGATTATCTTACCGGACTTATCGAATTCCGGGAACTGGTCTTTTAAATCCAACGTCGTCTGCTCCAATTCTTCATCAAAGTTCACTGGCTCAAGGTATGATGGCGGCGATCCCACACAGTAAAGCAAATGCTTACCCAACGGAGCAACATCGCGCGAGAAATTGGTCAAAGGAAATGCGGATGTCAATCTGCGCAATCCAATTAGTAAAGCGCCTCCCAATTCGCCATCCTCCAAACAAAGTGGCTTATCACTGGCAACATGCACCAGAATCATTCCGACGGGATTGAGCTTACTCACAAGGCCCAGATAATCTTTTGCAAAGATATCTTCACCAACCAGTTGGACTGTGTTCTTTGGACCTACATTGCTGATCACTACTCGGCTGGGTATTTCGATTTCTACGCCATTTTTCTCAATTATAATCCCCTTTGCTACACCATTTTTCACAATGATCCGCTTAGCCGGGCAACCGACCCAAACATCACCTCCATTTTTCTCGATGACTGTTGCCAGCGATTTCATGTTTTCTTCATTACCATGAGGAGAGATCCCCAAGGCAGAAAACCTTCCCATACCAGCAAAAAGCGCAAACATCTCAGATGCCGTGACTTCATAGGTATGATAGCTGGTCACGTTGCACACCATGGAATCGAAGGTCTTGTGTGCCATTTCGTTTTCTGTATATTTTGCTAGCCAATCCCGAAATGTGATGTCGTCCGCTTTTTCTTCACCACGAACTCCACGCCCAAAAAAATTCATGACTTTCCCAACAGCCACCTCTTTGGCCATATGTCCCAGCAACTTCGCTCGGTTCGTTTCCAAGCTATTGGCAATACCCAGCAGTGCTGGTATCGCTCCTTTAGCTGGTATTTTGTAATTCTTCCCCTCAATGCTTCCAACTCGATAAAACTGATGGGGCATATCAATCAAATCAAGTTCAGCGCCAACCTCTCGGTAAATCTCTTCAAAAACACCACCACGATGAAGAGCAACAGCCCCAGTCGATAGCTTAAACCCTTCTATTTCTTGAGTTGAGCATCGCCCACCCAGACGGTCCGTACTTTCGACAACCAGGGTTTTGTATCCCCAATGTGATAGCAGCGCCGCTGCGCATAATCCACCCACTCCGGCACCGACTACTGCAACATCATATTCCCTATCCATCATAATCTCTTTCCTGTTGCAACTATTACTTTACAACCAAATCTCACAGTTTACCAGAAAATTTTGGCCGTCACTTTCGATACCATATTGTCATCGCAATGTCATCGATTTTTGCTTGCTATTAGATTTGTAGCTATTGTACACTTCATTTATCAGAAAAGGGCGGTTAGCCATGATAAACTTGAACAACAAACTCTGGATACATGTTCTCCTCATTATTGCCATGCTGTCACTATTGATGATTGGATGTAATGCGGAAGAGACAACTGAAGCCATACCAACCCAACCATCACCAACCACTACAGCTACGTCCGATGAAACAGTAGAACCAACACCAACTGCGACTGCAGCAATACCTGGCACTACAGATACACCCACGGCTACAGATACACCTACGGCTACAGATACACCTACGGCTACAGATACACCCACGGCTACAGCCACACCCACGGCATCTCCGACGCCGACATCAACTATTCCAAATGAGCCCCCCCCACTTCCGCCATCATTCCTGATCGATTTCGACTCTTTCACCAAATCAAATGATGTGTCGTCTATCTTACCCACCACCGAACAGCAAATACAATTTGCTTCCTTCACACCGGCAAATGACACAACATCCCCCTTCACCACGGCTGCCTGGGGAGATAACTCATACTGGAATCATGCGGCTTTCAATGTCGGTTTCTGGACTATTGTTGCAGTAGTGGGCCTAGCAATACCAGTGGCAGCATTTGTGGCATCTTTCCATAATATTCCGTACCAACAAGATGATGGCTCATGGATATGGTCATACGACGTCCGGGTTGCAGGTGTCAAACACACCGCTGAGCTTCACGGAATATATATCGATGATGGTGTCCGTTGGGAAATGTACGTTACCAAAGCGGGAGTATATACGGATTTCCTCTGGTACTATGGAGAATCCGATCGACCCGGCACGGAAGGATTCTGGATTTTGAAAGAAAGCCCAACCAAGCAAAATGACTTGCTGCAAATCGATTGGCATCGAAACATCGCTGACGGTACTGGAGATATAAAATATACCAACATCGTTCCTGGCGGTCCGGAGAATGGAGGCTATATTTCTGTTGAGACCACTAACCAGACTCCGTATGACTCCTTCTGGGATATTTATAACAAAGGCCAGGATAATCATACCTATATCGAATGGCACAGTAAAAGTCAGGAAGGGCGTGTGAAAGATCAGAAACGTTTCGGTGACGATGGCTGGCACTGTTGGGATGGTGACCATCGGAATATCGCCTGCCCATAACAAAGCAAATTCCTGTTGATTATCTACCAACATTTACTTGCTCAAAAGGGCACTCTTCAAAAAGAGTGCCCTTTTTCGTTTTCCACGACCACACAATGTTCCATAATTCGCTTGTACTATTGTCCACAGGAGGCTAAAACGGTATAATAATTATTTGGTGCCTAAACCGAGCACCTATATCTTAAAAAGGGCTCAAAGGCGGGTCCTTATGTTTTGAATCTAAAAGACAAGTAGGGGGTTAAATGGCAGGAATTATTTCATACGGAGCATATGTCCCATACCACCGCATAAACCGCAAGACCATTTTCAGCGCGATGGGCTGGCTGGACGCAGCCACCAATGTCAAGGGCGAAAAGGCCATCTGCAACTACGATGAAGACACTGTCACTATGGCAGTAACGGCCGGTATCCACTGTCTCAAGAATGTGGATCGGGGCAAGGTCGATGGTGTGTACTTGGCCACTATCAGTTCTCCCGCCGTCGAAAGGCAGGCAGCCGGAACAGTTGCCTCAGCGCTGGACATGGAAGGCAACATCCGCTCGGCCGATTTCTCCGGTTCCACCAAGGTTGGAATTGCCGCAGTGATAGCTGCTTACGATGCAGTTAAGGCCGAATCACTCAATAACGTTCTGGCCTGTGCCTCGGATTCCCGCACCGGGAAACCCGGCAGCGGTGATGAACAAAACTACGGTGATGCCAGTACCGCTTTCCTCATTGGAAACGATGGCGTGATCGCTGAGATTACAGGTTCGTATTCGGTTTCCTACGACTTTATGGGTCACTGGGAGGGGGATACAGATGACTACGGTCACTTCTGGGAAGCCCGCTGGATAACGGATGAAGGCTATATTCCTCATTTGGTTGAAGCAGCTAAAGGTATGCTCAAGCAGAGCGGTATGGAAATCGATGGTATATCGAAAGTCATCATTCCGGCTATCAATGCCCGGGCTGCCAAAGTAGTAGCCAAAAAACTGAAACTGGCCGATGAGCAGGTGCAGACTCCTGTGTTCGATATGGTTGGCGATTGCGGCAATGCCCAGTCACCACTCATGCTTGCGGCGGCTTTAGACGAAGCCAAGCCGGGAGACAAAATCCTGGTCTTAAGTTACGGAAACGGCGCGGATGCGATTCTCATCGAGGCCACCGAGGCCATCACCGGTTTCACTCCGGCCAAGACAGTATCAAAAATGCTGGAAACCAAACGTGAAATCACCAACTACAACCAGTACCTCGTCTTCCGCGAAGTACTGCCTGTCGAGACCGGTATTCGGGGTGAAGAACTTGATGCCGCTCCCACTCAGGTTGCCCGATTGTGGAGAGAGCGAAAAGAGATCATGGCGCTCTGCGGTTCCAAGTGTAAGAAGTGCGGCACTCCGCAGTATCCTTTCCAGAAGGTATGCGTGAACCCAGATTGCGGCGCTATTGATGAGGGAGAGTGGTACCGCTTCTCCGATAAGAAAGGGAAACTCTTTACCTACACTGTCGATAGCCTTGCTTTCACTTTCAACCCGCCACAGGTATACGGCGTCATCGAGTGGGAAGGCGGTGGAAAATTCTGGTTTGATATCTCCGATTGCGATCCGGATAATCTTGAAGTTGGCATGGAGATGGAAATGTCCTTCCGCCGCAAATATCACGATAAATGGCGAGGGCTTTCCGCATATTTCTGGAAGGCAATCCCTGTACTCGACTAACAGGAGGACAAACGAAAATGGCTGATGGAATTAAAGATAAAGTTGCAATTATAGGAATGGGCTGTACCAAATTTGGCGAGCACTGGGACAAAGCCGGCGAAGATTTGATGGTGGAAGCTTTTCAGGAATGCCTTGGTGATGCTGGCGTTGAAAAGAAGTCCATCGATGCTGCCTGGATGGGGCATTACTTTGATGAAGTGAATGTTGGCAAAACTGCCCTCTTGATGTCACAGGCGCTGAAGCTCCCTTACATCCCGGTTACTCGCGTGGAAAATGCCTGTGCCAGCGGATCAGAATCGTTGCGTGCTGCGTGTTATGCCGTTGCTTCTGGTGCTATTGATATTGGTCTGGCAATGGGTGTTGAAAAGCTCAAGGACTGCGGCTATGGCGGTTTGCCTCAGGCAGCTATCATGTCCCTGCTGGGAACCAAGAGCCGCTTCGTCAACCCGAACCGAACGGCACCCGGCGGATTCGCCATGGTGGCTACCAAGTATTTTGCTCAGTATGGGCTCACTGCTGAAGAGGGTAAGCACATGATTGCTTACGTCTCATACAAGAGCCACAAGAATGCCGAATTCAGCCCTAAGGCGCACCTTCGCAAAGCGGTATCTATCGAGCAAATCATGAAGGCCCCGATTATCGCGTGGCCTCTGGGATTGTTCGACTGTTGCGGTGTCAGTGATGGCGCGGCTTGCGCCATCGTTTGCCGAGCGGAAGATGCCAAGAATTTCCAGGCTGATCCCATATATGTGAAGGCGATGCAAATCGGCATCAGTTCCGGTGAAGAGATGATGTACAACAACTGGGATAACGCTCATATCGAAACCACTGTTCGTATAGCACAGAAGGCATATAAAGAAGCCGGGATTACCAATCCCCGCGAAGAAATCAGCGTAGCGGAAGTGCACGACTGCTTCTCGATTACCGAAGCAGTAACTATGGAAGATCTGCAGTTCAGCCCTCGCGGTAGAGTGCGAGAGGATATCGAATCAGGATTCTTCGATCTGGATGGAGGACTCCCGGTTCAGCCCGATGGCGGACTGAAGTGCTTTGGCCATCCCATCGGCGCTTCGGGATTGCGCATGATGTACGAAATCTATAAGCAGCTTCAGGGCAAGGCCCAGACACAAGAACGCCAGATCAAGGATCCGAAAATCGGTTTGACGCACAACATGGGCGGCGTTCCCGCGGCCAATGTTTCCAGTGTTATGATCGTTGGGAGATAGATTGTTAAGTCCGTTCGTACTGAGTCCAGTCGAAGTACGAGCGGGTTAATGTTCACCCTTCGACAAACTCAGGGCGAACGAATGAAAAGTGCAGGAATTTTCCTGCCGGGGGTTTGCGGGGGTGTCCCCCGCTCCTCTTCTTCCCCCAAGAATGGGGGATTGAGGGGGTTGATAAAACAAAGGAGGCTTTAAAATGGCAACATTAGGAAAACTCGTTGAAGGAAAAGTAGCCATCGTCACCGGTTCCAGCCGGGGTATTGGGCGAGCCATCGCTCTTAAACTGGCTGAGTGCGGCGCTGATGTAGCAATCAATTACTCGAAGAGCGCAGACGCGGCTAAGGAAGTCGCTGCTCAGATCGAGGGCATGGGACGCAAGTGCCTGGTTGTTCAGGCAGATGTATCCAGCTTTGCCGATGCTCAAAAGATGGTTGACGAGGTAGTTGAAAAATTGGGAACACTGGATATCCTGGTCTGCAACGCCGGGATCAATAAAGATGGCGTTATTTGGAAGATGACCGAGGAACAGTGGGATCAGGTTCTCGATGTCAATCTCAAAGGATATTTCAATTACTGCCGTGCGGCAGTACCCGTTTTCCGTGAGAAACAATACGGTAAAATCGTGAATATCGCTTCCATCAACGGACTGCGCGGCAAGTTCGGCCAATCCAACTACACTGCAGCCAAAGGTGGAATCATAGCTTTCACCAAGACCATGGCTCGTGATTTGGGCAATAAGAATATTAATTGTAACGTGGTTGCTCCCGGTCTTATCGCCACCGAAATGGTTCAGGCGATGGACGAGGAAGCCAAGGAGAAATCCCGCAAAGAGATTATCCTGGGCCGCATTGGTGAACCCGAAGAAGTGGCCAACGTGGTTGCCTTCCTTGCCTCTGATTTTGCCAGCCATATCACAGGGCAGACACTCAATGTGGATGGCGGCCAACTGATGTAATAATTGCCACTAAGGCACGAAGACACGAAGAATATAGAAAGTCTTCTTAATTTTAAAAGCTTGGTGCCTTAGAGCCTTAGTGGCTGAATTTATAACAAAGGAGTTTTTAATAATGGGTAACAGACTAAAGGGCCGAGTGGCCGTCATTTCCGGTTCCAGTATGGGAATTGGCCGGGCTCTGGCCATCGATATGGCCAAAGAAGGCGCTGACATCATCGTCAGTGCACGCAATGTGGATAAATGCAAGGAAGTTGTCTCTGAGATTGAGGCGCTGGGCCAAAAAGCTGTCGCGGTTGCTGCCGATATCTCCATCAAGGAACAGGCCGAAAACATGATCAATGCCGCGGTAGAGAATTTCGGCAAGATCGATATTCTGGTCAACAATGCCGGTTTCTTAAAAGACCGTATGCTCTGGAAGATGTCCGATGAGGAATACGACGATATTATGAAGGTCTTCATTTACGGGTACTTCTACTGCCTGCGCCGTGCCGGTACCCTGATGAGAGATAATGGCTATGGCAGGATCATCAACATGTCCTCCCGCGTTGCTCTCGGGAACGTGGGACAGGTCAATTATGGTACCGCCAAAACCGGTATTCTGGGAATGACCCGCTGTGCCGCCCGTGACTTGGGAAGAAAAAGCATAACAGTCAATACCATTTTCCCCGGAGCTGCCAGCCGCTTAACAACGACCACGGAGGTT
>CAZWIP010000054.1:0-15279 GCA_964634125.1 uncultured Dehalococcoidia bacterium
AGTTGCCTTCACTCAAACACCTCCGGGAGAAAGAGGTGCGCTCATTATACTCCCATCGATTCACCGATGCAACCCCCAAAATTGAGCATCACATGCCCTAGTGAAGTGTTTTAATGGAAGCGGACACTTGAAAAGAGTGATAGACTTTTGGAGAGGTGTTCAAAGAGTTTACCCATCGTCCAGCAAAGTCTGAGAATTCATAATGGCAATGCTGGCAACGATAGCGATCCCGCCTAATCCGATACACTTTTCGAGACCGGCATCGGTGGCAGAAACGACGGTAGTTTTTCCAACATGATTTTAAGAGATATTTTCGTGCACCATTTTCCGTTTTTGCAACGTATTCTAACCACTTCAGACCCATAACCACCACTATATTCTGGTGGCATACCTTCTACAATTATCTACTTTTTTATGTCTGATCTCCCTGGTTGATGCGGAACCTTTGAATCTTCTTTTCTGTAGTGTAAGCTATACCTCAGGTGAATTTGGTGAAAACAGGAATTGAATTTTGAACTGGGTCGATTCTGCTGTGCTTGCCGCTGCTATGCTGGCAGCTGTCAATGTAATCGATAGCCATTTAATTACCAGGAGACTGCCGAGCCTCAAAGCATTTCTTCTTCCGGTAGCGGTTATTGCCATTGTTTTTGGAGTAATTGCACTGGTTGTTATTCCCATACCTGAAGGTACCGGAAACTCACCGGTTCTTGTAGCTGTGGGTTCAGGGATCATTCGAGCGGTTGGAATACTGCTGTTCCTGTATGTCATGCGGACGGAGGAGGTCTCCCGCGTAATTCCTGTTGTTAACATACATCCTGTGCTGGTAGCTATCATGGCGGTACCATTGCTGGATGAGACACTAGCCGGGTTGGAATGGCTGGCAATCTTTATGACGGTATCGGGAGCTATCCTCATTTCCAGAAGAAGAGGATCGCAAAGTTCGGGAAAGAGGTTAAGATGGCTTCTAGTATTGCCCTTTATTGCTGCTTTTTGTCTGGCAGTTGCTAATCTTACCAGCAAACATGCTCTGGAGGATTTCGTCCTGGTCGCCGAGGATATCTCATTCATATCGAGTGATATGTGCGCTGCTTTAAATATGTATGCTATTGGCTCGCTCACTCTAGGGGCTTGTTTGTTGATGGTGGCCCTTCGTCCAGCCGTGCTTAAGCAGCTTTGCAATTTGCAGCGACCGCGGTCAACAATGACGCTTCTTACATTCAATGAAATCATGGCGCCTGTTGCGGCGATTCTGCTATTCTGGTCTATTGCGAGGGGGCCGGTGTCATTGGTCTCAGCTATTGCCGGAGCTCAACCAGTCTTTGTATTTGTGTATGCTGCCATTTTAAGTCGGATTTCTTCTGGAGTATTATTAGAGAAGCAAATGGAAAAACGGACGATGATACTTCGGTTTATGGCCATTGCGATGATTGTTGGCGGGATGACGATCATTCATCTGGTTGGTGACTGAAGATAAGTGCATAGTCTCTTACAAAGCAAGTTCCGTTCAAAACAGCACGAAGTTGAAATCACAAATTCGAAATTCCAATGATCAAAACAATAATCGTTATTAGAGCTTGGAACATTGGGGCCTATCTGGAAATTGGGATTTGGTAATTGGAATTTCCCGGAGTAAGCCGCATTGGTTAAGGCTCGTCCGGGTCAGGGGGATGTAAATGAAGATTGCGATGGCACAACTGGATTGTACTGTGGGTGAAATTGACTTGAACTGTTCCAAAATTACCTCATTTGCGGTGCGAGCAAAAGAAGAAAGCTGTGATCTGATCGTTTTCCCGGAGATGATGGATACCGGTTATGAGATGCGGACGGTACGAGAGGTTGCCTCATCTTGGAAAGATTCCCCTTTCTTGACCGCGCAACGTGCTGCTGCGGGTTCCGAGATATACTTGATATGCGGTCTCTCTGAACGTGAGGAGAACAAAATATATAATTCGGTTGCCGTGTTCAATCCATCGGGTGAATTGATCGGAAAATACCGAAAGATGCATCTGCTCTCATTGGATCAAGTGAACGAGAATCAGTACATCATGGCTGGCGATTCACCAGAGATGGTGCAGATTGGTGATATGAAATGCGGTTTGCTGATTTGCTATGACATCAGGTTCCCTGAGTTGAGTCGATATCTTACTGGTGAGGGGACTGTTGCGCTCATCGTATGTTCTGCCTGGCCATTACCAAGGCAGAACCATTGGAAAACACTTACCACTGCTCGAGCCATAGAGAACCAATCCTACGTTGTTGCGGCTAATCGTGTTGGTACTGATGGGCCTCTTACATTTTGTGGATCGAGTTGCATAGTTGATCCATATGGAATTTCAGTGGTTTCTGGTTCGGAAGATCGCGAAGAGCTCTTAATTGGTGAAGTCACTTTGGAAACTGTAAACTCCATTCGTGCCAGCATGCCTGTTCTTGAGGACAGGAGAGATGATTTGTACAAGTCATGGCAATTAAGCTAACTCGTGAAAATGCTTGAGTTTTATAGCAGTTTTCGGTATACTACCTTTCACTACGTCCGGAGGATGAGTTGATGCAGGTATCATGCAAACAGGAGCGATTAAGTAGAGGATTAGGTATTGTTGGGAGAGCAGTGGCTACGCGGACAACTCTTCCGATTACCAACCATGTTCTTATTAGTACAGACGATTCGCGTCTCAGGTTAACTGCTACAAACCTTGAGATAGCTATTAACTGCTGGATCGGAACTCAAATCGAGGAAGAAGGAGCTATTGCTATCCCATCGGGATTGCTGACCGATTTTGTAAATTCACTGCCCAGCGAAGATATAGAAATAAAAGTTGCTCCTCAAACTCAGACTATGGAAATCAAGTGTGCTAAATCTGAGGCTCGCATCAGTGGGCAGAAGTCCGATGAATTTCCTCCAATCCCCAAGATTGGGGATGGCATCACTACGAAAGTTGACCCTCGCGCACTGAGAATCGCCATCAGCCAGATGGTCTTTGCCGCTGCGGTCGATGACTCCAGGCCAGTGCTTACTGGCGGCTACGCGCAGTTTTCCGGCGACAAACTGATTCTGGCTGCTGCCGATGGTTTCAGGTTAGCCGTACATACCCTGGGTTTGATTTCACCCGCTGGGGAGGAAGCTGGGGTCATCATCCCGGCACGGTCTTTGAGAGAGCTGGACCGACTGCTCAGGGATCAGGGGGACCCTGTTGAGATAACCATTAATCCACAGAGAAGCCAGATTCTTTTCCGTCTTAAAGATGTTGAGATAGTCTCGCAGTTGATCCAAGGCAATTTCCCGGATTACAACCAGCTTATACCCCAGAGTCATACCACTCGGGCGGTTATCAATGTTGCAGAATTCCTCCGGGCTATTAAAAGCGCCTCGGTCTTTGCTCGAGATGGAAGCGGTATCGTAAAACTGGAAATAAAACCGGGTGAAGGGATCGAAATCCGTGCCCGGGCTGAGGAAGTCGGTGACAATGAAGGGGTTATCGATGCCGAAATAGAGGGGCAAGAAGCCAAAATCGCATTCAATAGCAAGTATTTAATGGATATATTTACCATTCTTGAGGATGAGCAGGTGGCTCTAGAGGTCACCACACCATCAAGTCCTGGAGTTTTCCGTCCTGTTGGAGATGGCGATTGGGTACAAGTGGTTATGCCCATGTTTGTGCAGTGGTAAGGCGATCTGAATAGTGGGAACAAAAGAAGAGACTATTAGCGCTGCAAGGAGAGATGGCCGGACAACCTTGACAGAAATCGAATCTAAACGGATAATCAGTGAGGAGGATATCGAGGTTGTCGAAACCGAGTTAGCCCGGACAAAAAAAGAGGCGATTCAAATAGCCAAGAAAATGGGCTTCCCGGTGGCACTTAAGGTAGTCTCTCCAGAAGTTATTCACAAAAGCGATAGTGGTGGAGTGAAGCTTGGCATTGAGAATGCCGCACAGGTTGGTAGAGCCTATGCGGGGATCATGGCCAATGTTAAACAGAATGCCCCTGAGGCAAAGGTGCACGGGGTGTCTGTACAGAGAATGGCAAACCCCGGGACCGAAGTGATCATGGGTATGTCCAAAGATGCACAATTTGGGCCGGTACTCATGTTTGGTCTCGGTGGCGTTTTTGTTGAAGTACTAAGCGATGTGTCTTTCCGCATTGTTCCGATAGTGCGAAGAGATGCAAAGCAAATGATAGAGGAAATCAAGGCATATCCAGTGCTCCGAGGATATCGGGGACAAGCGCCGGCGAACATAGCTGCTTTGGAGGATACATTAATAAAGCTATCCGGTTTTGTGGAGCGGACGCCGGAGATTAAGGAACTTGACCTTAATCCTGTACTTGCCAATGCCGATGGAGTGGTGGCGGTGGATGCCAGGATAATATTGGAGCCTACGGGCAACTAGAGAAAGGATACTTAGGAATAAATGGTTAGACTACGACTTCAACGAACAGGCAGAAAAAAGAGGCCAAGCTATCGAATAGTGGCAGCGGATTCACGAGCGCCGCGTGATGGGGCTTTTCTTGAGATCATTGGGCACTATGATACTCTAACAGATCCACCAACGGTGGTGATAGACGAAGACAAGGCTTTAAAGTGGCTCAAAGAAGGAGCCAAGTCATCTCCAACGGTCACTAGCCTGCTACAAAAGCAAGGCGTTTTGGACAAATTCGAGTCGGAGAAGAAGTAATGAAAGAACTCGTCGAGTACATTGCCAGGGCTATAGTAGACAATCCGGATGAAGTGAGAATTACTGAGGAACCTACGGATGAAGGGGTAATTCTCAAACTTGAGGTAGCTCAAGAAGACAAGGGAAAGGTAATAGGCAAACAGGGGCAAACGGCTAAAGCGATTCGAACACTGTTGAGAATTGCGGCAGTGCAACGTAATGTCCGTGCCTCATTGGAAATCGTCTAGAATAAAAAGCGATAGAAATCCCCAGAACCCCTACATAAACTGTGCCGAAGCGAGAATCGGAAGAAGAGGCCCACAACTTGGAGTACATAGTTGTGGGCCATGTCATAAGTCAGTTGGGCACAAAAGGGGAAATCAAGATTGAAATTCTTACTGATTTTCCCGATCGGTTTGCACCCGGAAATCGAGTGTTTGTAGATGGTCATCCTCTGATCATTGAAAGAAACCGTCCCCATAAGGATCGTCTTGTATTAAAACTTGACGGCATTGATAACATTGAAGCGGCATCGCAGTTGAGAGGGCTGGACCTCGAGATACCTATTGCCCAAGTTCACGATTTGCCAAGAGGTGAGCACTACCGTTTTCAGATGTTAGGTCTTGAGGTATTCGATATGCATGGAGAACCGGTGGGCAGGATAATAGATGTTCTGCCCACCGGTAGCAATGATGTCTACGTAATACGCGGTTCGGATGGTGATATCCTCATACCGGCTATTGATGATGTTATTAAATCCATCGATATAGAGAAAAACCAGATGGTTATCCAAGTCATCGATGGTTTATTATAGTCTGTTTGTTTCTACTTGATCTCGATAGTGGCGCCTGCCGCTTCTAATTTCTCCTTCACTACAGCGGCTTCCTCTTTTGATACACCTTCCTTGACTGCCTTGGGTGCGCTTTCAACTAATTCCTTGGCTTCTTTCAGTCCGAGACCTGCAACCTCACGGACTGCCTTGATAACGTTGATCTTGCTCTCGCCAAAGCTGGTAAGCATGACGTTGAACTCTGTTTGTTCCTCTCCGCCGCCTGCTTCCTCACCAGCTGCAGGCGCAGCTCCAGCAGCGGCTACAGCAACCGGGGCGGCTGCACTTACACCAAACTCTTCTTCAAGTGCTTTGACCAGATCGGCTAATTCCATCACGGTCATCTGTTTGATAGAGTCGATGAGTTCGTCTTTACTCATTCCCCCTGATTTTTTTGCTGATCCAGCGCTGGATTTCTTCTTGGCAGGCTTTTCTTCCACTTGCTTTTCTTCCGCTTGCATTTCCTCTGTTTGCTTTTCTTCTGCTTGCGTTTCAGCAGTTTCAGTTACTGGAGCCTCTTCTTGTTCAACATTCTGATCATCTGTCATTTTATCCTCCTTGTTCCATTTGATTTACACGGGCTTGCAATACTCCAACAAGACCTCGCAGATTACCATTTAATACGTTTACCAATCCATAAAGCGGTGATTGAACCAGTCCCACGACCTTGCCAATTAATTCTTCTTTCGGAGGGAGCTTGGCTAAGGCAGTGATTTCCTCTGGTGTAAGCGGTTTATCGCCTAACAATCCACCTTTTATAGAGAGAGTCGTTTCCGAAGAACGCAGGAAATCCTGAAGCACCTTAGCTGGCTGAATGACGTCATCATATCCAAAAGCTATGGCTGTTGGCCCTTCAAGAAACTCTGAAAGTGCAGGCTTTTCGGTTGCTTTGGCCGCAAATCCGGCCAGCGTGTTCTTAATTACGTGGTATTCAATATTCTGCTCGCGAAGCTTGCGTCTCAGTTCAGTCATCTGTGCAACAGTGAGACCCCTGTAGTCTGTGGCAATAACTATTTCGGCCCGACCGAGCTTCTCGCTTACCCAATCGACAATTTCAGGTTTCGTTTCTTTTCTTACCATAGTCGCTTCCCCTTTTAGTAGAGTGCTCTTCTATGTCCATTACAAAAAAGAGTCCTTGTGCTTTTGCTCAAGGACTCCCAATAAACCGCGTTGACCTACCCCAACGTTTTTTGGGGAACGGGATAAATTAGGATTACCTCGGCAGGCACAAGTTTAAGCTTTTCAGCACCTACTGTCTCAGGTATTACCTGTTATTTACTTTGATCTCTTTCTAGCTTATCCTCCAGAATGAAAGTCAATCTATCCAGCTATTGATCGAATGTCCAGCCTGATGCCGGGTCCCATCGATGTCGCGATAGCTACGCTTCGTATGTATTGTCCCTTAGCGCCACTGGGTCTTGCTGCTAAGACTGCTTCGATCACTGAAGAGAGGTTATCTACAAGTTTCTCGTCTGGGAAACTGACTTTGCCGATGGGAAGATGGATAAGAGCTGTCCTATCCAGTTTGAACTCTATCCGGCCCTGGCGAACCTCGTTAATAACCTTGGGCAAATCATCAGCATTTGCAATAGTCCCGGATTTGGGATTAGGCATGAGTCCGCGGCGGCCTAATATCTTTCCCAGCTTTCCGATTTTGGGCATCATGTCTGGCGTAGCGATAGCTACATCAAATTCCATCCATCCGCCTTCTATCTGTTTGGCGAGATCGTCGGCGCCGACATGATCTGCTCCAGCTTCTTTAGCAATCCGTTCACCATCTCCTTGGGTAAAAACCAAAACTCGTATTGGTTTACCCAAACCGTGTGGCAAAGGAGCTACGCCACGCACCTGCTGATCTGCATGCCGGGGATTTACACCAAGACGGAAGTGAAGTTCCACTGATTCATCGAATTTGGCGAATGTGGTTTTCTTGGCTAGTTCAACTGCTTCCTGGGGGGTATAGAGTCTATCTTTATCCACCAATTTGGCTGCGTCCTGATACTTCTTTCCATGTATTGCCATCTTTCTTTTCCCTACTCTACCTACTCGGTTACTTCAATTCCCATACTTCGAGCCGTGCCTTCTACAATACGCATAGCGCCTTCAGTATCAACGGCATTGAGATCTTTCATTTTTATCTCAGCAATTTCTTTAACCTTGCCTTTATCTATCTTTCCCACCATTTTGAGCTTGGCAGTTTCGCTTCCCTTTTCTATTCCAATAGCTTTCCTTATCATATCAGCTACTGGAGGGGTCTTTGTAATGAACGTGAAGGAGCGATCTTGATAAACGGTAATCTCAGCCGGGATGATCTGACCAGCCATCGATGCGGTACGCTCGTTATACTCTTTACAAAAGCCCATGATGTTGACGCCGTGCTGACCTAACGATGGGCCTACAGGCGGGGCAGGCGTTGCATTACCTGCGGGAAGTTGGATTTTAAGAACTGTCATTACCTTTTTCTTTGCCATCGTATTATATTCTTTCCACCTGTGAGAGATCGAGGTCAATAGGAGTTTCCCGACCGAAGAATGAAACCATAAGCCTTACCTTTCCCTTTTCGAGATTGATTTCGTCCACGGTACCAATAAACTCAGCAAACGGGCCATCCAGAATCCGGACATTCTCACCTTCAGAGAAGCCGAGTTTTACTTTTGGTGTAGCGGACTTCATCCGATTCAGCATGTTTTCAACTTCTTCTTCTTCCAGCGGAATAGGTCGGTTTCCCGATGCTACAAACCCGGTAACCCCTGGTGTATTGCGAACTACATACCAGCTTTGCTCATCCAGGTTCATTTGAATCAGGATGTAACCAGGGAGCGTCTTACGGGATACCGTGCGTCTCTCACCACCTTTGATTTCAATTTCATCTTCCGTCGGAACAACCACTTGAAAAATCTTGTCTCCCACATCCATGGATTCAATGCGGTGTTCCAGATTGCTCTTGGTGCGTTCCTCATAACCTGAATAGGTATGAATTACGTACCAGTTCTTCCCGTTGTTTTCTTCCATTGGAAACTAGTCTATCAGGATAAGATCCACCAACTCAGTAAAAGCCCTATCAAATCCCCAGAGTATCAGCGCTATTGCAAGTGTTACTGCCAACACAATCGCAGTCAGGCGCACGGCCTCTTCTCTTGAAGGCCACGCTACTTTACGCAACTCACCAACAATACTGTTGATAGCCCGGTAAATGCGCCCCACTCCCCTTGCCTCGGCTATTCGGTTCAAGTGCTGGCTCCCTTATTTGATCTCGCGGTGCTGAACATGTGTACGGCAACGGGGGCAATACTTGTTGAGCTCTATCCGGCTAGGATCGTTCCTTTTATTTTTACTTGTGGTATACGTTCTTTCCTTACACTCCGTGCAAGCAAGATGAATCGTTATACGGGCCTCACCCTTCTTTTTTGCCATTTTTTACTCTGTTGTTTTGTTCTGATCACAATTCTTAGTCGGAGATTTTGGTTATTACTCCAGAACCCACAGTCCTGCCACCTTCTCTAATGGCAAATCGCAGGCCTTCCTCAAGCGCCACCGGTGTGATCAGTTTAATTTTCATTTGTACGTTGTCACCGGGCAGAGCCATTTCGACACCAGCTGGCATATTTAATTCGCCAGTGATATCCATTGTTCGGATGTAAAACTGGGGCTTGTATCCGCTGAAGAACGGAGTATGTCGACCACCCTCTTCTTTGCTCAGAATGTATACTTCACCGTCGAAATCGGTGTGAGGCTTGATGGACCCAGGCTTTGCAAGAACCATTCCCCGCTCGACATCGTCTCTTTCAACTCCGCGCAGGAGAGTTCCCACCGCATCACCAGGCAGGCCTTCATCAAGCATCTTGTGAAACATCTCTATACCGGTTACAACTGTTTTTCTGGTCTCTCCCAGGCCGACTATCTCAATTTCCTCACCAACCTTCACTTTCCCTCTTTCAATTCTGCCGGTTACAACGGTACCGCGGCCTTTGATGCTGAATACATCTTCTACAGGCATCAGGAAAGGCTTGTCTACCGGTCTTTCAGGGAGCGGGATATAATCATCAACCGTATCCATTAACTGCAAGATCGGGCCGCACCATTCACATTCCCGCTTGCCGCATCCGCATTCCAGAGCCTTGAGAGCACTAAGGCGGATTATCGGAGTATCTGAGGGGAACTCATACTTAGGCAAGATGTCCTCCCTGAGTTCCATCTCGGTTACTTCGAGCAGTTCGGGATCATCAACCATATCGATCTTGTTCAGTACGCAAACGATCGATGGAACTTCCACCTGGCGTGCAAGGAGGAGATGTTCCCGTGTTTGTGGCATTGCGCCATCTTCCGCGGCAATCACCAATATGGCTCCATCCATCTGTGCTGCACCAGTAATCATGTTTTTGATATAGTCTGCATGACCCGGGCAATCCACATGAGCATAGTGACGCTTTTCAGTTTCATACTCAATGTGTGCAATCGCGATAGTCAGACCTCTAGCCTTTTCCTCAGGAGCATTGTCAATGCTATCGTATGCTCTAAAGGAAATCTTTGGATTGTTGGCAGCCAACACTTTGGTTATCGCAGCAGTGAGAGTTGTTTTACCATGATCGACATGCCCGATCGTGCCGACATTGACATGTGGTTTGTTGCGCTCAAAGGTTTCCTTCGCCATATTTGGTGCCTCCTTAGATTATTTATTAGTTTATTGTATTCGATTTGGAGCCCACAGCCAGGATTGAACTGGCGACCCCGTTCTTACCAAGAACGTGCTCTACCACTGAGCTATGTGGGCCTCTGGAGGGGGCAGGATTCGAACCTGCGTAGCCTTCTGGCGGCAGATTTACAGTCTGCTGGTATTAACCGCTCACCCACCCCTCCACGGAAAAGCCCGGAAGGGGATTCGAACCCGCTAACCTGCCGATTACAAGTCGGCTGCGCTACCATTGCGCCACCCGGGCCCACACTTTTGCTCACAAATTTTTAGTATAAACTGAGTCTATTGGAAAGTCAAGGAACTGGGGAAATATCTTAAATTGTCCCCGATTGTTAATACTATCAAATTAGCTGGCTACAAGCAATACGCAATCTTGACAGTGAAAAGTCACTGCGAGTATACTAAATATCGCTTATTCTGGTGGAGGTGGATTCGTGGATCAAAATAGCTTGCCCAAGTGTCAGAGGTGCAAAAGTGGGGATCTTGTTCCCCTATCCGATTATGGTGGACAGGGGGCAGCTGTCCATTATAAAGCGTGGGTTTGTACCAATCCTGAGTGTGGTTTTAATATAAAGATCAGAAACGGTGACATCTACATAGATGAACCGATTATGAGCGGTGCAGCACATTCCTCTCGGATGCGCTAGTCACTGTTCCAAATAATCCCTCAGTTTCGTTGAACGCGTAGGATATCGGAGTTTTCGGAGCGCTTTCGCTTCAATTTGGCGAATGCGTTCTCGAGTGACTTCGAATTCACGGCCAACTTCTTCGAGTGTACGGCTACGTCCGTCCTCCAAACCGAATCTTAGTTGGAGCACTTTCCTTTCGCGCTCGGTGAGTCCCTCCAGGACCTCCTCGATCTGTTCCTTGAGTAAAAGATGAGAGGCTACTTCAGCGGGCGTTGCCTTGTGGTCTTGGATAAAGTCGCTCAGATGGCTATCTTTATCCTCTCCGATGGGTGTTTCAAGGGAAATGGGTTCCTGAGTCATTTTAAATACTTCTTCTACCCTTTCTGGCGCGATACCCATCTCTTTGGCGATCTCTCGGCTGGTTGGTTCTCGTCCGTATTCCTGTGCCAGTTTCCTGCTCAGGCGTATAAGTTTGTTAATGGTCTCAACCATATGTACAGGAATCCTGATAGTACGAGCCTGGTCTGCTATGGCCCTGGTAATGGCCTGCCTGATCCACCATGTGGCGTAGGTGCTGAATTTATATCCCCGTCGATAATCAAACTTCTCCACAGCTCGAATAAGACCAATGTTTCCTTCCTGGACCAGATCCATAAGGGCCATTCCTCGTCCCACATACTTTTTAGCAATGCTTACCACAAGGCGAAGATTGGCTTCAGTCAGATGGTGCTTCGACTGTTCACCTTCGTCTTTCACTTTCTTGAGATGGTTACGTATCTCGCGTTCGATGGGAATAATCGCGGCAAGGAATCTGGGATCGGAAGCGGCATGTGTGAGTTCAGGAACCAGTTCCTGTTCTTCAACAATCTGAATCAGGTGTTGTGGAATCAGATGGCAATCCAATGATGTGATTATCAGTATTGCGGTAAGATCATCGGGGGAGGTATTTGTCTCAGAAGCAATATTGGATATCAATTGACGCGAGATCTCTCCTTGAATTGCATCCTCAAGTGTAGGGGTATAGAGTGCTTCTGAGATTTGTGCTTCATCAGGAAGGTCAAGTTCCTTTTTCAGGATACCAAGGAATGGCAGGACCTGGCTTAATTCCTGAAGGATCATAACCGTAATTTGCACGGTTGAAGGTGGTACTCCGTTGCTTTCATGCCATAATTTCTCAAGTCGTTTAAGGTGTTTGCTCTCATCCATTTTGCGAGCCAACTTTTTCTCGTCATCGGAATGCAGGAGAGGCACCTGTCCCATTTCCCGGAGATACATACGTACCGGATCATCGATCATCTCTTCGAGTTCTAAAAGCGGGCCCTCAACTTCCGGCGCTACAGTCTCGAGTTCCTCCTCTTCCTCCTCCTCAATTTCACTACTGGTGAGCTCGGCATCAATCCAGTCATCATCGGACTTGTCTTCCAAATCCGGTTTGTTTGCTGAAGGTTGCCCAACATCAACACCATTGCTATCCATGTCATCGTCGTCGATTTCCAAGGTGCTTTTTGAATAGGGGACCAGCTTTTTTTCTTCTTTCGATACTAAATCTTCATCCTGGTTGTCAAAACTATTTTTGGAATCCTGCATTGTTCCTCCATCTATGGCGTCATCAACCCAGAATTGTATGTTGACGCTGTATTTCTGTCAACCTTGCTGAACTTTCTTCTGGGTTCGCACCGTCCTCCAGCGCCGATTCGGCTTCAAACACGTATTGGGATTTTAGCCTTCTTCTCTCCAGGAGACGAACACAATCCTTTAGTGCCTTGTGCTGTTCACTTTTATCGAGCGGTGGCAATTGCCTTTCCGCAAGGGAGTTGAAATGATCATGTAAAGAATCTACAAGGCTTTGACGAACTTCATCATTTGTAAGCTGCCCATCCTTCAAAGCAAAGAATATTTCTTTGTTCTCACTGCATTCGAGATAATCGATTGTGAGGCTTTCTATCGCGCTTCTGAGAGAGGGGTATTTGATTAATAAGAAAAGAAAATACTCCTCCAGTTGATCTCCTGTTCGGCGGGTAGAACTAGATGGGCCGAGTTCCCTGCTCTTGTCATTCTTTCTTTTGGTTGTCTTTGTACGGAAGTAGTCTGCGGCTTTTTTCTTGAGAATATCGTCATTTAATCCCGTAAGTTTGGATAGTTTAGTCAAATAAGTCTCACGCACAGCGCTATCCTGCATTCCAGCAATGAGCGGCAGTAGTTCGTTACTGAGCTGTGATTGCCCTTCCGGCCTGGACAAATCAAAACCTTTAGCTGTGACATTGAATAGATAATCCATTAGTGGTTGGGCATCATTTACAAGCTGTTGCCACTTATCAGGATTCTCTCTAATCACTTCATCAGGGTCCTTGCCTTCTGGCATTGAGATGATAGTTATCTCAGTATCAAGCTGAGTAGACCCGCCCAACCACTTTTTTGTTCCTTTTGATTCTTCTGCCAGTGTATTCCTGCATACTTCAATTCCACGCAATGTTGCGGCATTACCGGCAGCGTCCGCATCTAGTGAAAAACAGATGTGGCTGGTCAAACCTTTAAGCATGGTGATCTGCTTTTCAGTGAGAGCGGTACCCATTGAGGCAACCACGTTGTGAAATCCATTTTGATGAGCAGTAAGGGCATCCATGTATCCCTCAACTATAACGACTTTTCCCTGCTTACGGATAGCTCCCATGGCGCGATCAATACCCCAGAGCACGCTGCTCTTGTTGAAAATCGAACTTTCGGCAGAGTTAAGATATTTTGGCATGGAATCGTCGAGGGCGCGGGCCCCAAATCCCAAGACTCGGCCTTTAGCATCGCATATTGGGAACATGAGACGTCCCCGGAATCGGTCATATGTACGGTCCTCTTTGGCAATGGCGAGTCCGGCAGTTACAAGATCAGCTTCGTTGTACCCTTGTTTTTGCAAGTGCTGTTTCAGGCTCTCCCATGAATCCAGGCTGAACCCCAATCGGAATTGCGTGACGGTCTCGGATGAAAGTTGCCTGCCCTCCACGTACTTCCGTGCTCCTTCGGCTGCTGGAGAATTCAGTAGAAGCTCATTAAAATATTTAGCTGCATCATCATTTATTTGGTACAATTTGTTGACGGTTTTATCTTCAGTAATTCTAGTTTTCTTTTCAGGGAGAGACACACCTGCCTTCGAGGCCAGTGTTTTCAAAGCTTCTCCGAAGCTCAGAACCTCCTTTTTCATCACAAATGAGATAACGTCTCCACCAGATCCACAGCCATAGCAGTGCCAGCTCTGTCTCTCCGGGAACACAAAGAACGAAGGTGTTTTCTCTGTATGGAAAGGGCACAGCCCCCGTAAGTTTCGCCCGGCCTTATCTAGCTGTACATGTTCAGATATCATATTAACGATATCAAGCCGCTGTTTTATTTCATCGACGGAGTTCACTCAAAGACCTCTTCAGCGGTGCGAATAGCATACAGGTCGGTCATACCGGCGATGTAGTCCACCGCCGCTCGCTCGATTTCCGCACCATCTGTTAGTATTTCGCTTGGGATCCTGTGTGGATTCTTGGTGAAGTAGTGATACAGCGATCGAACTGTTTCCCTGCCCTTTTCAGATTCTTCCTCAATCGAGCTTGACTCGTATACCTGTTCGAACAGGAAATCCCTCAAAGTGTTCATTGCTTTCAAAACAGCTTGGCTCAGGGAAATCACTGGAGTTGACTTCTCGTCTCCCGAACTTGGCCCAGTTGCTGCCCACGAGCAGTTGATAACGTCGTAAACCAAGGTATTGATTCTTTTCGAATGGGAATCGCCCAGCACTGCAATCGCTATACGGGGCAGGTCCTCAGTGGTGATCAGACCGGCTCTCAGGGCGTCGCCGATATCGTGATTCACATAAGCAATTGAGTCTGCTATCTTACAAATTTGCCCTTCCAGCGTATCGGATGTATCCCAATTTTCTCCCAGTATTCCCTCTCGAGGTTTGGAGTGTTTCAGTATACCCTCCCTGACTTCCCGTGTCAAGTTGAGACCTCGTCCATCTTTTTCCAGAACCTCAACTACTCGAAGGCTCTGTTCGTTGTGCCTGAATCCTTCCGGGAATATCTCGTTGAGAATCTCCTCTCCAACATGCCCGAATGGTGTGTGTCCAAGATCATGCCCCATCGAGATGGCTTCGGTTAGGTCTTCGTTTAGATTCAATGCCCGAGCGATGGTGCGTGCAACTTGAGATACTTCTAGCGTGTGTGTTAGTCGGGTAACGTAGTGATCTCCCGGAGGGGCTATGAACACCTGGGTCTTGTGCTTGAGCCGACGGAATGCTTTGGAATGAACGATACGATCACGATCACGCTGGAACTCGTTGCGCATCGGTGATGGTTCCTCAGCCCTGTCTCTGTGTGCCAGCTTGCTTTTCGCTGCGAAAGGAGAAAGGCTTTCTTCCCGTTGCTCCAGCCAGAGCCTGATTTCAGGATGAGACATAAGAGTATTATATCTCTTTTAACAGTTCCCTACCAAATCAGTTAT
>CAZWIP010000055.1:0-15088 GCA_964634125.1 uncultured Dehalococcoidia bacterium
TGCCCAAATTACGAATTATTCAATAAATCCCACGTTCAAAAAATAATCGAGAAGATAGCAGGTAATAAATATGAGACCAAGTGTTTCTGACACAAAAACATTAGCTTCGAAATCAGGCTCCATTAGTAAAGCCTTAGACTATGCCAAAAGAGACTGGCCTGTATTACCATTGCACGGAATAAGTCAGGGTAATTGTACTTGTGGAAACCCGAACTGTGGCAACAAAGGCAAACACCCCAAGACGGCAAACGGGATAAACGATGCCACAACCGTTGAAAAAACTATTAAGGAATGGTTGGGGAAATGGCCTGATGCAAACATAGGGATTGCTACAGGTATTCAATCGGGGTTGGTTGCTTTGGATATTGACCCTCGACACAATGGAGATGAATCACTGATTGAATTACAGGGTAAATATGGTGAATTGCCGGAAACAGTTGAGCTTGTAACTGGGGGAGGAGGTCGTCATTTAATATTCAAACATCCGGGGAATGGTATCAAAGTTAAAAATGCTACCAATTTAAATGGCTTTACTGGAATAGATGTCAGGGGTGACGGTGGGTACATCGTTGCCCCTCCCAGTGTTCATATCAGCGGGGGTTCATACGAATGGGAATTATCTTCTCCTCCTGATAAAGCGCCAATAGCTTTACTGCCAGATTGGTTATCAAAATTACTAATTCAACCAACACAACAAACTCACAATACTGACTATGGATGGGTAGCAGAAGCACTTAGAGGTGTTAAGCAAGGAAGTAGAGATAGAACCTGTTTTAGACTAGCAGGGCATTTCAAAGCCAAAGGTTTGGCCTATGACGTAACCTTCAGTATTCTTGATGATTGGAGTATGAAGTGTAATCCCCCGTTTCCTATTAGTGAAGTTAAAAAGTGTGTTGATTCAGCTTACAAATATCCTGATGAAAGCAAGAAGCCCACAATGGAAACTAAAATTCTATGGGCCAAGGATATGGAACCAGTTCAAGACAGTATTCAGTCAATATGGGGGGATTTCCTCTTTCCCGGGTCAATACATCTTTTAAGTGGTGAAGCAGGGTCAAGTAAAACAACTCTTTTATACAATCTGGCAATCAGTGGGGCAAGGGGCGCATCTTTTCTTGATATACCATTTACCAATCCTTTGAGGGTACTCTATCTTGATTTGGAAACCCCTGACATCCTGCGCAGGCAGAAACTCAACCTTATCTCCGATGACAACCGCCCCGAAGGATTAGCTTTTATCAATTCAATGAATATTGAAAGTGGGATTCGTGAGTTAATTGAGATAGTACAGTTTCATGGGTTCGAGCTAATCATAGTTGATACCATCAATGAAGCATTTGATATACACAATGAAGACGATAATGCAGAAGCAAATCGTCATATGCAAGTCCTTAGAAAGCTAGTTAATCAGACAGGGGTATCCATCATAATCATTCATCACTTAGGAAAGAGAGCGCAAGAAAGTAGTACATACAAAGCTAGAGGGGCTTCTGCCAGACCTGCCAGTGCTGATGTTGTTATGAATTTGGTTTGCGTGAATGAAGATACAGTAAAGCTGGAGATAGCAAAGAATAGGTGGAATGGGGGGAAGTACGAACTACATATGAAGAAAATTGGAGAGGACCGCTTTGAGGTAACCGAGCAAACCGGAGAGGAAAGCTATACCGCAATTAAAGAGGCTCAACAAGCTATCCTTGAAATGCTAAAGCCAAGCCCAATGAAACGCAAAGACATACTGGTAAAACTACAGGATTCTGGATTTACTGCTTCTACATCCGAAAGAGCATTATCTGGATTAACTCAGTTGGGGAAGGTTAGAAGACCCAGTAGGGGATTATATGGCTTACAAGAAACCAGTGCTTAGTTTGGAAGAAATTACTTCACTCACCCCCTTTATAGGGGTTGAGGTGAATGAAGGAATTTTTGTGGAGTTAGGAATCAGTGGGTTAAATACTCTCATTAACGGATTACTTACTTCACTTCAACACCCATAATATGGGTGAATGAAGGAATTGAAGGAATGCTGGAGGTGGTGAGTTTTTGGGTGATATTTTGGGTATTAGTATATGTTAAATCTCACCTGTTTTTTCACCACTTTTTCAGGGAATTACGGCTTTTTTGACGTATTTATCTGCAAAAACAACGGTAAAACCCAGACAAAAATGACAATAACGCAATCGTAAATAGTGATATTTTGTTAATGATTTCGTTAAAAACGGAGGGATATAATGGGTGGTTCAGGTTCTGGACGTTACTATAGGTCTTCAAAATATACAACCGACGAACTTAAATATTTGGATTTAAACTGGATGAAGCGTCAGGGTATGTTATCCCCAGGGAGATGGTCAACCGTTTCTTGGTCACGTAATGGTGAGCAGACAGGTCAAATCGGTGTTCATGCTAGAGAAAACAGTATTGTTTTAGTCTATAAGTGGAGGTCATGGGGTGATGACTGGGAAGAGGTGTCGGAGACGGTCCGATTGACAACAACCAGATGTAACTTTGGTGGTTGCCGTCCCTGGTTCGTTTGCCCCAACTGTTATCGCAGGGTGGGTAAACTGTATGCAGCAGGTAAATACTTTTACTGTCGGCATTGCTATGACCTGGTTTACGAGTCGCAACGTGAAGCCACATATGACCGTCTTGCACGAAAAGCCCGAAACATACGTACTCGCCTTGGAGGTAGCCCAGGCATTTTAGACCCGTTTCCATTAAAACCCAAGGGTATGCATTGGAAGACATACAATCGCCTACGGAGAGAGACAGAGGCAGCTGAGGAAGGTTCATGGGCTGGAATAGCCAGACATGTGGGTATATTGCGCTTGTAGCAATCCTTGGATGGTGTGAAAAAGGTAACAAATCGCAACATTTTGTAAAGAGATAGAACCGCATCAAAAATGATAACAAATGATAACATTTCAGCAAGACTCACTAAGCTTCAGTACAGCTTCAAGATTGATAGGAAATGATAGAATTTTTAGTAATGGCAAATGCCTCAAGATTGTCAACAAATATCAACATTTTGGCAAGAGTTCAGGAACTGAAAGATTGGCGACAAATGAGGACATTTCGTTGTATCAAACTTCTCCAAGACTGACAGAAAATGACAGAAATCAGACAAGACTTGGATGCGTTTTGGGTTATGCTAAAAATACGGAATAATTAGGAAAGTTCATAGTACACTTTCTTTTACCTGTTTAACTACGCAAAAAGGATAATAGCCATGAGAATCATCATGAGTATTCCGCTACAAAAAAGAGGTCTGATACGTCAAGATACGAGTAACTATTACAGGGGATAGACTTCCGATTAACAAGCGAGTAAAATCGTGGGCACGGGAGATATGCTATGAGCTGGACCCATAAAAACCTAAGCTGGACAGACAGACACCTCAACTGGACCACTTTCCTCGTCGTATTGGGTAGCAATTCATTATTATTGTTAGGGGCAGAGGGCTATCTCTTCATTGTGTTCATAGGATTCGGTGTTTTCGCGTGGCATCTCCACAAGAAGATGAGAAGTCTGTTTTGGTTGATACTCGTTCCTATTCCGTTTGGATGGCTCTTTCTGTTGTCGCTTGAGAACTTTAATATGGCTCTTGTTCTTGGGGACTATGAGGATGAGGATGATAGTGATGACATGAACTATGATGAGGAATAAAGAATTAATATTGAATAGACAATCCTCCCTTCTTTTTCGCAACGTACTTCCCCCTCTCGTGCTTTTAACTATACCAACCATACAGACCCCATCTTTTTTGCTTAAAGCCCGAAGCTACACAGAGGCTTTCGATTCGAATTACGGCATGTTCTGATGGCTCTGGGCTGTCAAAGGGGACGTCAGGGGAATCAACCTATTTGTGATGAGAATCTGGGTTTTTCATGAATGCTGATAATCCCAAGATTCCTCCCACAATAACCATATATACACCCTCTCCAACAGATGCTTCCACAAACATACTTTCAAGTTGCTTTACATCATCTCGGATATCGGTGAATTCAACCACGCCCAGAAAAAGAGCGACGACCGCCAAAACACCAGTCCCATAAGCCCGGCTTTGCGGTTTTTTAAAGTTTATTAAGGAACCAATGATAATCCAGATTCCTAGTACCAATACTATCACGCCATCCGTTCCTTCAATCCCATTCATTGTTTCTGAATAGTCAAATACATTTGCTTCTGCCCAAGGAAGAAAAGCTCCGATGATAATCATCAAACCACCGAGAATCCCGATAATACGGTATATACTAGTTTTAAGATTCAAGTTTAGCCTTGTTTTTTCCATTGTTGTTCTTTTCCTGTCTGAGAGGCAGAGCCTGTCGTTTTCTGGTTTTTCCTAACCACAATGCTGACAGTGTATGGAATATCCCTTCGGCTGAGATAACCATAACTTGCTGGTATTCTACTGCACATCGCATTATTTGGCAATTCAATACACTCTTGACATTATAATCTTATACGATTATAATATTAGACACTGAAATGGCATACATAACAAGCAAACAATTAGCTGAGAAACTTGGAATGTCCCACTCTCATATGAGACTATTGATTCGTCAGGGAGAGATTCAGGGGATTAAAATAGGCCGTGACTGGCTTGTTGAAGATGACAGTGTTGACTACAAGAGAAAGAGAAAGCCAAAAACTAAGAAGGGGGCATAAAATGAAAAGTGTTAAGCAATCTGTTAAGCAGGAAACCGTAGCTAACCAGCTACAAAATTCAAAACGGGTTGTTAAGCAAAATAATGGTAGTGCTGTCAAAAAACAGGGGGTATTACGATTGAAAAGTGGTGGCCCCAAGGGAATTCGAATCCCTGTCTGCGCCTTGAAAGGGCGCCGTCCTAGTCCCCTAGACGATGGGGCCAAATGTGGTACAGGATTGTTTCCTAACAAGACTAGAGTATAGCAGACTGTGAGAGTGGAGACAACTGCATGATGATCTTACAGAATCAGGTTTAACAGGCTCCCGACGATCAACGTAGCAACCAGCATAACGATAATCGCACCCATAAGTCCTTTCAACCCCAACTCTCTTCCAAGAACCACGAAACTGGCAATACAGGGGAAGAACATGGCCAGAACCACACTTCCTACAACCAGTTGCCCAGAGGTGAGGTCGAGTCCGCCCAACATACCGATAGCCATATCCTTGCGTAGAAACCCGATAACAATTGCAGCAGTTGCATCCTCAGGTAAGCCGAAGAGACCGCTCACCACCGGTTTCGCAGCACTGGCAATGCGGTCAAATACGTTCAACGCGTAGAGAACAGTGATCACGAAGATCCCGGCCATAAGCACAGGAATAGCTTCTCTCAGAAACCCGATGGTCCTCATCCATAGCTTCGATGCCATGATTCGAAGTGGAGGGAGCCGATACGGAGGTATTTCAATCAGAAGCTCAGGAGTGAAACCTTTGACAATTCGATTTAATATCAAACCAATTACTATCCAAACTACAATCAGAGTCCCGTAGACAATGGCAACATACTGAATTCCCTCATCTCCCACCAGCCCAATTACCATAGCTTGCAGTGCTGCACACGGAACTGCAATGGAGATAAGGGTTGCTACAATGAATCTCTCTCGTTTGCTTTCCAGAATACGCGTGGCCAAAATTCCCGGTACATTGCATCCCATTCCAAGGAGCGTAGGGATAATGGAATATCCGTGTATTCCCATGCGGTGGAGAAGATTATCGATCAATACTGCCATCCTTGGCAAGTATCCGAGATCCTCTAAAAATCCCAAAACCAGGTAGAAAGCAACAACATAGGGTAAAACAGCACCAAATGGAATAAATAAGCCGGTTGTCAGCATACCAAAGGATTCAACAAGGTCCAATTCTCCATCAATCAACTCTCCTACCAGGACATCATGCCAGAAGCCGCTTCCTCCCAATGC
This sequence comes from uncultured Dehalococcoidia bacterium, assembly GCA_964634125.1. Lineage (GTDB taxonomy): Bacteria > Chloroflexota > Dehalococcoidia > SZUA-161 > SpSt-899 > JABMQN01. Next base: position 5,902 of record CAZWIP010000055.1, read on the forward strand.
ATCGCTTAGATTGGTCATTAGTGGAAGCCACAATTGTTCGAACAACGGTTCGAAAACATATCCGATTAACCCTTCTCCGATCAACCGTACAATCGTAAATGATGCCAGGAGTACCAGAGCTGCAATAGGGATTCCGGTCAGGGGGTGGATGGAAGCATCGCTAAGTCGCTCTCTCCGTGTGTGGTGGCGATGAATAACAGTTTGTACCTGTTCTATAATTCGGCCTATTTCAATCCACATTTCGGGGTGTGTCCGGCCAGGCAAAGGCAGGATTCTTGCTTCAGGAATTCGGTCGATGACCTCCTTCATCCCTTCGCCGCTGACCGCCACTGTGGGAACTACCGGTATTCCGAGAAGTTCTTCCAACTTCTCAGCATCGATGGATATTCCCCGGTGCTTGGTATCATCCCACATGTTAAGTGCGATGATCATGGGAATACCTTTTTCTACTAACTGAAGGGTCAGGAAGAGGTTTCGTTCTAAGTTAGTGGCATCCAAAACATTGATGATCACATCACCTTCACCGAGCATTTCTACGGCGACCTCTTCTGCTTTGCATGTGGGTTCCAGCGTATAAGTGCCGGGGACGTCAATTATCTCACCGGTATCATCAGCTACTTTTAGAAAACCTTTGGTGAAACCTACTGTAGTACCGGGGTAGTTTGAGGCAATAACTCGTACGCCAGTAAGCCGAGAAAAGAATGCGCTCTTTCCTACATTGGGGTTGCCCACCAGGAGAACCTTCACTTACCTGCTACCTCGACCATAACCTTTTGGGCCATGCCGAACCCAAGGGCTAACTGTGTTCCCCCGACTTTAATAGTTATTGGGCCGCGCATGAACATGCCACTGATTTTGGTAACTCGCTTGCCGGGCCGTAATCCCATGGCCTCAACGCGTTTCATACCGCGTCCACTGCCAATACTGACTACTCTTCCACTTTGTCCTGCTTCCATCTGCGCGATGGTGATTTGTTTCCTGTCTGTCATTGACTACTTTTCTCCAGGCAATCTCGACAATGCCCCTGCATATTTATTTCTATATTGGTTATCGCATACTGGCTGGCTTCTTCTACTGCGGATTTCATTTTTTCCGTGAATTGGCTTTCAAATTCAAATACCTCCCCGCATTCTACGCAGACCAGGTGGTGATGATGAGGAGCTACGTTTATCTCATAGTGGTGATGATCCTTTCCAAAACGCCTCTCAGCCACAAGTCCTACATCTTTTAGCAGGCTGAGATTGCGATAAACAGTTGAAAGGCTGATGCGTGGATCCTTTTCCTTAGCCTGTCGAAACAGTTCGTCAGCGTCGAGGTGCTCATTGGAACTACGGATAATATCCAACAGCAATCTCCTTTGTGCCGTCATGCGTTGTCCTATCGTTTCGGTTATCATAGGAAGACCTCCTCGGTGGGTTATACGCTTATTGCAAATGCTTCCCAATAGCAATATTATCAGTGGCACGATGAATAGTCAATCTTTTGTTGGGATGTGTGAAAAAGAGTGGGGGTATGGTGCCGTGCCTCTACTTGGAGGTCGAGTGTTTTCGTGGCGAATGCCTCTCATTGCTGTCGAGAGAGATGGTTACTGGCCCATCGTTTAGGATTTCAACCAGCATGTGCTGCTGAAACTGCCCGGTCTCAACTTTCAATCCATTTGCACGAACTGACTCAATGAACTTTTCAATTAGTGATTCCGCTAGTTCAGGAGATGCGGCACTGGTAAAACTGGGACGACGCCCTTTCCTTGTATTAGCGAGGAGAGTAAACTGACTGACTACTAGAATTTCACCACTGATGTCTTGTATAGAGAGATTGAACTTTCCATCCGGATCGGAGAATATACGAAGCCCTATGATCTTATCTGCGAGATATCGAACGTCTTCTTCGGTGTCTTTTGACTCAGCTCCAATGAGAATAACAAGACCTGGCCCAATTTTGCCAATGGTCTTTCCCTCTACGCTAACTGAGGCTTGTGAGACGCGCTGCAAGAGTGCTCTCATTAGTCATTTGCAGGCTTGGATGAATTGTTGGTGCTAGTAGAAGAGACCTCTTTGGATTCAGTGCTACCACCCTCTTCGGATGAGTTAGCAGATGCCGACGGAGATTTGCCATTGTAGTCGGTTACGTAGAATCCGCTTCCTTTGAAGATTATTGGGGCGGGTCGAAATAGTCGACGGGCCTGATTATCGCATTGTGGGCACGCACAAATAGGTTCAGCGTCAAAACCCTGGCGCTGCTCGAAGTTATGATCACATGACGTGCATTGGTATTCGTAGACTGGCATAAAGGTGTTACCTCCTGGTATATATCACCCTCACAAATTAGCACTCTCTCTTACGGAGTGCTAATAAAACTGTAACATGGCATCTAATTCCTGTCAAGTACAACAGTCGCAATTTGATTGCAGATTGCCCCGTTTTTGGTCAGGGTGCTTTGCACTAAATTGATCCTGTCAACTACAAATGATGATGATCTCGGAATTCTCAACGATTCTATAGCTCTTCCGAGTTCACTGCGCTCTTTGTGAGTGGCTTTGTCACGCACACGTCCTAGAGTCAGATGTGGTGAGAACTCCCTTTTCTCGGGAGAATGACTAAGTGGAACTAAAGATTGATCGACCTGTCTTTGCAGGTTAGAAACACTTGGAATTTCCCCTCCAATCCCAACCCAGATAACTCTGGGCGATTTCAAATTAGGAAAGGCGCCTAATCCTTTTAGCTCAAGGTTGAACGGGAATGTGAGAGAGCTTGCTTTTGCGATGGCATGTGTTATGTCAACTATTCTCTCTTCGGGGATATTGCCCAAGAATTTCAGGGTCAGATGGATGCTATTTGGGTTAACCCATTTAACGGCTTTTTCTCGACCCGGCTTCAATCTGCTAATCAAATCTGATAGATCGTTTTTGACCTCATCGGGTAGTTCAATGGCAATGAAGGCACGGATTTCTCCCATTAGCTCAGTCCTAGTAGCTGGAAAGCGTTATTTCCCAGAATCCGGGCTTTGCTGTCTTGAGGCATTTTTACTTCATCAAGCAATCGCTTGACGATCCGTTTTTGCGTGATAAGTGGGAAGTCGCTGCCAAATAAGATTTTATCTGCCCCTGCGATTTCAGAAACATGTTGAAAGATGGCATATTTGTAAAGGAAAGGTGAGGCTGCTGTATCAAAATACACGTTTTTAAGTGCTTCACCAACTTCAGGCATTAGAGCATAGAAAGGGAGGCCTCCACCCCAATGGGCACAAACGATACGAACATCAGGGAAGTTGGTAATGAATTGATAGAGCATTCCAGGGGTAACATTTCCCTTCCCTGGATAAATGTGTCCCACAGGTTCGGAGGAGTGAGTCATGATAATCATGCCATTATTCTGGGCAACTTCGACGATAGGGGTCATAAGAGCTTTATCACCCAAATCGAAATTCTGCAGGTGAGGCATCAATTCACCAATCCCTCTAATTCCTCCTTTTGCACAACGCTCTATCTCCCCTGGGGCCTCCTTCCACTCTGGATGGATAGTACAAAAGCCTATCAGACGTTTCGGGTATTTGTTAATTGATTCCAGAATATAGTCGTTTGTCTGATAACAAAGCTCAAAACTCGACCATCCCATATTGACCACAACAGAAATATCAATACCATCCCGATCCATACTCTCGATAAGGTCTTCAGCGGTGGCCATACTAGCTTTTGGATCGGAGAAGAGAGACCCGAGACAATGGTCTTCGTGAACCAATTCGTCTCGATGATCCTTCATTTTAGGAGGAACAATATGAGTATGAAAATCGATGATCACGCAGGCATTATAACAAGCAGTTTCTAAGACGGCAAATCGAGAGATATGTGTCGAATAGGCACAAGACGAATTTGTGCTTACCCCATGTTTAAGCATATAATTCACTCAAATGGAAGATTTGAGCCTATTGGCAAGTATGGCAATTGTACTGGGGGTAGCCCTGGTGGCTGGATTGATTGCAAATCGAGCAGGACTTCCAGTCATCCTCGGCTATCTGGTATGTGGCATTATAGTCGGACCGCATGTCCTTGGTTTAGTTGAAGACGCAGAGAATGTAGAGACTCTTGCGACTATCGGGATTGTGTTATTGATGTTTACACTGGGTCTCGAGTTTTCTCTGAAAACACTACGTCGGATAGGTGCAGTTGCTGTTTTTGGTGGGATGGCTCAGATTTTGTGCACCATCGTATTGGGGTTGGGGATAGGATTCCTTTTCGGTCTTGATCTAACCGAGGCTATTATATTTGGGTTCTTTATCGCATTAAGCAGCACCATCATCATCATCAAGACACTTATGGATCGTGGGGAGTTAAGCAGTCCTCATGGGCGAATCATGGTAGGTATCCTTCTTGTCCAGGATCTAAGTGTAGTCCCTATGATAGCTATTCTCCCCTCATTGGACGATGTGAGCGTGTCAGTCTTAGGGGATATGGGATTAGCTCTGGGTAAAGCGGTGGTAGTTCTAGCTGTTGTCCTTGCATTAGGTTTCTGGGGATTACCCTGGTTTATGAAGAGGGTTGCTTTAGAAAGATCTCGAGAGCTGTTTCTTTTGACGGTGGTATGTCTTTGCTTCGGAGCGGGATTTACAACTTATCACCTTGGACTATCTGTGGCACTGGGGGCGTTTCTTGCGGGGCTTCTAATCAGCGAGTCAGAGTATTCGCATCAAGCACTTGCCGATATTCGGCCGTTGAGAGATGTATTTGCGGTACTATTTTTTGTATCTTTGGGAATGTTAGCCGATCCCGGTTTTGCGGCAAACAATCCAGGCCAAGTTGTCGGCGTTGTTGGGCTGGTTTTGCTGGGGAAGTTTACCATAGCAGCTATGATTCCATGGATATTCAGGTATCGTGCTAAAACAAGTTTATTTGTCGGAACCGGTCTTTTCCAGATAGGAGAATTCAGTTTCATTCTTGCGGCCCTCGCTTTAGAGGAGAATCTAATATCTGATGATTTGTATGATTTAACACTTACTACAGCGTTTATCACGATCTTCTTGACTCCGTTTGCGCTGGGCTTGGTCTCAAAAATCTACTATCGCGTTACACAAACGGCAAGGTTGACTGGAGAGTATGACAGCGATCCCGAATTGGATGAATCAGATAGTAGCGCACTACTCAAAAACCATGTAGTAATTTGTGGCTATGGCAGAGTAGCCAGACATCTTGGGAGAGTTCTGGAACAAAGGGATTTCAAGTATTTAATAGTCGATATCGATCCTAGAGTGATAGATTCAGCTCGCGAAAAAGGAATCCCCTGTATTTTTGGTGATGCCAGCCATCCTGAGGTATTGGCTCGGGCGGGACTTGAGAGAGCTAAAGTTTTAGTGATTGCGTCGCCTGATCCAATAGCCACAGAATTCATTGTAAAAAACGCCCTCAAGATTAACCATCGATTAAATATCATCGCAAGAGTTCATAGGGATGAAGATACAGAGGGGCTTATAAGGCTTGGCGTTGCCGAGGTGGTTCGTCCTGAAGTTGAAGCGGGATTGGAGATAATTCGCCATACGCTGCATCGATTCGGTTTAAGTCCGCAGGAAACCCTGTTAATTGTCAATAGACGAAGAGAAAAAGAAAGTTAATCATGAACGATTATTACGAAGTTCTAGGTGTTGGCGAAAATGCCGGCACCGACGAAATAAAAGCCGCTTTTCGAAAACTGGCTTTCGAACATCATCCTGATAGGAACCCAGGGGATGAAAAACAGGCCGAAGAGAAATTCAAAGAAATAAATGAAGCTTACACTATTCTGTGTGACGAAAGGCGCCGACGAGAATACGATGCGTACCGAAGCGGAAGATTCGCAGGGACTGGATTTAACAGATCGTCTGGCGGATTCGGACAATCTCAAGAAGATATCTTTAGAAGTGCCTTTGATAATGGAGCCATGTTTGAGGAATTAAGCCGGATGTTTGCGCAAATGGGGCTTAGATTCGATGATGACTTTCGCAAGCAAACATTTTTCAGTGGGAGACCCGTTCATTTCCAGTTCTATAGCACTTCGGATGGATTAAGGCGGAACTATCATTCCGGTGGCTCAAATCGAAGGTATGATGAGGCTCAGTCAAGCATAGGAAGTCGGCCAATAGCCAGAAAGCCAAACTTCGCTGAAAGGATGATGGGTAAAGCTATTGGTAAAATGAGCAAATATGTCCTAAAGAAAGCTTTTGGTATCGATCTTGATCTGCCTGCCAAAGGGGAAGATATCCACAAGGATTTAAAGATATCGTCCAAAGAAGCTGCCAAGGGCTGCGCCAAAAGAATCAGCTACAAAAGGGGTAAAGAGAAAAAAGCCATTGAAGTTACTGTGCCTCCTGGCATATCTTCGGGGAAGAAGATCGTGCTCAGAGGGATGGGTGAAGAAGGTATCGAGGCCGGGGATCTATACTTGAATATTGTTGTTAAGTAGAGGTTATTTCCCGATTCTTTTTATAACCCACAGAATCCCTAAAAAAACCAGAAATATCAATGCTAGTCTGAACCCGAACCTGGCTGCTAACAAAATGACTAAGACCAAACTCATGGGGATGACTAATCTACGCCAGTTCCAACCTGCAAACACATTTTTCTGTGATTCTGCTTTTCCGCTTCGATCATAATCACTTCGCTTTGATGGATCGGAAAGTACCTCATAGGCCTCATTAAGCAATTTCATCTTATCAACTGCCTTAGCGGAGTCGTTGATATCAGGATGATATTTCGATGCCAGTTTGCGGTATGCAGCATCGATTACCTCTTTAGTGGCGGTGGGATGGACTTGTAGGATGGCGTAATAGTCCGGTTGTTCTGGCATTACCGATTTACACATGGGTAGGGGCAGGTTTGAACCCTGCCCCTACGTGATAGCCCCTAAATATATGAGAGAACCACTCCTATTCCTGCGGCTCTGATCCTGACAGATACTTGAACAGGTCAGATTCAGTGCTGAGAACTAAAGTAGTTTCACCACCCATGATTGTGTTATAGACTTCAAGTGTTCTCAGGAGACTGTAAAACTGTGGAGCCTGCTGGTACGCAGCCGCATAGAGAGCAGCTGCAATTGCATCTCCTTCACCTTTTAAAGATTTGCTCTGTTTATAACCTTCAGCTAGCGCTATTGTTACATCCCGATCGGCTTTTGCTTCAATCCTGAGACTCTCCGCCTTACCTTCCGCTTCTGCCTTCTTAGCTTCTGCCTCGCGCTCTGCTATCACACGGTCAAAAACGCCCTGCTCAACTTCTTCAGGTAGGTCCGCCCGTTTTATCCTCACATCAATAATCTCTATCCCTTCCTTGCTGATTTCGGCCGCAACCTTTTCAGTAACATCATTAATGATCGTCTCCCTTTCACTCGAAATAATGTCAACCCAGTACCTGGAAGCTAACTCAGCCTTCAATGCATCGACTACTATTCCCTGAAGTCTGGTTTTTGCGGTTTCCTCGCGTCCACGGAATGAGACGTAGAACTCCTTGGCGTCACTGATACGCCATCGGGTGACATGATCTACGCTGAGACGTATGTCGACACCAGCCCCTTCCTGAGCAAGTGTAACGTACTTTTCCTGTTCTCTACCGCTAGTGAGGATACGTTTGTCAAGTTGTTTAACTGTTTGGAGGAAAGGCAATTTTACATGTATTCCTGGCTTGGTAACCGTCTCTTGATATTCACCGAATTGGAGAACGATTGCCTGTTTTGTTTCATCGACTACGTACAAGCTTTGAGTTAGAAGGATGATGGCCAGAATAACCAAAACTAAGATGATGATAGGTTTTCTCATTGTACAACCTCCTCCGTTACTTCAACCGGAACAGTTTGCACAATATCTTCTCCAACTAATTCCTTAAGTGGTAAGATTTGCATCAGGTTTCCACCCGTTTGGGAATCTATAATAAATTTCTCGGTTTCGCTCAAAACAGATTCCATGGTCTCCAAATACAATCGTTCTGTTGTCAACCTTATGGCTTCACTATATGCCTCATTATAATCTTCCTCAATACCACTAAATCCGTCTTTGCTGTCCAACTGTTTAAAAGCCTCCTGCAGCTCCTTACCATTAAGTTTATCTGGATCCTGATTAGTAGAAACAACACCAAGTTTGATCATGATCTGTGTGAGTTCCTCACGTGTCAACGAAAGAGAAATGACTGATGGTTCTTCTGAAACATCAGTTGGTAATTCATCTTCAACCATCGCACTGTCATCGTCTAAAGATATGTTCTCGGGGCTGCTTTCTATTGGTTCAGTTTCGGCTAACTCTTCAACTATGCTAATCACTGCTATTTCTTCGATAATTGTCTCGATATTGGCTAGTGCCTCTGTAGCACGTGCAACACCGTAATCAGATAATACCGCGAATGCGGCTGGAACTTCATGATCTTTCAATACCTTCAAAAACTTAATTACATCCCCCTGAGCCTCGAGGACCCTTTGATTCAGATATGCCTCTGCATTTAGAATCATTTTGTCCTTTTGACCTATTGCTTCTTCTGTTACTTTGTTTTTATATCCAGTAGCCTCGTTAATAAACTGTTGTTTCTGTTGTCTTGATGTGAAAACTTTTTCATAAGCAACTCCAACTTCTTTTGGTGGAAATGTATCAATCACATTAACAAGGTTGATCCGTAATCCTGTATTGTAGCCATCTAAGAGAATTTGTAACTCATCTTTTGTTTTTGCAGCAATTTCTGCACGGCCTGTTGTAATTATGTACTCTGCATCTAACTGCCCGGCGATACCCCTCACAACCACCTCAGTAGATGAATGTATGACTGTCTCCGGATCTCTAACATTGAAAAGAAATTTCACAGGATCAGCCACTTGATATTGCACTTGAAGCCACACATTCGCGATGTTCCCATCGACAGTGAGCATTTGGGATTCAAATTGCTGGCCCACTTGATCGTCGTCTTCGCTTCCTGTACTTACAGTTCTAAAACCCACTTCAGCTGTCCTGATTTCTTCAACATCTACGTTCTTATGGCTTTGAATGGGGCTGGGTAGATGATAGTTGAGTCCGGGGCTTGCCGTCGACGAATGTTTCCCAAAAGTTTTAACCACTCCTTCCTCACCAGGGCCGACTGTATATATTCCCGTTAACAGCCATATAGCTATGGCAATACCAATGAGTATTAGAATCACTCGTCCCTGTTTTAAATACTTGGTAAAGTCATCGCTGCCTTTATTGCCGG
>CAZWIP010000056.1:0-14999 GCA_964634125.1 uncultured Dehalococcoidia bacterium
TCTTGCAGCATATCGGAAACATGGGGCCAAAGCGCTGAGTCACGGGAATCGGGGAAGTCGACCGAGTAATGCCACCTCTTCGATGGTGCAGGAGAAGGTCGTCACCCTGGCGCGTGAGCGCTATCAGGGATTTAACCACACACACTTGACGGAGCTTCTGGCAGAACGAGAAGGTGTGGTGGTATCTCGGTCCACCGTGCGCCGGTTACTGGTAGAAGCCGGGCTCCCCAGTCCAAGACACCGTCGATCGCCACGCCATCGCTGCCGACGGGTGCGCATGCCCCAGGAAGGAATGCTCCTGCAAATAGATGGCAGTTACCACCGTTGGCTGGGAGAGCAAGGCCCGTGGTTCACCTTGCTTTTGGCGGTGGATGATGCTACCGGCACCGCTCCCTATGCCCTGTTCTCGGATCGGGAAGACACAGAGAACTATTTTCGCTTGATGACAGGTGTTATCAAACAACATGGCATTCCGTTGGCATTATACAGCGATCGTCACATCGTGTTCCGTAACCCGCGTCCCACAAGGGATAACCTGGAATCGTCTACCAACGATAACAGAAAGCCGACCCAGTTTGGCCGGGCCATGCGTGAGCTGGGGATTACGCACGTGTTTGCCCACAGCCCGGAGGCCAAAGGACGGGTGGAACGAGCCAACGGCACCTTTCAGGACCGATTGGTGGCTGAACTGCGCCTGGCCGGTGCCAGTACGCTGGTTGAAGCCAACCGCATCCTCGAATCATTCCTGCCCCGTTTCAACGAGCGCTTCGGTGTACCGGCAGCTCAACCGGAGCTTGCCTATCGTCCGGTAGACCCTGGGCTGGACATCGATGGAGTGCTCTGCACTAAGGAGAAGCGACGTGTGGCCAGGGATAATACGGTGCGGTACCACGGGCGAACCCTTCAACTCTTCCCCGGGACGGAGCGAACCAGCTACGCTGGAACCCGGGTGGAGGTGCAGGAACGTCTGGATGGTCGACTGCTGGTATCCTGTCAGGGGAATATTCTCACCCCCGAGGAAGCACCGCCTCTCGCTGCGGAACTACGCGCTTCAGTCGATGCCTACCATGCCCATGGAGGCTGGGCCAAACTGGCAGAGGAGGAACTGTACGACCCGATCCTGGAGAAGCGCGTCCAAACCAGCAAGAAACACATAGGTCTGGGTTGGGATGGATCCTGGTATGAGGACGAAGACCGGAAGCGTACCCATCGGAATCTGGTGCTGGCAGGCATGGAACGGGCGCGGCTTCAGGGGAAGCGTATTGGGAGACCGAAAGTGATCGAACAGGAGGGGTTTCTGCAGCGCTTCCAGGAGGTGGTGAGCCGCATTGGGGAAGGAGGCATCTCCCGGCGACAGGCAGCCAGAGAGCTAAACATTGGCTATGCTACTCTTAAACGCCTGCTTGATGCAAATTGGGGGTCGCTAGACAAAGAAATTAATAATGATGATCCTCAGGACTCCCTGTCTTTACGACTCATCGGAGAGGAGAAACTTATGATGGCATTTCCGTAACCTTACTGACATAATCGCTGAGCACTAAACCCTGACATTTTCCCTGGACAACGACATATTGTACCTGTTCTTAAGCAAGTCCTTTTGGAGCCCCCGCCTGTTCTTTCTTTCTTGGAGCTTCGTCCAAGTCTAACGTATAACTGGAACAGTTTTCGGGAGGACAGACCAGGAAGGGTTTACTTTACGGCACCTTCTCTTCTCAATTCAACAATTTCTTCATCGGTAAATCCCATGTCATTCAGTACCTGGTCAGTATGCTCGCCGATTGCAGGGGCATGGGACCGCGGACCTGCGGAGCATTCGCTGAAATGGGCAGGATATCCAGGAATATTCAGCCGACCGTGAACCGGATGATCAAAAGGCACAATATAGTTGTTGGCAATCGCCTGAGGGTCGGTTTCCACTTCCTGGATTGTTTTTACAGCGCAGAACATTAGTCCGCGTTGGTAAAATATCTCCATCCACTCGTCCCGTGTCTTTGTGGCAAATACTTCATCAAAAAGGGGTATTAAATCTGGAAAATTGGCAGGCCTTCCGGCATCGTCTGTAAAATGGGGGTCGTCTATAAGTTCGAACTTGCCCATGACCTTGCAGAACGTGGCCCAGTACTTCTCTTCAGGATGGTGGGTTCCCATAATCCACCTGCCGTCCTTGCAGCAGAAACAGTTGCGCAAAGGCGAGTGCTCATCATGGGAAGTCGGACCGCAGGGATCAATGGAAAGGGTGTTCATAATCATCACATTGAGCTGCTGAAGCCAGAGTGCCGTGCTGTACAGGGAGACATGGACCTCCTGACCGGTCCCTGTCCGTTCCCTTACAAAAAGGGCGGTCAGGATAGCGTGACTTGCCGCAATGGCTGTGGCTTGATCCATGATACCTAAACGTAAGATTGCTGGCTCCGGCGTGGCGGTCACAAACATCATTCCTGTACTGGCCTGACCCATGGAATCAAAAGCCCCAACATCACTCATGGGTCCTTCAGGGCCGTAACCCGACACATTGGCATGGATAATTCCCGGATTTATCTGAGAGATGGCACCATAGTCAATGCCCAATACCAACTTGGTACTCTTACGCAGATTGGTAAGAAACACGTCTGCCTCTTTCACCAGGCGATTGAAAATATCACGCCCTTTGGCGTTTTCGATATCAAGATAAATGCCTTTTTTATTTCGGTTTGTGGCTTCGAAAATGGTGCTAGCTCCGTTTCCAAATGCCAAGTCCATCCCAGCCACATTGGTCCAATACCGCTCAGGATCTCCGATCCCCGACTCAATCTTGATTACATCCGCCCCTAGATCACCCAATATGGCGCCACACCCGGGACCTGCATGAAACACTCCATACTCAACAACCTTGATCCCCTCAAGAGGCCAGGGTTTATCATGGCGTTCTGTTCCTTGGTTCTGCATGTATCGTCCTCCGTAACTGTTCCATCAATACGCGAGCATAAACTGTGACCTTCCCCCAGCTATTGTAGCACCTGAAAAGTTGGGTGGTCTGCCCCCTGATCCTTAGCCAGCTTTCTGGGAGAAGGTAACCACCATGCGGAACCCTTCGGTTTCGTCACCTTGGGTTTCGTATATGGAAATAGACGATATCCACCTGCGAGCGAATTAAAATTGCTCGGACTACGGCTCACGCATGGTAGGCAGCCAGTCATCGTGCATTCTGAATATGTCTTTGTCGGCGGCACTGACTTCATATATAGCGTACGCATCAACGACGTCCCGTTTCGTTTCGCTGAAGCTGCCGCGCTTGGTACCGTCAATGACTTGAGTATACGATTTTGCGGCTTCGTATAGGGCCTGTGAACTGAAGTTCTCGGGGCCCGTCGTCTCAATAGCTCCTGCTATAATCTCAAGCATCTGGTTGAGCTGATGCATAGCTATGTATCCCGAACCCGCCTGTTTGATGTCCTCCGCAGAACCAGGGTGGTTCTTCTCAAGTAGATCAGTAGTCAGGTCAATAATCGTGCCTTCCTCGTTCCACCAGCGGGCAACTCTGACGACTAAGGTCTTATCAATCTCATCCCAGAGTTTGGCGTCATCTATCAATCCAAGGAATGCCATATGAGAATCATCACCAATAAATTTGGCGGTATAGCCTGCATTCCGGTATTCCCTGACGAAAGATGGCCATACTGTTGGCGTGGCCACGTAGTCACAGTCCTTCAATGCTGCCACTTCCGGTCCCCAAATGAAGGTATGATTAGCCGCAAATGATCCCACCCACTCAAATTGGTCCGGATGGACTTCGGCGTAGTCCCTCATCGCCTCCTGTGCCTTCTCTGAAGCACTTCCGATCCAGCAGGCTCCACCGATCTTTGCCGGACCGTCGGTTTCGTAATCCCAGTCGTTTTCGGCGATCCACTTCAGAAATGTGTAGCCATTATTTTGTGGGACAGTTCCCAGATTGAACACGTATCCGGGAGGTAGAATACCGTCTTTGTCAGCTGCTATGGCAAACATCACGACCTCGTCTTTGTCCACTCTGGGCTTCAGGATTCTTGGAGCTGCCGGCATCGGAGTAAATATCAAATCTGCTCCCCGTTCCTTGAGCCATTCGTAGCCCGGGATATTCTTTGAGGAATCATATTGTCCATCATAGGTTTCGACTTTAAGAGTAACTCCGGGTGGTAAGATCATCTGATTATAATACGCAACCAGATCATCAAGTGCCATATTGATGATCTGCATCGCATTCGCTCCTGCACCAGTAAGGTCTGACAAATTCCCTATGGTAATGACAACCTCATCGGTCAACTCGGGTTCCGGAGTTGCTTTCTCGGTGGATGCAGTTTTATCGACAGGCGATTCCTTGTCATCCGATGCGCAGGCAGCTATGAGGAATAGTAAAACAAAAACAAGTGTTATACATAAGTATCCCGATCCATTTAACAATCTCATTACAAGTTTCCTCCTCTTTGGTTTTGTGAGCGGTAACTTCAATGAGCTCTTTGCCCCTGAGCTTTGCGACATCATCCCGGTCAAATGGTTCATGCCAAACGAGGCAACATGAGCACACTATCCCAAAACGCCATCTTTCCTTAATTCCTCAATTCGCACTTTACTGTATCCCAGATCCAGGAGGACTTCCTCGGTATGCTCACCGGGATTGGGGCCGAATCTTCTGACCGATCCCGGTGTCTCAGACAGTTTGATCGAAATGCCAGGGTGTTTCACTTTCCCGAACTTGGGGTGATCCAACTCCAGGATCATATTGCGATATCGAATCTGAGGGTCATCGGCAAGCTCATCAATATTGTTTACCTTGGATACACAGACATCCCATTGCCCCAGATACTCAATCCATTCCTCCGCGGTTTTAGTGAGAAAGATATCCTGGAATACTTCTATATTTTGCGCTCTTTTCTCCCCATCGACATAATGCTCAGCGATGAGGGCCTCCCGGCCCACAGCCTCACAGAGTTTTTGATAGAACCATGGCTCCCCCGCCGCGATTGCTATGTATTGCCCATCACTGGTTTCATATGTGTTGTAGAAAGGGGCACCGCCACTGACCCAATCGTTCCCTCTCTCTGGCGCGCGGCCGGAATCATAGTACCAGGCGAGAGCCAGTGCCATGAGCGAAACCACGCCGTCAGTCATAGCGATATCCACATACTGTCCGCTACCGGTCTTCTCCCGCGCCATAAGAGCTGCCAAAATGCCGATGGCCGCGTTCATACCCCCGGTGGCGAAGTCACCCACAGGAACGCCCGGTATCAGCGGAGCACCTCCCGGAATCCCTCCAAGGCCAAGCACTCCTCCAGTTGCGAGGTAGTTCAGATCATGCCCCACTACATCACGATTGGGTCCATCTTGTCCATATCCGGTGACCGAACAATAAACGATCTTCGGATTGATCTCATTGATGGTATCATAATCAACACCCATACGGTTGACCACTCCTGGCCGGAAGCCCTCCACGATTACATCTGCGTCTTGCGCCAGCTCATAAAAAATGCTGCGCGCTTTATCATGCTTCAGATCCAGCATGATGCTCCTCTTGTTGCGTTCCAATGCACTGAAAGCCACGGCCCTTTCATCGACAAAAAGGTTCATCGAGAGACGTCCATCTCGCGGCCCTTCGACTCTCAGTACATCAGCCCCCAGATCCCCCAGGATCATCGTGCAGAAGGGACCCGGGGCTAGCCGTGACAGATCCAGTATCTTTATCCCTTCAAGTGCTCCAGCCATATAGATCCTCCTCATCGCCATCTGGAATCCATTCCCTTATTAAATAGCACCGGGAATGCGTTCATTAACCCGGCGCAGTCCACAATATTGCTGACACTCTTAAGTGCGTATTAAGGACCAGACTATCTCCTGCTATCAAATTGAAGCGCCGAGAGCTTCGAGGTGATTCGAAGTGGTGCCAAACTTGAGTTCAAATGCTTTACCTCTCCGATAGTAAAATTGAAGGTCGTAATCGAGATCGACTCCGATGCCGCCATGTAACTGCTGAGCATTGAATGCCACTCGCTGACATGCCCTGCTCGTGACCGCCTTGGCTATCGACAGCTCCCGGTCCGTCGGCATTCCTTCACTCAGTCGCCACAGTGCCTGGCAGGTTGTCCAGCGCGCCGCGTTCGCATCGATATACATATCCGCTAATCTGTGTTGTACCGCCTGGAACGCCCCGATCGGGCGATCGAATTGCACCCTTGTTTTGGTATATTTGGCCGTCATCTCCAGTTCCTGCTGCGCTCCACCCACCATCTCGGCGCACTGGATCGCCATAGCTTTGTCCAGGATGGCTCTGACTGCAGGAAATGCGCCGTCCCTCTCACCGATTACGTCAGTTGAGGCAACCGAAACACTCTCGAAATCAACTCGGTACTGCCTGTCCCCAGTGATGGTCTTTAACGGAGTACATGTCACACCCTTCGCCTTGCCATCCACAACCAGGATGCTCAATCCTGCCGCATCACTAATCATTCCTCCGGTTCTGGCGACCACCATCAGATAATCTGCTATGTTGGCATACGGGACGAACAGCTTACTGCCATTGATGATATATCCGTCGCCCTTTTCAGATGCCCGCAGAGCCGTGAACCTCGGATCGTTGACTGCCTCCGGTTCCTCCAACGCCAAAGTCAATATCAGCTCTCCGGATGCTACCCGTGGCAGTACCGATTTCTTTTGATCATCGCTACCGGCCTCAGCAACCAAAAGGCATCCCATGGCCGTTGCGAACAGGGGACCCGGCATGGCTGCACGACCGAATTCCTCAAAGAGCACCGCAAGCTCCATCAGCCCGAGACCCACGCCGCCGTATTCCTCCGGTACCGCGATACCCATCCATCCCAGATCGGCCATCTTCTTCCACAATCCCAGAGAATGGCCGGACTCGCTCTCTTCCAGTTCCCGAACTACCGACTTGGGACATTCCGATGTTAGGAAATCCCTGGTTGAGTTTCTCAACAATTGCTGTTCTTCATTGAGTTCAAAATCCATAGCTAACCTTCCTTATCTCGATCGGGGCATGCCCAAACCGACCATGGCGATGATGTCCCTTTGAATCTCGTTTGCCCCACCTCCGAAGATAAATATGAGATCATCCCTGAAGTGCTCATCCACCAGTCCATCGGCAGGGGCAAGCGGGTCTGGGGCTTGTATCTGACCATAAGGCCCCATTATCTCCAGCAGGACATTGTTGATCCGTATATTCAGTTCCGATCCAAACACCTTCACAGTGGAGGCCTCTGCCCAGACAGACAGACCCTTCGTCAAGTTGTCAACAACTTTGTAGTTGAACAGTTTCAGGGCCTCGACGTCTGCCAGCAACTCGGCGAACTTGACCCGTACACCGGGCTGATCAATCACCGCACTTCCATTCATTTTGGTGTTCTTCGCCCATTCAATGGTCTTATTGATGCGCCGTCTCATCGGTGAGGAGGCGACAATCGCTATCCGCTCCCGATCCAGCTGATACACAATGCACTGCGAGCCCTGGTTTTCCCCACCAATCAGGCAACTCTTCGGCACCCGAACTTCATCGAAGTAGACCGCATTCGTCCGATGGCCACCGACCGTGTACATCGGGGTAATAGTTATACCTGGCATATCGACTGGAATCAGGAACATCGAAAGTCCCTTGTGTTTCTTCGACGTGTCCGGATCGGTCCGGGCCGCGACCCAGAGGTAGTCCGCGATGTGAGCAATACTGGTGAATACCTTCTGCCCGTTGAGGACATACTCGTCGCCATTTTTCGCCGCACTTGTGGTCAGGGAGAAGAGATCGGTCCCTGCCGCAGGCTCGGTATACCCTATAGCAATCTCCATCTGACCTTTCAGAATCCGTGGCAAAAACTCGTCCTTCTGCTGTTGTGTACCGAACTGCATGATGGTAGGCCCCACCGCATTCAACGTCAGGACGGGGAACGGTGCTCGTTCGCCATAGATTACCTCGAAGAAGATATGCTGCTCCATTGGTGTGCGGCCCTGGCCGCCATACTCTTTTGGCCAGCCAATTCCCAGCCAACCATCCGCAGCCAGTTGAAGGATGAATTCTTTCGATTTAGGCCCGCCGTATTCCCCCCGGCCAAACACTCCCGGATCGTTGTTCCGGTTCATGTTTAGAAACTTCACGCTCTCGGCCCTGACCTCAGGTGTCAGGTGCTTTTCAAGATAGTCGCGAAGCTTCTGTTCGAATTGTATCTGTTCTGGTGCTAGTGCGAAATCCATTGTTATCCTCTTTCGATCAAAGATTTACAAGTCAAGTGGTACGTGCCTGTCGATCATATCGTCACCCGGGTCCCGACATTCCCCATAGATTACACTTCCCTCTTGGCCAAGTGTAAGTTGGATTGTATGAATCCCCTGAATCCTGAACGCCCGAATTAACTGGCTGCAATGGTAGCTGCCATATTTATTTGGTGGCAACCTTTTTATTGCCTGAGATTATTGCAGAGAGTACTGATTGCATGCTATACCGGTTATTGCGCCCTTGTGGTTAAACTGGTTGAAAACCAGTATTGAAGCGAGTCTTATCCATACCAGTAAATAGAACGAAGATGATGATGCCCTACGGCCCGCGCTCGACTGGGATCAGTTCCTCAGTCACCATGAATAAGTCCTTCGCAACACCATCGACCTCGTATATCCTAAGCCGGTCGAGGGAAGCTCTTTTCGTTTCACTGAATGAGGCTCGCAGCTCACCACTGCTCGTAGTTTGTGAGTATGATATGGCAGCTTCATACAGCGCATCAGAATTATAGTTGTCGGGCCCAACTGCTTCTACAGCGTTTGCAATTATCTCGATCATTTGATTTATCGTGTCAACTGCAGCGTATCCAGTACCACGTCGGATGATCCCTTCCGCTTGATCAGCACGGTATCTGTACAGAATCTCTTCCATGAAGTCGCATGTTTCGGTGCCATCGCCCCACCATGCAGCTAAACCAAAGAATATCATGCCATCAATCTCTTCCCACAGGCGGGCATCGTCTATCAGACCAAAATAAGCTGCCTGACCAGCAGTGCCGATGAATTTAGCTGTATGGCCTTCAGATCGATACTCTTTTACGAAACTAGTCATAACAACGGGTGCCATCACATAATCACAGTCCTTGAGTGCACGTACCTCTGGACCCCAGGTGAAACTACGGTCGGTTTGATACTGACCCATCCATTCGAATTGATCGGTGTGAGCTTCAACATATTCCTCCATAGCATCGTGAAGTGCCAGGTTGTAAGGAGTAAACCATCCAGCTGCACCAATCTTGGCCGGTCTGTCTTTAGGGAAGTCCTGATCGTTTTCGGCTAACCACTTGAGTAGAGTATAGGAATTATCCTCGGGAATAGTAGCTGGCAAGAAGATATTCCCAGGGGGTATCAGGTCTTCTTTGATAGCAACTGGCGCAAACAGGATCATCCCGTCCTCCTCGATGCGAGACCTTAGTATGTCTGGAGTTCCTGGTATAGGTGAGAAGATTACGTCAGCATTCCTTTCTTTAAGCCACTGGTAACCGGTGATATATTTGGCTGGATCATATGTCGTATCATACCTGATGACCTTCAATTCAACTCCGGGAATCAGGTTTTCCTCATTATAGTATTTGACTAGATCATCGAGCGCTGCATCTATCAGTTCCACGCCAGTCAATGCCGGTCCTGAGAGATCTGTGAGACTTCCAATCGTAATGACTACATCTTCGGCTGGTATCGATATGTCCTCAGGTTCTTCTCCGGGCATTGAAGTGGGATTTGCCAGGGGTACACCACTACTGTCATCGTCACTACCACAAGCAACTAGCAACAAAGATCCTATCAGTGCAACCAACAAAAGGCTGAACCTCAGTTTACGGGAGACTCCAATCATTTTCGCTCTCCTTTTGACCTCGATCTGATCTAGGTCACGTAGTCTGCAGAGCCTGTATGAAAACCTTTACACGGTCTCGGCTGATGAGCATAGAGGCCATCCTGAGAATATTTTGATTACGCTACGGATTACTTCGCCCTTTCCCATGGCCTTAAAGGCTTCGTTGATCTGGTCTAACATGTCGCCAAAGACATTGAGCTTGGAGTCTACCCTTCGACACGATTTTAAAAGGCGATCACATCAGCGTCATCTCAGAACAATTTGGATCAATGATAAGCGTGGGCTCGGTCAGTTGCTGTACCTCCTCAGGAGTCCAGCCGGGGGCACATTCTTTTAGTACCAGTCCGTTGTCAGTGACTTCGATGACCGCAATATCGGTTATGATCAAATCGACGCAGTTGATAGCAGTCGGAAGATAGCTCAGTTTCTTGACAATTCTGAACTCGC
This sequence comes from uncultured Dehalococcoidia bacterium, assembly GCA_964634125.1. Taxonomy (GTDB): domain Bacteria; phylum Chloroflexota; class Dehalococcoidia; order SZUA-161; family SpSt-899; genus JABMQN01. Next base: position 10,289 of record CAZWIP010000056.1, read on the forward strand.
CGGTCTTAGTAACATGGTTCATCAGAATGATGCACCTTTTTACCCCGACGGCGAGGTCCATGGCGCCACCAATTATGCCGACTTCCCTTTCCGGTATCATATAATTGGCCAGGTCACCCTTTTCGGAAACCTGGTATGCTCCCATTACAGTGACGTCAAGATGTCCACCCCTGACTATAGTGAAGGCTTCATCGGAACTGAAGACGACCATTCCCGGCTTAGGATGCACGGTTTGACCACCCGCATTGACCAGATCAAGACTACCTTCGCCAGGAAGTGTTATCTCACCATAACCCATAACCCCGTTCTCACTGTGGAATATTACCTCTCTTTCGGCGGGAACGAAATTGGAAGCCATCATAGGGATTCCAAGTCCCAGGTTGACACAGAAGCCATCCTCAAATTCCTTAGCCGCCCTGAGAGCCATTACGTGTCTATCGAGTCTCTCTCTTTGAAGAAGACTCTCATTTTTCGAATGCCCATTCTTGCCCGTCACTTTTTTAACATCTTCCTGAAACCTTTTAAAGGATTCCAAAGCTTGTTCGTTAGTTGTCTGGGTCATATCCCCATCGTATACTTTTGGCCGTTGTACAACCCTATCAACATATATACCGGGTGTGATGATATGTTCTGGATCAAGCTCACCCAATTCCACGAACTCATCAACTTCAGCAATGGTGATCTTGGCTGCTCCGGCCATGGTGGGATTGAATGCCCTCGATGTTCCGTTGTATACCAGGTTGCCCCAGCGATCTCCTTTGTGTGCATGTATCAAGGCGAAATCGGCTTTGATGGGCATTTCCAAAAGATATTCACGCCCGTCAATAACGCGTTTTTCTTTCCCTTCTTCAACCACCGTCCCAACCCCAACCGGTCCATAGAAACCGCCAAGGCCAGCCTTGGCAGCTCTTATCCGATCTGCCAGTGTTCCCTGAGGAACCATCTCTAACTCGACTTTCCCCGCTCGCAGCATTTTCTCAAAGCTGTTTATATAATAAGCACTCACAGGGGCTGACACGATTGCTTTTTTGATTCGTTCGTTTCTGACAAGGATATCCATATCTTCAGGAAACAGTGCCCCCTGAAGTTTCCAGACTTCAGCCCCAACACCACTTAAATTGGAGACCGCAGTGAGATTCTTTACTCCCTTCCGATAGACGGCTTCAATTAAGCAGGTGGGGATACTTGCAATGGTGCCAAAACCGCCGAGAAGTAAGGTGGCGCCATCCTCAATATCGGAAACCGCTTCATCGAAACTGGAGACTATTTTGTCTATTGGCATTGTGTACTCCTAACCTTCACGCCGGCGTTTTTCTGTTACCTTTATGGTTTGTATATATCATATTTAGGATTAACAATAGTGAAAATTAGCATAGCAATAACAAAATAGCTGCACTATGGTCCAAAGGGAGTATTTTGGGAGTATTTTTACCGAATCCGGTCGTCATAGAGTGGTATCGATTATGACGCAGCGTATTGTATATTAGTGCAACTTTTCATAAACAGGCTAGGCCTGATATCCGACGATATCTTGCGCGTAATCATACTCTTGGACATTAATTAGCTGAAGCTCTGTTCTGTTCTTTCAATGATGGCATCTTGGCTGTGATCGGGAAGATCGATGAAGTGAGCGCTATATCCCGCGACCCTGACAATAAGTTCGGAGTGTTCTTCCGGCTTGACTTGCGCCTCCCGAAGCTCTTCGCTGTTGACCACATTGAACTGGATATGAGGAATATCCTTTTTATGCCAAACCTTGAGATAATTCGCAAAAATATCCTTATTATCTCCTTCCAGGAAGTTGGGCATGAACCGCTGGTTAAACAACTCCGTATGCATATAAGGGACCTTGCCTACTGAGTTCAGCACGGCGGTCGGACCGTTGATGTCGGTTCCCGCTACGGGTGATAGCGAACCGTCGGCCAGAGCAGTGCATGCCAGTCTTCCGTCTGGGCTGGCGCCGGATGCCAGACCCATCATAGTGTACCCGGTGGCAGTACTCCCACCCGGCTCGAATGAGTTGCCCCAGGCGTCCTTGACTGTATCGATAGCCTCGTTCAGCCCAACTAGGAATCGCACTGCCCAGTCATCGGCAAAGTCGTCATCATTGCCGTATTTCGGAGCATTGAGGAAGTCCTGCCTTATTACCTCGTGCCCAGACCAATTGGCGCTTAGTGCCTGCAACAGGTCCTCCATGGTGTATTTCTTTTCATCGAACACGAGGCGCTGAATCGCAGCGAGGGAATTTGCTGCGTTAATTGCGCCGAAAATAATGGTGTTGGGTAAGGTGTCGCCCTCCTTGTGAAAGCGTACTGTGTCGATACCTCGATCGAGAGTCTCGTTGTTGAGGAGCGAACTGCATGGATCTGCCCTGCGCTCCATCAATACCTGTTGTGCGATGTTCCACGAAACCGCGGCAATCCTCACGTAATATTTCGTACGCTCAAAGTAAGCCTCTATAAGCTCATTAGCCGACTGCATCTCGGTAGCCTTCTTGCCGGCGGGGAGAACCAAGGGACCGCTCCGGGCCCCCTGGTCGTTGAGGCGCAGAACCTCGCCGAGGACCTCGGGGCAGTTCATTATAGAGGCGGTTGCCAGTCCGGAGCCCTGCATATCCTTGCCCATCACGGTGTTGGCAGCGCATGCGCATACTTGGACCTTCCTGACGTCCTCAGCGCTCCACCCTCTTTGAATTGCCCATTTCTTCATTGTGTCCTCGTTGAAATACGAGGGATGCCCGAGTCCTGTTCGACCGAGCTCGATTGCTGTGGTGATGACCTCAGGAGAGATTTTTGCATGATACCGAAGCGCTACCGGCGGTTGGGTCAGGTGCAAGTTACCGAGCGCTTCCATGACAATGAAACTGAGTTCGTTGGAGGCATCTTCCCCGTCGATTGTTGTGCCACAAATATTGGCCGTGTACAGAGTGTTGGCACCGGATATACCGGCGAACTTCAGCGGCCAGTCGAGCGCCGAGCCGATCTCCTGGATCTTCAGGAAGTGGCATTCGACGAGCTCGACCGCGTCTTCACGCGTTATCCGCCCGGATTCGATGTCCGCCTGGTAGTACGGCCACCAGACCTGATCCAGTCTCGTACTGGAACCGTTGCCCCATCTGGCAAAATAATGGGCGACGAGCTCGACGGTCCAGTGCAACTGCAAGCATTCGTGGAAAGTTCGGGGTGGATGGGCCGGGACGTACTCAAGGATGTCCGCCATCTCATCAAGCTCTCTTTTTCGCTTTTCATCACGTTCTTGCGCTGCCTGTTGTCGAGCTACCTTAGAAAGCCTATGGCCATAGCGAATGATTGCCTTGCCACAGCGCGCCATGGCCTGCCATTCATAGTGCTTGGCCAGGTATTCGGCTGGGTCCATCTCCTCGACCCTGGCATCCAGGTCTTTTAGCTTGGCCTCAGCCCTCGCGATCCTCGCCGCTAATCCCTCGCGGAAGAGAACATCCCAGTCGTAAGACTGGATAACGAGCCCCTGCTCCCATATGTTTGAGTTGAAGGCTCCATAGTTGCTAATCGCAGGTACCATCTCTTCTGGCAGTGAGGATTTGATCAATGCCCTCGTGCTCCTGTGTTCCCAGAAGGGACAGATATCTTCAACGATCTCCCGTCTCTCATCGTCTGTGACGAGTTCTGAGAAACCTCCCGTGGTGACCGCCTCGGGCATCCAGTCTACGTTCACCTCTGGATGCCATCTCACTTTGCTGGCTCCACCATTGGGATCACCTACAATCAGTTCGCCGTCCTTGATAAAGACGGGCATTTCATCGCACAGCTTCTCAACCATACGAGCATACTGTAGTGTCACTGGCTGGCCCTCGGTTTCCCGAAAGGCTGCGGTGACGATTCGTGCCCTGTTCATGTCGATTTTGACACCCTCTCGGAACCGGACCCTGGAGAGACCCGTCGCGGCGTTCTCCATCTCGTTCTCGCAAACCGCCGCCTTCCAGTACAGTGCATTCCTTAACTTGCTGGTCCGGGGAGTGGAACCATAACCCCACTCAAAAGGTACGGTCTTCTTGAATCTCTCTTCCATTGAAACTCTGTTTTGTTTCGATGATGTAGTCATTGACTTTTACCTCCTTGGGTGGTTGACTCTCTTTAGAGCTCTCAAGCAATCAACGGACATAAAGTCTAAATCCCGTACTCAGAAACAATGTTAAATTTGTTACTACACAAAAAAATAGCTGAGATCGACCACAGCCAGTACTATCAGTGAGGTTGCCGTTGGTGATTCCAATTGGCTCTGGTATAACTTGAAGCGTTGAGGCGGTGGTTCTTGAAGGTTCTACCGAAAGGGCTGAGGTTGTTTTCTCACTGTTATCCTCGCAAATTACTGAGTCCAGGGTAAGCCCTGAACCTGATAATGGCTCCAACAAATCTGCTAGCCCTTTCATTTACACCTCTTTCTGGATGGTTTATCCCCTCAGATAATCGGCGTGAATAGCTTGGGTTAGAAAAGTAGTGCCCTAGTCTAGCATTCCATACTGTCTTTGTCAAAATTGGTATTAAAGAATCTAATCTTAATATTATGAAGCGTATGTTGTGAATGTTACAAAATGATCCAATCAAAGTTGGGATGAAGACGTTTTCTAAAACAAGTCCTTTTGGAGCAGGCATTGAACGTAAAAAATGCTCCGAAACCACTCGTTTCTGATGATTCGGTCCACCCTTGAGCGCAGACGAAGCGGCTCGCTCGA
>CAZWIP010000057.1:0-14977 GCA_964634125.1 uncultured Dehalococcoidia bacterium
AAAAGGGGATCATCGCTGCTTAACTATGTGTCCGTTTGGACTTGACCACCCCAGTTAAGCTCTTCTCGCAAAAGGAAAACATCAATATTCCGATATCCGAAACTGTGGTTCCTTTCAAACAGGCCAAACATATAATTATGAATAATCCCGAGTCTGTTTCAATTGGCACCTGTGCTTGTCGCTCGGTCTCTGAGGACCCTTGCCTTGAGGAGCCGATGGAGGTATGCCTTTTCGTAGGTGATCCGTTTGCTGCTTTTATTCGTGATCAGAATCAGAAATTCCGAGCGGGCACTCAGGAAGAAGCTGTCAAAATTCTCGAGGATTGCCACGAAAAGGGATTTGTTCATACCGCCTGGTTCAAGAAAGATTTGGGCAGCAGTTTTGCCATGATTTGCAATTGTTGCTCGTGCTGTTGTTTGGGGATCAAGATGTGGAATCTGCTGGAAGGAACCGTTCCGATTTTAGCACCATCCGGCTATGTGGCTGAAATAACTGAAGATTGTGTCGGATGTGGAATTTGTGTGGATGAGCACGCCTGTCATTTCAATGCAATCAGTATGAACGACGAAGGCGATAAAGCTGTGATCAGTTACGATAAATGTATGGGTTGCGGTGTGTGTGAAGGTGTGTGCCCTGATGGGTCTATCAGCATGAAGAGGGATGCAGCCAAAGGTGAACCACTTGATTTGGATGAATTACTGGCATAGTCTTGGTATATGAAAACCTCTGATTTTGAATATGAGCTTCCGCAGGAACGGATTGCTCAAATCCCCGTTGAACCCCGGGATCAGTCTCGTTTGCTGGTACTCAATCGAGAAAACGGAGCTATTGAGCACCGCCGTTTTTTTGAAATCATAGAATACCTCAATCCAGATGATGTACTGGTTTTGAATGAAAGCAGAGTGATTCCGGCTCGGCTGTTCGGGCATAAGGTTGATGGCGGCGGGAAGATCGAATTTCTGCTTTTGAATCGAGTGGGCGATTCTATCTGGGAATCGTTGGTACGGCCGGGCAGGCGGGTGCGACAGGGAACGGTGGTGGAGGTTGAATCTGAGAATCATGCAGAGCATATCTCGGTGGAGGTTCAATCGAGAACTGAAAACGGGACTTTCATGGTGCGCCTTTCAGATGAGGGATTGTTAGATACACTTGGTGATGTGCCTTTACCGCCATACATTCATACCCCGGTTGACGATCCAGAACGCTATCAGACAGTTTATGCAAAGAGTAAAGGTAGTGTCGCCGCTCCGACAGCCGGACTGCACTTCACACCCGAGCTGTTGAAACGAATCGAATCCAAAGGTATTGAGTTAGCTTTCGTAACTTTGCATGTGGGCCTTGGCTCATTCAGGCCGGTCAAAACTGAGGATCCCACAAAACACTCATTGCATCAAGAATACTGTGAAGTGACTGACGCAGTTGCTCAAAAGTTGAATACTGCCAAGAGAGAGGGTAGACGGGTTATTGGAGTGGGAACTACCGCTGTGAGGTCGGTGGAAAGGGTAACTGACTCAAACGGGGAAGTTCAACCTTTCATTGGTTGGAATGATCTCTACATTTTACCTGGTTTTGAGTTTCGTACAATAGATGCTATGGTCACCAATTTCCATTTGCCCCGGTCGACCTTGCTGATGCTCGTAGCAGGATTTGTGGGAAGAGAACGTATACTTGAAGCTTACAACGAGGCCATTAATGAGGATTATCGCTTCTACAGTTTCGGGGACTGTATGTTGATTCTATAACTTACGGTTCCAGCAGTTCGAAACCGGCCTCAGGGTCTCTTACCCGCTGAGCAGTATTATCGATAATCTCTAGAAGTATTACCTCAGTGACCAGCCATGCTTCCACACCCAAACGAATACAACCTGTATGAGTGCGACCTTCACGACCCAGTGCAGCATGCATGTGTAGAACCGGTTTCCCTTCGCTGTTGGGGAACAGTGTTCCAACCCCGGCGACTTCATGAACCCCCGATATTTCAAATGGTATAGGAATGGGAGGGCGAACGTTTCCATCTTCCGGACCGACAACTATCTTGCTACCATCAGCAATCCCACCGACCATTATGCAGGTTCCTCGGAGGATATTGTGGTTGGCCGCGAATTTCTCAAGGGTTTCCGGCAGTCGATCCCCGTCTTCGAATTTGATGACGAACACCCGTCCGATTTTGCCTTCTGAGTATTTCATTGGCTAGTTCCCTTTGTATACCCGGTCGTGAGGTCCTAGATCAATAAACTTGATTGTATTTTCAGAACAGGTAGCACAATCATTGCAGAGAACGATTCCGTCATCACGCCTTCTACGGCATGACTTGCAATAAAGGAAGACTATCAGGAAATTGCGCTTGACAGGGCAACTGTAGTATCCCCTCAAATTGCCCTTTAAAGGTTCACCCAGGGCAATGGGATTTTCGATAATCATATCGACTTTTGTCTTAATGGCTTTCTTGATGGAACTGTGCTTTTTCAGAGACTTCAGGAAGGCATCACTGAAGAGAACCACCATTAAAAGACCTCGTCATACCTGTGCCACTCAACTTCTCCTGACTTGATTCTGGAGATTGTCTCAAATAGACTTTCACTGAAATCAGGGTCAGAAAGAATCACTTCTGTAGGGTCATTCTCTTTGGTGCGTTTCAAATTCAGGATGAACTGAGAGATAACCTCGGATACAGATGTCCGTTGTTCATCTGCATAGGACTTGGCGTAATCGATCAGGTCCTTATCTAGCGTGAGGTTCAGCTTAGCTTTCTGCATTGTAGATACCCCGCTTTAATACCCCTATTATACGCCTATTATACGTCTTTGTCAACGGTATTAGTCTGTTATCTGATCCGGTCCACCGAGTCTGCCCATAATAGCGCTCGCCGCTGCAATTGCCGGGCTGGCCAGGTATACCTCTGATTTGGTGTGCCCCATGCGGCCTACGAAATTGCGATTGGTTGTGGAAATACACCGTTCACCTTCGGCGAGGATTCCCATGTATCCACCGAGGCAAGGTCCGCATGTTGGTGTGCTGACAACTGCTCCAGCGTTGATGAAGGTTTCGAGGAGTCCCATTTTAAGTGCCTGTAAATAGATGTCCTGAGAACCGGGGATGATGATGCAGCGCTTGTTCCTGGCGACTTTTCTACCCTTGAGTATTTCGGCAGCAATAACGAGATCGCTGAGGCGCCCGTTGGTGCAGCTGCCAATCACAGCCTGATCGATTTCCACACTTCCAACCTGGCTGATTGGTTTGGTGTTAGATGGCAGGTGCGGAAAGGCTACCTGCAGCTCGATCTTTGAGGCATCATATTCGATGACCTGTTCGTATTCGGCGTCAGGATCGGGATCGACTACCGTATAGGGGCGATTAGCTCGTGGCTTGATGTAATCGAGTGTTGTCTGGTCGGCACGGAACAGGCCCGCTTTGCCACCTGCTTCAATAGCCATATTGGCCATGCTCAATCGGCCATCTATGGGAAGAGAGTCAATAGCCTCACCCTCAAATTGCATTGCGGCATAAAGCGCTCCATCAACCCCGATATCTCCAATCGTATGCAAAATGAGATCTTTCCCTCCAACCCATTTCTGTAATTGCCCATGATAAACGAATTTTATAGTTGGGGGTACCTTCATCCAGATTTCACCGGTGGCCATCGCTGCGGCGATATCAGTTGAGCCCATACCCGTGGCAAAGGCATTCACAGCACCGTAAGTGCAAGTATGCGAATCCGCGCCAATGACGACATCTCCCGGCAGAACGAGTCCTTTCTCTGGTAAGATCACATGCTCTATGCCCATCTCACCGACTTCGAAGTAGATGATGCCCTGTGAAAGTGCGAAATCGCGCATCATCTTGGCCTGTTCAGCAGAGGCGATGTCTTTGTTGGGGATAAAATGATCGGGCACCATGACAACTTTATTGGGATCAAAAACCTTTTTGACCCCAATGCGGTTAAATTCTTTGATGGCAATTGGTGCGGTAATATCGTTTGAGAGGACAAGGTCGACGCGAACATTGATGAGTTCGCCGGGCGAAACCCTGGGTTTGCCGCAATGCGCTGCGAGTATTTTTTCAGCTATGGTCATTCAGCCAACCTCTTTACCAGTTCGCCCACGCGCTTGCCCAGTTTGCGACAGATGTCTTTGGTGTTATCATCCGGTGCCCCGATACCTACTGCACCATAATGTCCGGTAGCTTCCAGAGGATCCCCAACAATAATCATGCTGTGGATCATCATTGCTTGAATTAACGAGAATATCGTGGTTTCTCCACCCCCGCCAACGGTACCTGATGACGAGAATGCAGCCCCGACTTTGTTTTCCATTTTTTTGCGAACCTTGACGGAATCGCTGATGAACGCCTTCATCTTTTCGGACATCGTTCCAAAGTGATTGGGAGAGCCGAAGATGATACCATCGGCATCTAGTAGATCTTCTGGTATGGCTTGATCAGCTTTTTTGATTTCAACCTCGACTCCGGTACTGCTCACCCCAGCAGCCACTTCATCAGCCATTTTGGCAGTGTTCCCTGATCGAGAATCATAAATTACTAAAACTTTCGGCATAATATCTCCTTGGATCTGTTAATATGTAACCTTTGCATGAATTGAAGGACAATCCCTGTTTGGTCGAGGTTTACCTGCCACAAAGCTCATTGTTCGTTAAAGATGATTGATTAATCTGATTCATCTTTGTACATACGGATGGCTAGTATGGTGCCAGTAAGGACTGCTGTAAATGCTCCTATGATATAGAGCCCCGTTCCGATAGCGATTCCAACGGCTGCAGTTGCCCAGATGCTGGCTGCTGTGGTTACCCCTTCTATTCTACCTTGTTCTGAGCGAAGGATCACACCAGCTCCTACAAATCCAATTCCTGTAACAACACCCGCTGCAATCCGCGATGGATCAAATCCCGTCACTGTTTCAAAGCCCTCTGCCAATGCGGTAAATAAAGCGGCACCGAGGCAAATCAGGGCATGGGTGCGTATCCCGGCAGGTTTTCTGACTAGACCTCGCTGAAGCCCAATACCGCCTCCGAGTACGGCTGCCACGAAAACGCGTAATATTAGCTCGGCTTCCAACTCAGCGTCTACGACTATGTCCATCATTCTCCTTTAGAAACTAATAGACGGTTGAGAGCATTCATATAAGCTCTGGCGCTGGCTACTATTATATCTGTATGGGCGCCGCGGCCAGCGTATCGCTTACCATCGCTTTCGATCCTAATGGTAACCTCACCGATAGCATCAATACCTTCAGTGACCGATTTGACGCTGAATTCGATGAGTTCGTTGGGAACCTTGACCAGCCGGTTGATCGCCTTATATACTGCATCAACCGGACCGGTGCCTTGTGCAGCGTCAGACAGTAGATCACCATTAGGGCCGGTCAGTCTGACGGAGGCTGTGGGCATAGTGAGATCACCACAGGAGACCTGTACCTGTTCCAGGTGGTAGATTTCAGAAATAGTTCTTAATTCCTCACTTATAATGGCCTCAAGGTCGCGATCGGTTATCTCCTTTTTCTTATCAGCTAATTCTTTGAAGGCCGCGAACGCTCGATTAATCTCATCATCACTTAGCGCGTATCCCAGTGACTCTAGACGCTTTCTAAAAGCATGGCGTCCACTGAGTTTGCCTAAAGAGAGTGTTGAACCGGATAGTCCGATCGACTCAGGGTCCATGATCTCGTAAGTGGTTCGTTCCTTGATGATACCGTCTTGATGAATGCCTGATTCGTGGCGAAAAGCATTGGCTCCAACGATTGCCTTGTTGGGCTGGACGTACATGCCAGTGAAATCGCTTACCAGACGACTGGTCTTGTATATCCGTTCTGTATTGATTTCGGTGGTATATTTCATTAAATCGTGACGGGTTTTAATTGCCATCACGATCTCTTCCATCGAAGCGTTTCCGGCACGTTCCCCGATGCCGTTAACCGTACATTCGATCTGTCGCGCACCACTATCGATGGCAGCCAGGCTATTGGCAACTGCCAGACCCAGATCATTGTGACAGTGCACACTAATTACAGCCTTATCAATGTTGTCGACGTTTCGCTTGATTCCCTGAATCAAACTCCCGAATTCCTTGGGCATGGTATATCCAACGGTATCCGGTATGTTCACGGTAGTAGCACCGGCATCGATCACAGCGCGCAGCAATTGATAGAGAAATTTACGATCGGTTCGGGTAGCATCCATGGGCGAAAATTCCACATTGTCGAGGTATTTTTTTGCTCTGGCTACCATGGTGCGTGCCTGCTCCAGGACCTGATCACGGTTCTTCCGGAGTTGATGTAACATATGAATTTCGGAAGAAGAAAGGAATACATGAATGCGCGGTTCCTCCGCATCTTTAATTCCTTCCCATGCAGTGTCTACTGCTTGCGGTTGGGCATGCGACAAGGCACAAATGGACGATCCCCGTATCTCCTGTGCGATACTTCGTACTGCCTCAAGATCACCAGGGGAAGCGATAGGGAAACCTGCTTCGATAACATCTACGCCCAGCTTCTCCAGCTGGCGGGCGATCTCTAGCTTTTCAGGAATCGTCAGAGCCGCGCCTGCGGATTGCTCCCCATCACGAAGTGTTGTATCGAATATAATTACCTTGTCCATTGTTTTCACCTACCCGAATGATCCTCGGAATTCACCTTGTTCCCCCTCAGTCTAACTCTCTCCCCAGAGGGGCGAGAGAACAACTTCCTCTCCCTCGAAGAGAAAGGCCTAAGGTGAGGGTAGTGCGATAGTGGAACTACCGCATTCCAAAACCTAATTCGTTTCCTACTGCTTAAGCCAGGGCATCATCCCGCGAAGCTCTTCGCCGACTTCCTCGATTTCATGTTCGGCTCCCATTCTGCGAAATGCGTTGAAGGCAGGGGCTCCGGCCTGATTTTCCAGAATCCATTCACGAGCAAATGTGCCGTTCTGAATTTCTTCCAAAATCTTCCACATTTCTTCTCGGGTATCATCGTTAATGATTCGTGGTCCGCGTGTATAGTCGCCGTATTCTGCTGTATCGCTAACTGAATAGCGCATGAATTTAAACCCGCCTCGGTGGATGAGGTCGACAATAAGTTTCAATTCGTGACATACCTCAAAGTAGGCGATCTCTGGCTGATAACCGGCATCTACCAGTGTTTCGAAAGCAGTTTGAATCATGGCAGTCACTCCACCACACAGTACAGCCTGCTCACCGAAAAGGTCGGTTTCAGTTTCTTCGGCGAAAGTTGTTTCGAGTATGCCGGCCCGAGCGGAGCCAATGCCCTTGCCATAAGCCAGAGCTTTTTCAAGCGCCTTACCGCTGGCATCCTGATACACGGCTACCAAAGCTGGAGTACCGATACCTTCAGTGAAGTTTTGGCGTACCATATGTCCAGGACCTTTGGGGGCGATCATAGTAACGTCAACATTGGCTGGCGGTACGATCTGGTTGTAATGGATGTTGAATCCATGCGCAAACATAAGCATTTTCCCAGCCGTGAGATTCTTTTCGATGGATTCATGATATATCTTTTTTTGCATGGTATCGGGAACAAGCATGATGATGATATCGGAAGCCTTGGCAACCTTTTCTGCGGAGGCTACCGTTAACCCCGCTTTTTTAGCGGCTTTCCAGGGTGCGCTGCCGGAAAGCTCTCCGACCATAACCTTACAACCGCTGTCCGTAAGATTCTGTGCATGTGCATGTCCCTGGCTGCCGAAGCCAATGACACCGATCGTCTTGTTCTTGATCAGTTTGAGATTTGCATCCTTGTCGTGATAGATTGTAGCCATTGTTCCTCCTAAATATATTTTCAGTTATTTTGATGCTTTGGTTTTTTTTGTTTTGGCCGTTTGGGTTGTTCCTCCCCTGTTTTGGGAAGAGGTCCCAGCTTCCCTCGTGTGATAGCTATCCGTCCGGTACGAGCCAGTTCAATCACACCGAAGCCACGAAGTAGCTCAATCAGAGAATTTACCTTATCTTCATCACCTGATATCTCGATAATGATGGACTCGGGGGTGAAGTCAACCACATTTGCCCGGTAAACATCAGTAGCGATTCGGACTATTTCAGCTCGTGTTTCAGTGGTTGATTCGACCTTTATCAGAGCCAGTTCACGTGAAATAATATTCTCTTCGCTGATATCGGTTATCTTCACAACTTCAATGATCTTGTCCAGTTGTTTTCTAACCTGTTCAACTGCCGTATTGGCCCCGTCAACGATAATGACCATTCGGGAGAGCCCGGGAGTTACCGAACGCCCTACAGTGATACTTTCGATGTTGAAGTTGCGCCGGCGAATCATGCTCGTTACCCGATTCAGGACACCGGGCTTGTCTTCGACCAGCATTACCAGTGTACGTTTCATTGTGGCCATTTTCTCATTATCCTCCGCTCTCTACACTTTCAGATAACGCTACTTACCTGCAAGGCTCGCTTCATCTTTATTAGGCGCTTCCAATATTTCTGCTATGGAAGCTCCCGGAGCAACCATGGGAAAGACATTTTCCTCCGGCTCGATTCTGAAATCGATAAGGAATGGTCCATCGGTATCCATTGCTTTCTGGATGGCTGGAATCACATCTATTTTGTGCTCAACTCTGATGGCAGGAATTCCATAGGCCTCAGCGATCTTAAGAAAATCTGGGCCGGTCAGAGGGGTTGCCACGTAACGACGCTGGTAGAATAATTCCTGCCATTGCCTGACCATACCGAGGTAGCCGTTGTTCATGATCGCAATCTTAAGACCAATGTTTTCCTGGACGATGGTAGCCAGTTCTTGTATCGTCATCTGGAAACCACCGTCTCCAGCAATGGTCCACACAATTTCGTTAGGGATTCCCACTTTTGCTCCCATTCCTGCAGGAAGTTCAAACCCCATCGTTCCCAGTCCTCCAGAAGAGACGAGGCTGTTGGGTTTATCATAAATGTAGTGCTGCGCTGACCACATTTGATGTTGGCCCACGCCGGTGACGATAGTGGCTTTCCCCTTCGTAATTTCATAAATTTGTCGAATCACATACTGCGGAATAAGGGCTTCTGTTTCCCGGATGGTATGGGAAGGGTGGTCATGACGCAACTGTTCGATCTCTTTTATCCATTTGACACGTGGTTGAGATTCCACTAGTTTGTTCAGTTCTGTCAACACGTTTTTACAGTCGCCTACAATCGGGACAGTGATCTTCAGATTCTTACCTATTTCAGCCGGATCGATATCGATATGGATGATCTGAGCCTGAGTGGCGAAACGGGATACGTTCGCAGTGGCTCGATCGTCAAATCGCATTCCAATAGCGATGACCAGATCAGCTGCATCTATTGCCAGGTTAGCATATGCCATCCCATGCATCCCCAGCATACCGAAACTGAGCACATGACTCTCCGGGAAGCCCCCGATACCCAGAAGTGTATAGGTAATGGGTATCTGGGCTTTCTCTGCCAGTTCTTTGAGTTCGCTGTAAGCTTTCGAAATAATTATTCCTCGGCCCGTAATGATCACTGGCCGCTTGGCCTCGTTGATCAGTTTGGCAGCCTTCTTTATTTGCAGCGGATGTCCATGAGTTGTCGGTTCATACCCGGCAAGATCAATCGTATCCGGATACTTGAAGTTTGCCTCTTCATCAAACACATCTTTTGGGATATCAATGAGAACAGGTCCGGGCCTGCCCGTGTTGGCGATGTAAAAGGCTTCCTTAATGATAGTACTCAGCTCTTCCGCTTTGCGTACCGCGTAACTATGTTTCGTAATAGGTACGGTAATCCCTGTTATATCGATTTCTTGAAAAGCGTCCTTCCCGATGAACGGCCGGGCTACCTGTCCGGTTATAGCTACCATTGGGACAGAGTCGAGATGAGCGTTGGCAATGCCAGTCACCAGATTCGTAGCACCGGGACCTGAGGTGGCGAAGCATACTCCCACCTTCCCGGTGACACGGGCATACGCATCCGCAGCGTGGGCTGCTGCCTGCTCATGACGTACCAGAATGTGTCGAAGTTGTGGATACTGCGGCAAAGTATCATATAAAGGTAATACAGCACCACCGGGGAAACCGAAGATAGTTTCAACTCCTTCGTTTATCAATGATTCGCAAAGTATTTGGGCGCCTTTCAATTTTGTTGTCATGTTTTCCCTCCCTCAACTGTCACTATTGTTTAAAGACTGCCCCTGTACTTGCAGAGGTCACCTTCTCGATATAGCGGCTGAGGTAGCCAGTTTTGATTTTGGGCTCGAATTTCGGCAATTTGGAAAGTCTCTGTTCGATTTCGTCCTGACTCAATTCAACATCAATTTTGCAATTGGGAATATCGATTTTAATTATATCGCCTTCTTCCAATGCAGCAATAGGTCCGCCTTCAGCAGCTTCTGGTGAGACGTGACCAATCGAAGCGCCTCGGGTTGCTCCGGAAAAGCGACCATCCGTGATCAGCGCGACCTTTTCTCCCAGGCCCATGCCTGTTATTAAGGAGGTAGGTGTCAACATCTCCGGCATACCAGGACCTCCTTTGGGTCCTTCGTATCTCAGGACGACCACTTCACCGCCTTTGATAGAGCCGCTCATGATGCCCTGTGTGGCTTCAGCTTCAGAATCGAATATGCGTGCCGGGCCTTGATGAACCATCATCTCCGGTGCAACTGCTGCACTTTTAACGACGGCTCCGTCCGGTGCAAGGTTCCCAAACAGTAAAGTCAGACCGCCTCTTTCCGAGTAAGGATTATCCTTGGAACGAATGATGTCCGAATCTTTAATTCTGGCTCCGGAAGTGATTTCTCCCACAGTTTTACCGGAAACGGTTTTCGCGTCGGATTTTAGCAGATGCGATAACTGCTTCATTAAACCAGGAATGCCGCCGGCAAAATCGAGATCTTCGATATGATAAGTTCCCGAAGGGCTCAGCTTGGAAATGTGAGGCGTATTCTGGCTTATTTTGTTGATCTCCTCAAGCGGGAAGTCAATCTTAGCTTCCGAAGCGAGAGCCAGCAGGTGCAACACTGAATTGCTGCTGCCACCCATCGCTGTGTCTGCGGTAAAAGCATTATGCATGGAATCTTTAGTGATGATATCCAATGGACGAATATCTTTCTTAAGCAGTTCCATCACTTGTCTTCCGGCCTCTCGGGCGAGTACGATTCGGCGAGAGTCCACGGCGGGAATAGTTCCGTTACCGGGAAGTCCCATTCCCAATGCTTCGGTAAGACAGTTCATGGTATTGGCGGTGAACATACCGGCACAACTACCGCATCCCGGACAGGCGACTCTCTCCAGTTCGTCCAACTCTGCCTCGGTCATCTGTCCTGACGTCACCTGTCCCACTGCCTCGAACACACTGAAAAGATCGACGTATTTGTCTTTTTCCATACGGGTGGCAAGCATCGGTCCGCCACTGACAAAAATGGAAGGTATGTTGAGCCGAACTGCTGCCATCAGCATGCCCGGAATGATCTTGTCACAATTGGTGATGAACACCAGAGCATCAAATGCATGTGCCTGGACGACTACTTCCACGGAATCAGCAATAAGTTCCCGGCTGGGCAGACTGAACCTCATACCGGGATGATTCATGGCTATGCCATCGCAAATACCGATGGTATTTACTTCGAAAGGTGTACCGCCAGCTGCGTACACACCCTGTTTCGCTGCTTCAGCGAGGTTCTTCAAGTGCATGTGACCGGGGATAATTTCATTGTAGCTATTGACGATGCCGATAGACGGTTGCTTAATTTCCTTATCGCCGCATCCAAGTGCCCTAAATAATGAGCGGTGTGGTGCTCTTTCGATACCTTGCTTAGTGACATCGCTTCTCATGGTATTATCTCCTTGACCGGGTTAATCAAAAAAAGCCGCTCTAACGGGAGCGGAGTATGAAGATCGCATTTGCGAATAAATGGGTGACTGTTGAAAACTATATTATAGTAAAGTAATAGTGTCAAGAAAATGCTTTACTATAGTGCCGTATGACGTTATTTCGACTATAATGTTAATTGGAATTTGATGGCAAAGTGCCACAGCAGCAGAATATTTGTAGGAGCAACTAGTGGCTAAGGCTTACATTATTGATGTTACAAACAGAGATGGCGTCCAGTCGCCTCGTATGTGCTTATCCAAACTTCAGAAAACCATACTTAATCTCTATCTGGATGAACTTGGAGTTTTTCAAAGTGAGTTCGGGTTTCCGATTACGTCGCATGAAATCAACTATTTGAATGCAAATCTAGAGCTTGCTGAACGCGGTATTATCACAAATACTCGATTGAGTGGATGGCTTCGTGCCATTTCTGAGGATGTAGAATTGGCATTCTCAAATTGTCCCAATCTGAAACATGTAAATCTTTCAATATCCACATCGGATATCATGATCGAACACAAATTTGGGGGGAAGTTTAGTCATGACGATGTGATTGCCACAATGATTGAAGCTGTTAAGTTGGCCAAAGAAAAGGGAGCAACTTCTATCGGAGTGAATGCTGAAGATGCTTCTCGCTCAGATATGGATTACCTTATTGAGTTTTCCAGAGCAGCAGAAGCTGCCGGAGCGGATCGATTGCGGTACTGCGACACTGTAGGGTGCGAAACACCGTTTTCGATCTATGAACGTATTACGAATCTAGCTTCGCAACTTAAAATGGGGATAGAGGTCCATTGCCACAATGATCTTGGAATGGCGGTAGCCAATTCTGTTGCGGGGGCGAAAGCCGCGATTGATAGTGGATCTGATGTGTACGTAAATACCTGTATTAATGGTATCGGAGAACGTGCGGGAAACGCAGACACAGTTTCGGTGATCCTTGCACTGAAGCATGGTTGTGGGTTGGAACATTGTGGTGTCGATAATAAAATCAGGCTTGATGTAGCATATAAACTATGCAAATATGTTTCGTATGCTCTGGGAATTCCTATTCCTATCAATCAACCTGCGATGGGTGCAAATGCTTTTGCGCATGAATCCGGAATCCATGCTGCCGGAGCGCTTGAAAACAGGAAGACGTATGAGTTGTATAACTTGGAGGATGTGGGCCGTGGGGAACCGGAAATCATTAGCACCGGGCAAGAGATTACTGTGGGTGAATACTCTGGGGTAAAGGGACTTCGCAGTGTTTTCTCTCGGATGGGAATCGAGTTTGAGAATGGTAATCATGCCAACAAAATCCTCGATCTTGTCAGATATGCCAGTTTGCACAATCAGAAATCGCTGTTAGATGAGGAACTCCGGTTCATTGCCCAACATCCGGATATCACCAGGCAAATCCTAACGGTGGAGCCAATTTTGTTAAACAAATGAGTAAAACAATAAATATAGTACTGACAAGCCTGCTATTTCTAATAGTATTGTTTGGAATCGGAGTGGCAGGATGCCAGGAAAGGATCTCAGAACAGGTCTCTTCCAAAGGCGGAGACGCATTCATTGCGGATCGTGTGGTGGATGTTTACCTCTATATGAAGCCGGAGTTGTGGAAAAACCTTCAGTCGAGGGCGGAAAAAGAGCAATATTATAAGGCGGATTTCTGGTTCGATGGCGAACTGGTACCTGACGTGGCTGTACGGGCAAAAGGGAGTTCGTCGCTAAAGTATGTAATTGAGGATGGGAGTATTCGATTAAGCCTCAAAGTTGATTTCAATCTACTAAACGATGCGCGTCAATTTCGTGGCCTAAAAAAATTGAATTTCCACAATGGTTTTCGTGATCCCACCCTTATACGGGAGAGCCTTGCATATGAACTCTTCCGGGAAATGGGAGTTCCTGCCCCACGCACGTCGTTTGTAGATCTTTGGGTGAATGATACCCATATGGGTCTATATACGCAAGTAGATCACGTTGACAGGACTTTTCTTACCCAGCATTTTGGTCGCGCAGATGGAAATCTGTACAAGCCGATTCCCCCGGGCTCATATTTGAATTGGGATGAAGAGGCACTGGAAAAGCAGAGATCTGAAATGGCGACGGATTCTCCTACAGTTTCCCCCGATGCTTATGAGGTAAATCTTGGTGGGGGCGACTTGAGTGAGATTGAACAAGTTTTTGGTACAGGTCACGATCCTGATGTTACGGAGAGTGAAGAGGAGACGGGCAAACCCCAATATGAATATCTCGACTATATGAAGTTAAAAACCAACGAAAACCGTCCCAATCACTCGGCCCTCATGCGATTTTTGGATGTTCTCAACAACGAACCTGAGGAGACCTTCCCGGAAGAGATTGAAAAGGTGCTTGATGTTGATGAAGCTCTCCGGTTTCTGGCTGTTCAGACGATCTTGGTGAATCTGGATAGCTATCTTGGGCGAGGACTAAACTACTATCTCTATGAAATCAATGGCAGGTTCGTCATTATTCCATGGGATCTGAATGAATCATTTGGTACGTATAAATGTGACATACCGCGCGAGGACATCATCAATTTCTTTATCGATGAACCCACGTGTGGTCCAGTGGTTGAACGCCCGCTCGTTTATCGACTCCTGTCACACCAGCCGTATTTAGATACCTATCATGGATACCTTGAAGAGTTGTTGGCGGGTCCGTTTTCCGTCGAGACGATGGAATCCCGAATTGATGAGATTGCAAATATGATCCGTCCGTATGTTGAAGCAGATGAGCTTAAGTTCTACCCAACCGAGGATTTTGAATACAATCTATCCGAAAGACAAGGAAGATATTTTGGGCTCAAGTCATTTGTGGCTGATCGAGGTGAATCAGTTAGAATGCAACTTGATGGTGAATTGCCCAGTTCCGGTGATGGAAGTGGAAATGGGGGTGATCCGGATAAAGCTTGAAATAAACGGTTCATCTTGTGTTCATCTTTTTGATTTAGGATGGATTAGTACCGGAACCATGGAGTTATGAAGAAGGTGTCATCGCGAGCCCTGAGTTTGATGTCATTCTGAACGAAGTGAAGAATCTCATCAAACTCAGGATAAACTCCGCGCGGCAATGACAGGGCATAGTAGTCCAGAGTTACTATTAACCCGGCAATTAAATACTAGACAAAACATCGAAAATATATTACAAT
>CAZWIP010000058.1:0-14933 GCA_964634125.1 uncultured Dehalococcoidia bacterium
GGACGTAAAGAAGAAAGTAAAAATACTAAAAGCGCTAGCTGATGATACCCGCCTTAAGATAGTCCTTTGTCTTCTAAATGGAAGAAAATCTGTCACTGAAATAACCCAAATCGTGCAGAAAGCACAACCGACTGTTTCCATTCAACTGCGTGTTTTGGAATTATCTGGATTAATTGAATCAGAAAAAGAAAGTCGTTTTGTTTATTACAAAATCGCCGATAAGAATATTTTTGCTGTACTAGGAGAACAAAACAAAGTAAAAATACTAAAAGCACTAGCTGATGAAACCCGCCTCAAGATAATTCTCCGCCTCCTGGCTGGTAGGGAGTCTGTCACTAAAATAACTCAACACGTGCAGAAGGCACAACCAACGGTTTCTTTACAATTGCGTGTCTTAGAATTATCAGGTTTGATCGAATCCGAGAAAGAAGGTCGTTTCACATTCTACAGTATTACTGACAAAAGCGTATTACAGGTAGTAAATGCCCTTGAGGGAAAGAAATCATGAGGATGAAAGATAAAGACAGTTGGAAGAGGAGGAGTATAATTGACTCGAGGATCAATGCGGCACGTATTGTTATCTTCATTCTGATAATCCTGAACATCTTCAGTTTATTTGTGATAACTAATGATATGGGCCAGAGCATATCAGATAATACTATCACGGGCTGGTTCGCCTCCATCATGCCCACCATCAATGAAAGTACTCAGTCAGCTGACGAAACACTTCCAATCAATGAGACTGAAACAAATGAAACAGTTGATGTGGAGGAAGATGGGGTTAAAGATATTCCAGAAGAAGAAGAAGTGATTGTGGATAAAGAGCCACCAATAGTGTATGAGGACCCCACAGTAGAAGAACCGGTTCAGGAAGAAGGGACTAATGCAACCGAAGAACTAAAGACAACCGCCAAAAAGCACTTCAAAGAGGATGAAGAAATTATCTTTGAGCTCGCTGCAGAACAGGTTACCGGAACAACATTGAGATATGGGGACGATCTCCCCAATTTTGAGCCTAAGATTGAGATCATTCCTGCTGCTGGTGGAGTAGGTATCACTTCTACCGGGACAAATATACCAAAGATCAAGATCACTGCTCCAAACTCACGAGCGTTCCAGCCAGGATTGTATTCTTTGCAGTACAGCTACACCCAAAATGGCGAGAAATTCACCCAGGAAGAGAATTTCACCTGGGGGGTCTTGGCCGTCAACACTCACAAATCTATCTACCTGCCCAATGAAGAGGCATCTTTAGGAATCGCTGTATTGGATGATGGAGGGAAGATGGTCTGCGATGCAGCTGTCATTTTGGAGATCACTGATCCGCAGAGCAGCAAACAAGTGCTAAGTACCATGAACGGTCTGATAGAAGTCAGTCCAGAATGCAAAGTATATGGGATAACAGATCTTCCTGATTATTACGCAAATTATAATGTTGGAGGAAGCGGGACTTACTCGATCAACCTAACTGCTTACACAACAAATGGAGTGAGAAGCATAATTGATTCATTCCAGATCAGACAGCAGGTTGATTTTGAAGTAGCACGAACCGCTCCAACCAGGATCTTTCCGCCAGTCCCATATAATGTCGAGCTTACTATTAAAGCAAACAAAGATTATCAGGGACCGGTAAGAGAGTATGTTCCTGCAGACTTTGAAATCGAAGAACAGGAAGGCTTGACTGTTGCAACTGCCGAAGATACAAAAACACTCTCTTGGCAGGTTGACTTTAATTCGGGGGAAGTGTACACATTCAATTATCAATTTGATGCTCCAGACCTCAGCCCTTACCTCTTCACTCTTGGAGAACTGCAGATTGGTAGCTGGCAGGAAGCAAGAACGTGGAAGATTGCCAGTGATGCTGAAGTGACCATTGACAGTTCTCTCTACTACACCAGCCATCAAGGTGAACCTTCGCCAAATATTGTCTTTGTCAACTCGACTACAGGATACATATTTTACTTGGACGAAACTACTGATGCTCCTGCGTACCGGAAAACGACCAATGGTGGCGCGACCTGGGACATCGAAGTTTTTATTGCTTCAGACAAAAACTGGCTCTCAATCAGTGCATGGTATGATCAATGGACTCCGGGAGACACAACGGGTCAACTCATCCATCTCGCAGCTTCCGAACAATTAACGGATGATATCTGGTATGCTGCTTTAAACACTTCCAATGATACGATGATCCTCCCCGGGGCCAACTGGACCGAGGCGATGTATGGAGGATTAGTCAACTCAGCCCAATATAGGACGGGCGTCACAAAAACTTCAGATGGAACCCTTTATGTCTTTGGCTGCTACTCTGCAAAATGTAATGTATCAAACTCCTCAGATGGCAGTACTTGGATGGGAACGGGTTTGATGGGTTCTGGAGGGATTGACCCTTTATCCTGGGAAGTAGGACAGATCCTGCCTTTGTCAGGAGATGATGTATTGCTAGTCCTTAACGACTACGACCAGGATGATCTTCTTTCAAAGGTATACAACAAGGATGTCCAATCCTGGAACAGTAGTTGGACTACGATAGACAGCAATTTCAATTTGGATACTATCTACATGGTCTCTTTTGGAGGTTCTTTGAACAAGTCATCCGGAAATGTCTACATCGCCGGAAACAATAATGCTTCAAACAATGGAGGTGATATTGAACTATACAAATTCACAGATTCCTCCCGAACCTGGAGCACACTTGGCGACCTTTACACTGACAGTAGGATGACTGGGGTTACCATAACTATCAATCAGAGCAATGGCGACATCTATGTCATCTATGCCCGAGGAATTCCTGATAAAGAGATGCATATAACCTATCAAAAATCAACTGATGACGGAAGCACATGGAGCGGTGAAGCGAAGAAACTAAACCCGGGAACGGGCGATGATTACAAAGCAGTTAGCTCAAATTTCATGAGTACAGGACCATTATATGCCGCGTGGTATGACTTAGATGATAATGATATGTTCGGCAGCAACATCTCCGGGACTGTGGATCCAGGATATTATTTCAGCACGGAATCGCAGATCTTTAAGGACACACATGGAACACCAGGTATGGAACAGACAGCAACAAAGATCGTTTTCATCAATGACAGTCATGGGTATTACTTCTACGTACAAGAATCCGGTGATTATGTGTATTACAAAAAGACAACTGATGGAGGAGTCAGTTGGGGTGCTCAGGTTGCCATGAACGACTCTGGTGGCATCGGATGGGAAAAAGTTTCGGTGTGGTATGACCAATGGACTCCGGGAGATGAAGGGGGTGTGATACACATGGTTTCATGTGAGTGGTCTGCATCGGACTCTCTATGGTACAAATCTCTGGACACTTCTGACGACTCAGTCTCACCCGCAGGAGAAACATGGACATGGATTGCCACCCGCAGCAGTCTGGGGGGAGGCTACGATTCTGCTCCTGCAATCACAAAAGCTACTGATGGTGTATTGTACTCATCTTTTACAACAGACCAGACCAAAATAGAAATCTTCAATTCCTCCGATGGGACAACTTGGGAAAACACTACTATACAGGGCAGTGGTGGAATAGAAACTGATTACTATGACAATAATCTCTTATTGCCCCTATCCAACGGAGATGTGTTATGTGTCTTGCATGACAAAAGTGCAGATGATCTGCTATCAAAGACCTATCACCGTGGAACTCAGTCGTGGAACAGTAGTTGGGAGACAATCGATGGTAGTTTTGTATATTCTGCAACTTATGAGAGCCACTTTGGCGGATCTCTTAACAGAAACACAGGAAACATCTATGTCGTGGGAGCTAATGACATATCCCAGGCAACAGGAGATGTAGAAACGTACATGTTCAATGACACTTCAAGAAGCTGGCGTGTTCTTACAGCGGTAGTAAATGATTCAGTGACTACGCAACCCGGAATTTTTGTAGATGAGAGGAATGGTGACCTATACGCAGTTTATTATAATAATTCAATAGGAACGATGGAATTACACTATAAGAAATCTACGGATGGCGGCTTCAGCTGGACGGAACAGAATGGCAGTATCATACACACAGATGACTTCAAGGACCTGTGGGTGAACATGATGAGTAACGAAAGGATCTATGCAGTAATCCACAATGAGGATTACGCAGAATATATAGGTACCACCATATTTGATATGGATGGAACCGTCCCCGAAGTGACCTGGGCCAACCCAAATACAAAAACCAATCATAGCAGTGGTATGCAGGGATTCAACGCTACAGTCATTGACACAGGAAGTGGAGTTTCCACGGTCCTCATCCAGTTCAGCAATGGTACTAATCCGTTCAATGATACGGCTACCAACAAAAGCGGTAACTGGAACGTAGACATGAACCTTTCACGGTTAGAAGAAGCAAATCATGTAGTTACTGTATTCGCAATCGATGCACAGGATAATACAAACAGCAGTGAGACTATCAGTATTACGGTAGATCGGACCATTCCTGCCGTTACCCTTGATAACCCGACTGCGGAAGAAAACCTAAGTAGTGGTACAAAACCGTTCAATGCTACAATTCTTGACATGACCATCCAGACCGTACTGTTCAGTTTTGACAACGCATCCGGCGGAGGGTTCAATGAAACTGCGGCAAACAATTCAGGCATCTTCAATGTGAATATGGACATTAGCCGGCTGCAGGAAGGATATCATGTAATGAGAGTGTATGCCAACGATTCACTGGGACAAGAAAACAACTCGCAGACCGTGCAGTTCACGGTTGACAGAAGCGTTCCTGCCGTCACTATCAGCAACCCTGTCAATGGAACCAACCTTAGCACAGGAACAAAGCCGTTCAATTCCAGCATCCTTGATCTCACGATCCAGACCGTATTGTTCAGCTTCGACAATGCCACTGGAGATGGATTCAACAAGACCGCCACTAACAAGTCTGGTATATTTAATGTGGATCTTGATCTCTCCATCTTTGAGGAAGGCACCCACAGCATTACTGTCCTGGCCAATGATACGTTGGGACAGAAAAATAACAGCCAATTGGCCTGGTTCTTGGTAGATCGGACTTCCCCGATTGTCAATCTCGTCAATTCAAGCTTCAATACAACAGACACAGCCCCCTCGGTCTATTTCAATTTCAGCGACTTCTCGGCAAGCGCTTCCTGTTCCCTTTACTTCAACGGCATCCGATATAACACGTCTACTGTGGCCAATGGAACCAATACGGAACTGAAAATGAATGGAACACCAGCATTGTCTGATGGAGTGTACTCAACCCTGGTCAATTGTACTGACGGTTCTGCCAATGTAGGAACCAGCAGCACCATCCAAGTCAAAGTTGATTCTACATTGCCGGAAGTTTCTATAACCAACCCAACAAACGGAATCAATCTAACAGGTAATTTCCAGGGATTTAATGCAACAGTTATCGATATGACCAGTGAAGTAGACAAAGTACTCTTCCAGTTCAGCAATGGGACCCTGCCGTTTAACAAGACTGCTTCAAACAGCAGCGGCAACTGGAATCTCAATCAGAATATATCCCATATTACAGAAGGCACTCATACAGTGAGGGTTATCGCCAACGATACATTCAACAATGTCAATAAGACGGAGGCCATCCAGATCATAGTTGACCGCACTGCACCGATAATCAACCTATTCAATTCCTCATTCAGCACCGCCGAGATTTCACCGCTGCTTTCATTCAACTTTAGTGACATCTCGACCAGCGCTGCCTGCTCACTCTACTATGACGGCCTCCGCTATAACACCACCACATTAGCCAACGGCACTAATCTGGTTATAAAAATGAACTCGACGGACAGCCTGATAGATGGTGACCACAGCGCCCTGATCAACTGCACCGATGGAGCAGGAAATGTTGGGACAAGCAGCACGATAACAGTGACTGTAGACACCCCTCCACCTTCTGTCACCATCGTCAATCCCGAAAGCGGAGCCAATTTCAGCACAGTGATAGCTGCTTTCAACACTACCACATACGATCAAACTACGAATATCTCAAAAGTCCTTTTCCAATTCAGCAACGGGACAAAGCCTTTCAACGTGACTACGACTAACAACAGCGGCAACTGGAACACCAACGTCAACCTAGCCATCGCCATCGAAGGTAACCACACTATCACCGTCTTTGCCAATGATACCGTAAATAACATGAACAACACGGAGATGATCAGCATTACGATTGACCATACTCCCCCTAACGTCACTATCGTCTCTCCTACCAATGGAATGAATTTTACCACTTCCACCCAGCTCTTCAACGCCACTGTCGCCGAAGCGACAACGACCATCCTCTCCGTGCTCTTCCAGTTCAGCAACGGAACCAATCCATTCAATGTCACCGCCTTGAAGACAGGAGATGGTTATAACGCAAGTGTTGATCTCTCACTTCTTTCAGAAGCAATCCATACCATCACTGTATTTGCCAGCGATTACGTCAACAATGTCAACAATACTGAGACGATCACTCTGACCCGTGATGTCAGCCCGCCTCAGGTCATAGTAATCTCACCACTGGGAGCAAAGAATTATACAGTCGCTTCCGGCAACCAAACATTCAATGTAAGTATCCAGGATCTCACCCTGACTCCTGCAGCCAGCCCTGTCCTATTCAGCTTTGACAACGCCAGTGGAAATGCTTTCAATGCGACGGCCACAAATATGTCTGGATATTGGATAATAAGCTATAATGTCTCTACCCTGGCTGAAGGGGCCCACACAGTAGCCATCTTTGCCAATGACACCCTTAACAACCTCAACGATACTGAAAGGATAACTTTCAGCCACGATAACACCCCTCCGACCGCCATCATCATCAACCCGGGTAACGGCACCAACCTAAGCAGCGGAAGCGAACAGTTCAACGCCACCATCAACGACGCCATACTTACTGTAGATAGCGTGCTCTTCAGCTTCGATAACGCCACCGGAAACGGATTCAATGAATCAGCATTAAACAGATCAGGTGTCTGGAACGTGGACCTCAACCTTCTGCGTCTGATAGATAGTGTCAGTCATACCATGACTGTCTTCGCCAATGATACGCTGAACAACATGAACCATACAGAATCGATCACTTTCACTGTTGATACAACTGTCCCGAATGTTTCTTTCGTCAACACCTCTGACCAGCGTAACTACTCTCTCTCTTCCAGTAGCCAGAGTTTCAATATCAGTATCCACGACATCACTGTCGGCCCGGGATCGGGACCGGTAATAATGCAATTCAGCAACGCTTCCGGAAACGTCTTCAACAATACAGCTACCAACTATTCGGGAGTATGGGAAGTGCGGTACAACGTATCCGAGTTGGAGGAAGGTCATCATACAGTCACAGCGATAGTCAATGATACTTTGGGGAACATCAATCACACCGAATACCTCTCTTTCACTGTTGACTTTTCCATTCCCGCCGTAACTATTGATAACCCTGCACACAAAGAAAACCTCAGTACAGGAACAAAACCATTCAACGCCAGCATACAAGACTTATCAATCAAAAGTGTCTGGTTCAGCTATGACAACTCAACTGGAAACGGGTTCAATGAGACCGCTTCCAACAACTCAGGTATTTTCAATATTGATCTTGATCTTGATAGATTGATGGAAGGTTATCACACACTAACAGTTTTTGCCAATGACTCGCTTGACCAGGTCAATCACACTGAGAACAGGCAATTTACTGTAGATAGAAGCTTGCCGGCCGTGACAATCAGCAATCCAGGAAATGGGGCAAATCTAAGTACAGGAACAGAATCATTCAATGCCAGCATTCCAGACCTGACTATACAGACCGTGCTTTTTAGTTTCAGTAATGCCAGTGGAACAGGTTTCAACACAACCGCAACCAATAAATCAGGTGTTTTCAACGTTGATCTTGATTTAAGCCGCCTTACTGACAGTACATCTCATTCAGTCACTGTTTTCGCCAATGATTCTTTAGGTAATAGTAACCGTACTGAGTCTATCACATTTACTATTGATACCGGCGTTCCGGCGGTCACTTTTCTCAACCCATCCCAGCAAAGAAACTACACTGTCGCCTCCAGTACCCAAAGTTTTAATGTAAGCGTACTTGACCTCACTACGGGTCCTCGTTCAGGTCCAGTGATCTTCCAGTTCAGCAATGCTTCTGGAAAAGCCTTCAACCGGACCGCTACCAATTATTCAGGTGTATGGGAAGTGCGCTACAATGTTTCCGATCTTGTAGAAGGTTCTCACGTAGTAACAGCATTTGCCAATGACACTTTAGGCAATAAGAATGTAACAGAGACTCTTACATTTACCCTAGATAACACCCCTCCCGCAGTCACAAATGCAAATCCGGCCAATGGAACGAACCATAGTACTGGAACAATACCTTTCAATGCATCCGTAATAGACAGCAATCTGAGCGTTCTGTCAGTTACTTTCAGTTTTGATAATGCCACTGGTGGAAGCTTCACCGAGACTGCTGAGAACAAATCCGGTGTATGGAATGTTGACCTGAACCTGCTGCGGCTGATTGAAGGATTGCATCAAGTCAGCATACAGGCAAATGACACTGTTGATAATCAAAATAATACAGAATCTATCCAGTTTACTGTTGACCGAAGCCCACCATTGATCACAGTAATTAGCCCACTAAACGGACGTAATTATTCTATCTCCTCAAATAACCAAACATTCTTCATCGGAGCTACAGACGCCAATTTAACAGTTCATACAGTACTTATGATGTTCGACAACGCGACCGGAGGTGCTTTCAACGTAACCATGATCCTCAACAGTACAGGAGTATACAACACCAGCTACAACGTCTCCACACTTAGTGAAGGTCTGCATACACTCACCATCTTCTCCAATGACACATTGAATAACGTAAACAAGACCGAATCAATCCAATTCACTGTAGACTACACCCCACCAAGCGTTACGATCAACAATCCCGCAAATGGAAGCAAATTGAGCAGTGGGACACAACCATTTAACGTTACATTGCTTGACACCAACCTATCCGTAAATGCAGTCATCATAATTTTCGATAATGCGACAGGAAACAGTTTCAATGTGTCGGCAGTAAACAGATCTGGCATCTGGAATGGGGATTTGGATCTGACAAGGTTCACCGAAGGCTTGCATACAGCCATATTCTTCGCTAACGATACAGTCAATAATGTCAATAAGACCGAGAGTATTAGTTTCACCATAGACAGGACTCCCCCTTCCGTTACTGTTGACAATCCTACCAACGGCACCAATCTGAGCAGTGGAATAAAGCCATTCAATGCCACCATACGCGATACAAACCTTACTATTGATTCAGTCAGATTCAGCTTTGACAACGCAACAGGGAAAAGTTTCAATGCTACCGCTTCCAACAAATCAGGAGCATGGAATGTTGACTTAAACTTGTTACGTCTAATTGAAGGTCTGCATTCAATGTATGTGCATGCTAACGACACTGCTAGAAATACTAATAATACAGAATCCGTACAGTTCACAGTGGACAGAACCCCTCCTGGAGCGAACATCATATCCCCTCTAGCCGGCCGTAATTTCAGCCGGACATCTGGCAATCAGACCTTCTTTATTGCAGCAACTGATGCAAACCTGACTGTACAGACAGCGTTACTCGCATTCGACAATGCTACTGGAAATGCTTTCAATGTTACCATGATTCTCAATAATACGGGAGTATACAACGCCAGCTACAACGTTTCAAAACTCTCGGAGGGGAGTCATATTGTCACAGTTTATGCCAATGATACGTTGAATAATGTCAACAACTCTGAAACTGTTAGTTTTAATGTAGATTTTACTCCACCAGCAGTTACCATCATCAATCCTACATATGGCCTCAACTTGAGTAGTGGTATGCAGGCATTCAATGCTACCATCACCGATACAAATACTAACGTAAAAGCAGTCATTTTCCAGTTCAGCAATGGTACAAAACCATTCAATAGGACTGCAACCAACAACAGTGGTAATTGGAACATCAACATTAATCTATCTCGCCTAAATGAAACAACTCACACCATGACAATAATCGCCAATGATTCTTCTGATAACGTGAACAGCACAGAGACAATAAATTTCACGGTAGACCGCACCCCCCCTTTGCTCACAATCAACAATCCCATAAATATTACAAATGTCACAAAATTACAGACTACACTTAGTGTTACCCCTGCCGAAAGATCCAGCATAGTATACAATGTAGATGGAACAGGCAACAGGACTCTGTGTACATCTTGTCTCGAAGGAACTGCCACACTGAACTTCACACAGTATCGAGGAGTGCATAACATCTCAGTATACGCAAACGATTCCACAGGCAATCGTAATAGCACTTCACTGAATTTCACCTTATTGATTGACTCTGATGGAGATGGCTTAGCTGACATTGATGATATTGATGATGATAATGATGGTTTTGCTGATACTATGGATGGGTTGAAAGGAAATCTCAGTAATCTAAACAGTGATATCAGCGGGATTAATCTAACCATTAATGCATCCATAAACTTTTCCAAGCAATTTAATGGGACTTTCGACGTGAATTTCACAAACTCCACCCATTCTCTAGTAGAGTTCAGCCACAACTTCAGCAATACAACAATTATTCTGGCCAATGTTACAATCAACAAGCAGAATTCAACTGATTCACAGGGAAGTCTTATTGTTAGGGGGATAACACTTAGCCCTGGTCAGACTAAGTCGGTGTACATTGACGACCTAGATGCTGCAAAAGATAGTATATGTGTAAAAGATTCAGAGATTCTTGCCGTTACAGAAATCAATAGTGACTGCTCAGCTGCAGATGAGACACGTGTGGCCTGCCCCGGCACCGCCTCCAGCTATACCTGTTCCGAAGTTAATGGAAGGTACAAGATCGAAGGGTTAGCTCACACCGGTGTGATAGAAACAGCTGACGTTTCTGCCAGTACTGAAGATGACAGTTCAAGTAGCAGTAGCTCAAGTAGTAGTAGTTCTGGTGGGGGCAGCTTACCCTTCGAATGCACTGTTAACACGGATTGTGCAGATAACCAGCATTGTGAGAACCATAAGTGTCACGATTACGAATGTCAGCAGGATATTGATTGTGCAGTTGGCCAGCTCTGTGTGAATCATCAATGTTTACCGCTTATTGATATGGACATTCTATTAGTCGATTCTCTGATGCAGCCTGGAGGATATCTTGATTTCACTTATCTAATCAGCAATTTGGTTGATCTATCTTATGATGTTGATATTGAGTATTGGTTGGAGAAAGAGAGGCAAATTATTACCTCTGGTTCTGAATCGCTTTTCCTTAGATCTCGTGAGCAGAAAATCCCGTTGAGCCATTTATCACTACCTTTGGAGGTCCCGACAGGAAAGTATACACTTTACGTTAAGTTGAGTGTAGATGAATTTGAAATTCGGCGAAGTCGGCAGGTTCAAGTCCAAGAGCGAGTACCACTCTTTGTGGACCTAAACATAGTCCATCCACCCCACCTTACTGATGATAAGCAATGGGGGTACACTGTTGCAATATCTGTAAGTGTTGATGACCCCATTACCATTCCGTTAGAACTGCTCCTGACTCAAGATGGAAAAGAAATCTGGTCTAAACGGAGCAACATTCCAGTTCATCGCACTGTGACTTTGGAAGAAGTGATGGAGAACTTAGAGGGATTGCCACCCGGGGACTACAGGTTTGAAACAAAAACGGAAATAAACACAGAGATATTTGCTGCAACCAAGGAATTTTCTATAGAAGCGCCTGTGCAAGCTGCAATCGAAAAAAGTCCCAGAACTTTTGTTGGTCGGGCCATTTTTGGTGTAACGCAGACAGGTGGAGATTTGGGTGTACTTTGGATTGCGTTTGTAATCCTTACTTTAGTCACAGGGATTGTATCATACCTCTTTCTGAAAAGAAGGAAACAAAATGAATTACACTCTCTGGAGATCTGGGTACGGAAGATGATAGAAAAGAAAGCCTCAAAAGAAGATATCATTAGTGCAGTGGAACAGCATCCCAAATGGAGTAATGAAGAGCTAAAGGTAGTTTTCCGGAGGATAGTGGAAGAAAGAATACTACAGGAAAGATTCAGACTTACTGAGGAAAGTGTGCATCATCTACGCCATTTTGTCAGAAAGCAAACCCAGAAAGGAGTTGCCAACGAAGAGATTCTGGCAGAATTGGTCAAAGTGGGCTGGAAAGAGGAAGCGGTACGACCCTATGTTAATACGTATTATCACTAACCCACTACCGTAAACTTTATATATTCAATTCGGAAACTAGGAAAAAAGGGAATTTGGTTTTGTAACTTATTCCGCTGTATTAACAAATGAGGGTGAACAATCATGGAAGATAAAGAAAAAATATATTCTAAAGAGCTGTTAGGTAAAACAATAGTCTCTAAGTCCGGTAAGAAGTTTGGTGATGTGGGAGATCTTATCTTTGAAGTGGGCTCAGGAGAGTTGATCCACCTACTGCTGAGGAATCCTACCTCCTACACAGATAAGATGGAACTGGAGAAAACCAAGGAAGGACAGATTCTGATCCCTTTCTCTGCAGTTATTGCTACGGGAGACTTTATTGTCGTGGCGGAAGAGGATATCATCTAGAAACTTTATCAATTCTTTTACCCTTCTTTTCGGGAAAATTCCTCATCCAGCTTCTTCACGTAATCTTTGACCCTGCTCATCACCGACTTAAGCAAGAAATTCTCCACCTTCTCTTCAAAGATTTCCGAAACATCACTCCACTCAGTAATCCTATATAGATTGGCATTCGTCTCGATCAGGTGCAGATCCTTGACCCTTTTCAACTGTCTTCTGATGTTAGATGAAGCAATTCCTAACATAGGTAGACCCAAAGATTTCCGTTCTTCCATCACTTTATACTTGACTTCTTCCGAATGCAACTCTTCCCGATCCTGTTTTGCTTTCAGCAAGACGTGCAACACATCTACTACAACATCTCTGGAATCTCCTGGTTGCAGCAAGCCTATGGACAAACAGAATTTCCTTACCAACTCACGTTCATTCATAGTGGGTTTCTCATAGCGTCGGAAAGTAATTTCCGCCAAAGGGGTATCCCTTGAAATTTTAGCCACTTTAGTTCACCTCATTTATCTTATTTCAAAATTGCCTTCTCAAGTTGATTATCTATGCAAATAATAAAATTTGATCTTATCTTTTTTCTCATCAAGACGTGCAAAATACAGACGCTCCAACTGGACGATCGTCGACTCTTCTAATTCTCTAAGCCCCTCTTCCCCAATTCCTAAAACGATCCTTCCATCTTCCAGCAACACCTCTACCTCCACATTCCCCTTCCCTGGAAGCCAATGGATGATATTTCCTTTGTCGGGAGCATTTTTGTATTCCTCATAGCTGTCGGAGACATAATGAAAAGTCTTTCCTTGCAGCCGGAAATTGCAGCAGTCCATCAGACGATGCAGATAACCTTCCCCTAACTTCTTAAAGTCCTTCCCCGAGATGTAAAAAGTGTCTTTTACAGCGAACTCTCTCTTGCCTCTTTTTGGGAAATCGGGATGAAGAAGTAGCTCGACTTTCTTCTCGGGAGCACCGATCACGGTTATCTTGAACGGGTCTTCTACAAAAAAGTAGCGGTTCGCCTTTGCCTCGACGATCTCTTTGTTGAAAGCATTGACCATCTTCCAGAATTCTTCCATGGTGACATGCTTATCATTAAGACTTAATCCTATCTCCAGAGCGAACTTTCTGAACGCTCCTGGCTGGTAACCTCTCTTGCGGAGAGCTGGTAGGAAGGGCAATCTGATATCCTCCCAGCCGTCAAATTCATTCTGCTGGATAGCAATCTTTGTTGTCGAAGTCTTCAGTTTAAACCCCTTAAAATTGATCTTTCCCCAGTGTTGGTAGACTGGTGGTTTCCAACCCAGAGCTTCAGTGATAAGAGCTTCTTTGGCAGCGTTATCGGCATGTTCCTTCCCATTGAGGACGTGAGTCACCCCAGTCAGATGATCGTCCACAGCTACACTGAGCACCATCAAAGGCCAAACCCTGCTTTCTTTACCTGTCTTGGGATGGACATGTTCTACTATCCGCATGGCGGGAAAGTCTCTCATCGCTGGATTCTTATGCTGAATATCCGTCTTGATCCGCAAAACGGCTTCTCCCTCTGCGTACTCGTTGAACATCCTTGCATACCTTAGCTGATTTTCTTTCTTTCCTAACTCCCTGCAAGGGCAGGCCTCCCCATCATTCTTCATCTCTCTCCACTTATCACTGTCGCAGGTACAGACATAAGCATGACCATCCCCTACCAGTTTTTCAGCATGATCATAGTATACTCCAAGACGTGAAGACTGTATCATAACTTCGCTGACACCGTTCTCTGTCAACCAATTGATGTCATCCTCAATCATCTCATATGCTTGCTCGTAGATATTTTCAGGATTTGTGTCTTCTATCCTTAGAAAGAGCTTACCCTCATACATCTTTGCATATTCATAGTTCAAAGAGGCCCCGTAAGCATGACCGATGTGTAAAGGTCCTGAAGGTGAAGGCGCGATCCTCGTTATGACTTTTCCTTTTACTGCGTTCTGCAACGGTTTTAGAGGACCTTCACTCTTTTTTTCTTTCTTTTCAACTAGCAATTCCGGAGCTACTTTCTGAAG
The DNA here is from genome assembly GCA_964634125.1 of uncultured Dehalococcoidia bacterium. Lineage (GTDB taxonomy): Bacteria > Chloroflexota > Dehalococcoidia > SZUA-161 > SpSt-899 > JABMQN01. Next base: position 14,631 of record CAZWIP010000058.1, read on the forward strand.
TTTAGCTTTTACTGCTTTACTATCCATCCCCTCAACATCTTTTACAACTTCATCAATTTCTTTCATCAGTGAGGGTACATCCTTCTTTAATTCGGGGTTGTCTCTCAGAGTCATTCCCAGGACAAATTTTGGGTTGACCTTTCCATTGAAATCAAGCGCGTTCTTAAGTGCGTGTATCAGAATTGTTTCTTTTAGTGCTGTCATCAATGATTAGAAAAAAGAAGAGGTTATTAAATCTTTTGATTCTTCAGGCTGTGGGACAGAAATAATTAATCTTTAATCATAAGCACATAAACCCTTTTC
>CAZWIP010000059.1:0-14748 GCA_964634125.1 uncultured Dehalococcoidia bacterium
GGACAACTGGCAGCATGAATGATTTGGTGTCCACTATTGCCATCAGGGCTCAATGTACTTTCGACCTTCAAGTCCCTCAATCGTGATCTGGTTGACATCTGCAACACTGAAATAAGTGTGCAGCGCTCCACCGATTACAAACGGTTCTGCGCCGATGTTTCGACTAATCAAATCGATATGTAGTTGAGTTCCCACGGTGATACTCAACTCAAGTTCGAAGGAATGGGGCCAGAGTGGTCGAGTAGTTTCATCATCTGTCATCTGTAAACGTAATTGAGTGCTACCATCTGACAAAGAGGATGTGTGTATGGGAGTCCATTCCGAAATACGCGCGAATCCGTGTTGTGGTTTTTTAGCATCTTTCGGGTGAGGTCCAAACCATGGCCACACTATAGGAATTCCTCCACGAATGGCTTTGTCATGCCGAAATTCTGCGATGTCGCTAATCCATAGAACGGGAGCGGAGTTGTGTGTTTGAAATGATGTCACATGTGCGCCGTGCAAGTACACTTCGGCCGATGCGAACTGGTTATCAATAATAGCTTTGGGCATATCTCCCTTTCCTATTTGAAAATCAACATGCCCTTCAATCCCGAATTTTTGGTTTAAATAATCGATCATGATACGTCAATAGTGTCTATTCTTCTTCTGGTGAAATCAATCCCAGTGCCTTTGCTCGCTTGGCCCATTGACGACGGGCCATTGCTTGCATATCGATGGTGACATCGGTCTCATCCACGATTTCAATTCCCAACAGAGTTTCCACTATATCTTCCATGGTGACGATGCCTTCAATTCCACCATACTCATCTACCACCATTGCAATGTGTTCACGCTCATTTAGAAACTGCTCGAGGATTAGTATTAAAGTAATGACTTCCGGTATCATCTTTATTTTCCGACCGAGAGAATACAATTTGGTATCCAAACGTTCATAGGAAGCTTCCAGCATAATATCGTTTTTCAGAACAAAGGAATGGATGTCTTCCCAGTTTGTATCGTAAATAGGTATGCGGGAAAACTTGATCGCCGGGTGTTGTGTCATGACCTCTCCCACAGTCATGTCTGCTGGCAAAGTAAACATAACAGGACGGGGCGTCATGACGTCTTTAACTTTCAATTTTCCGGCCCATAGCAAGTTTTTCAGAATGCGAGATTCCTGTTCACTAAATACTCCCTTTTTCCTCGCCAGATCGGTCATGGCCTGAAGTTCTTCGCGGTTAACCACGGCCATATTGTTTTCGGAAGTCAACCAGCCGGCAATTTTTTCAGATAAGAGAACGAATGGATATAGTGACCATATTAGAATGGGTAAAATACGGACAGCAACCGTAACTAGCCTTTGCCAATAGAAAGCACCCAGTGTTTTGGGGATGATCTCAGAAAAAATCAGAATAAGAAACGTTAGAATAGCCGAGGTTACAGCCACGTACGCGTTTCCAAATACCACCAACGCTTGTGCCCCGACACCAGCAGCCCCAACCGTATGAGCAATCGTATTTAAGCTAAGTATGGCCGCAAGAGGCCGATCTATATTCGATTTAAGATAATGCAGGGTAGCGCCGGTCTTGGGGGATTTCTGCTTCAGGGCCTCGACGTAACTCGGGGTAACAGAAAGAATAACAGCTTCCAATATGGAGCAGAAAAATGAAACACAAAGAGCAAGAAGTAGATAGAATATCAGCAGAAACATGGTAGATTGCAGACCTTATTCAAATCAATGTCGTTCATCAATCTCAGGATAACACTAGTACTGGCCTCAAGGGGATATGCATAACAAGCATTTGAAGCGCCTCCAGTTTTGGAATGGATTATAGCAGAAATATCTCACCAGTAGCTAATCATTTGCCCTCATGTCGCAACGCTGTTATACAGCTATCAACCATCGGAAGAGTAGATTCTAATTGGAAGTGAGTCTATCGATTGCGCGAGTTATCATGTTGAAGTATTATACAGAACTGTGTCAACAATGTCGGTCAAGTACTACTATTGACAAAATCCCAAAAGGGCACTAAACTTAGTGCCACAAAAACGAATATAGTCATATCCTTATAGTATTCTAGTCATTAGGTGACCCTATGACATCTCAAATGAAGGGCGCTTGGTACTGCTGAGCAATAATGCGGTAACCTCGTGTCCTTCTTTGTTTCGTTATAGATAGTCTCAACATAGCGAGTTGCCAAGGATATGCTTGAAGATTAGCAAAATGGCATGAGTCATGAGTTCACATGCTAAAATCCAAATTCCAATATGAAGGAGGGACATCATGGGAAGCCAAGATAAAGCCAGGGAATTGCTGGAAGTATCAGATACCCTCACGCACTACTCGAACTTGATATCGTATTCTCTAATGTATTTCATAGCCAAAGCCCAACAGGAAGGTAGCCCACTCGCCGATGAACTGTTAAAAATTAAAAACGGATATCAGGGAGAGTTTGATGATGCCGCTGAAATTACCGGTCAAGTAGTCAGTGAAGTATTTAGCGATGAAGAACTTGATGAATTGATCGTGTTGAACACCAATCCTTCACTGGAGAAACTAAGAGGTATCACTCCAGAGATTATGAAAAGGGTATTGGAGAAATACTCTGTGGCATCTATTTGATACCATTTTTGGTGTCTTTAGCTGTTATTCACGCAATTATAGCTGATGGCGTATTCTATTCCGCGTCACTGCTAACTTCAAGCATTTCTCCAATGGCTGCTTCATCTGGTAAAAACGGTTGATCTGCCACAGAACCATCAAGGAAATCCTTGAATGTGGCAACATCGAGATTGCCATTGCCTGTCAGGACAAACAGGATATCTTTTTTCTGCCCGGACTCCTTACAAATTAATGCCTCATCAACAACTGCTTTCAAGGCATATGATGATTCCGGTGAGGGTATGATTCCCTCCGCCCTGGCAAAATCCACTGCCGACTGGAACGCCTCCGTTTGAGTGTGTATTCTAGTTTCCATCATTTCTTCGCGATACATAGCACTGATTATGGGTGAGATCCCATGATATCGCATGCCTCCAGCTCTGATCCCTGGGGAAATAAATTTGCGCCCCAAAGTATACATTTTATAAAGCGCAGTCATACCTGCTGCATCAGCATAGTCATATCTATAGGTACCTTTCGATAAACTCGGCACTGCCGCAGTTTCGACTGCAATCATCCGAGTATCGTCTTTACCATCTCGATAAAAAGGAAAAGCGAGTCCCCCGAATGCACTTCCCCCACCAACAGCCCCGATTATAGCATCCGGATATGCCTTGACCTGACGCATTTGAGCCCTAGCCTCCAACCCAATGACTGTCTGGTGAAGAAGCACATGGTTCATCACCGTACCCCAACAGAATTTTGCATCTTCACGCATATTAGTATGTTCAAAAGCTTCACTTAAAGCCACACCTAAACTGCCGACTGACCCAGCATCTTCAGCCAGGGCTTTCTTCCCGACTTCAGTTTCTTGACTTGGACTGGGTACTACTTCGGCCCCAAGAAGTTCCATAATATATCGGCCATACGCTTTTTCTTCATATGCCGATCGAACCATATATACTTTGCATTTCAATTTGAAATAATTGCATGCCACAGCCAGTGAGATTCCCATTTCTCCTGTTGATGTTGCTGTCACCAGGCAATCAACGCCCTGCTCCGCAGCATAATACGCCTGTGCAATCGCTGTATTGGCTTCATATGTCCCTACTGAATTACCACCCTCATATTTGTAGAAAATGCGAGCCGGTGTTCCCAAGTCATTTTCCCATCTTTCGGCTCGGTACAAAGGAGTTGGGCGGAATTCTGAGTAAAGGTCTCTTACCTTTTCCGGTATACGGATATCCCGTTGGTTGTCCTCCAGTTCTTGCTCAATTATTTCACTAGTGGCAATGTCAGCGAGATGCATTTTCCCCATATGATGTCCGGTTCCGGTCAATGGAGGCGGCACAGCAAATCCCAAATCCGGCAGTATGTTGTACCACTTTTCCGGAAGTTTTTTGGGCTCAAGAGGAATTATCATTCGATTGCCCCCTTCAATAGCTTTCAGGTTGTTTCATTGTGAGTTCAGCTCAAAGAATACAACTATTATCCGGCCAAACAGGGTTAAGTTACTTTTTATTTCAGCAAATCGTCAAGCTCGCAAGAGAGCAGAGCCGACTTATTGAGTAAAATCTGTTCTTTCGGATTCAAATTATCAGCTGTCATTCGGATGACTTTAGTGATGATGCTATTGCCAAGCATTACCCGGTTTGTTTTTTTGAAGTATTTTTCGGTTTTCAGGTAAAAAAGCGTAGCATACTGCTTCAGTTTATCCTGAGGAATAGGGCTTGAACTCCATCCGTCGCTAGTAAATTCGATTTTGTTGTCCAGTTTTTTATCTGTTTCAATCGCCAAATCGCCCTCACGAAAATCAATCCAGTAGTCGCTTATGATGTATCGTATGCTGACCGGCTTTCTATCCTCGGTGTTGTAAATATAGGTGAATGAAAAGTTGTCGGGCTGAAAATGCTGATGAACCCGTATATCAGCCAGTGTTGTGACGGTGTTTATTGTGTATTCGTCCAGAAGCCGCAAATAACTTTCCCGCCAATTCTTAAGCCAGTTTTCGATATAAGTTCGATTGACGAATAGCGGCAGAAGGTCCTGTTTAAGATTCTCCTCACTTACGTCATTCATCTTTACCGTGAGTTTATCGAAAAGCATGCGTAAATCTTTTGCTTCTTCCACATTTTTCGCCCTAAGATAATCAAGGTCGGGTGTTACTTTTTTATTCATATACCAAAGTAGGTCATAGATGTCACGTCCTTTTTCTTCATAAGTAGCTTCTCCCACTCCACGGGTCCCACGCAGGAAAATGGCGGCAAGCTTGCTTGCCATAAGCGCTGCCATATTGTAGGTCACAATGACAAAAGAAAGCTGGTCACGATTTATCGGCCTGCGTTCGGTTACGGTTTTTGAAGCGACAAAGTGGTTGAGATCAATTTTTACATGTACCTGTTTTGAGGGATGCCCAAAGCTTAATTCCTGCCCGACATGAAATTTCAGAAGTAGCCCCCTACCAGTGGTTATTTTCACTGTGAGGAAATCAGCTCCGGCGTCGTATGTATTTATGAAGTGATCTTCAATTTCCTTCTTTAGCTCTTCCAAAAACTTCTTTGTTATCGACTGAGAGACTTCAAAATCCAGATCAACCGACATCCGATCAAGCCCGTGAATGATACGAAGCGCGGAGCCGCCATACATAATCCATTTATTGTATTCCGGGTGGTGATAAACAAAATTGAGAATATAGAACTGCAATTCTTCTTTGAGGACATTACGGCGCGTTTCCGCATCAATACCATAAGCGGCAGGATCATCGAGCCTTCTTTTAAGTATCGCTAAAATTTGTTCACTCATGGGAGTATTCTTTAATCATCTCATAGAATTTTACCTGCTCTTCTTTGTCCATTTCGTCAATATCTATCCTTAGTTCTTCAACTAGTGATTTGATTTTGCCTGCCTGCGCTGAGGTTTCGGTTGGCAGGCGAAACTGGCTCGTTCTGAAATACAGCAAATCAAACAACGCCTTTGAGGGTGAAGCTATGAAAAAATCGAACTTCACTTTTACCAGAGAGAAATCCGAAAAAAGATCTTTTTTAATTGACTGATACGCAAAGTTGCCAACTTTTGTCTGGTAGACTCTCGTCACTTTGGGTGTCACCGAAGTAACAGAATGTATTGCTTCTGTGGTGAGATCATAATATTGGAGAGCTGCCCATGAGCTCACATACGACGGTGTACGGATGATGTTGGCGAGATAGAATGAATATGAAATATCGTCTCTATTTTTGTCGAAGAAATCCGCAGACACATATAGCCCCTTTTTGAGCTGGAGGATTTCTTTATACTTTAAAAAGCGGCTGATGTAGGTGTCAACCGTTGCATCGGCAAGCCCTAGCTGCTTGCCGAGTTGATATACAGTGCTTTTACCGAAGTGAGGCAAAGATTTCAGCTGTTCTAAAAGGTTTTTTTTGCTTTTCACAATTATGACATTAGTGTATCATATGTGAAATGGTTAATCAACCGTAGCCGATTATTAGATATCGTCTGGGGTGAGTGAAGGGACTCGAACCCTCGGCCTTCAGGGCCACAACCTGACGCTCTAACCTGCTGAGCTACACCCACCACAGGGGAAATTTCGATTCCAAAGGAAATTCTAACGACTGAAGTGCCAATCGTCAAGGCGATTGATGGCCCTCCGCTTTTCGCTACCTTCAATTTTAGCTCGTGTTACCGCTTTTCTCAATAGCTGAATACTTTGATCATAAGTTCTGCGATCAACCGGAAAAGGGATTCCATCTTTGCCTCCGTGCGCAAAACTGAATCGGGCCGGATCAGAAAAACTTGGCGCCGTTCCATATATCAATTCCGCCAGTAAAGATAGTGCCCTAATAGTCTTTGGGCCTACTCCCGGAAGACCGAGTAATTCCTCGAACCCTTCCGGACTTCTTTCATATGTCGATAGTATGGTCTTTCGCAATCTATCGGGATGGATATCCTTTACCACAATCTGATGCCTTGCCGGCAATTCCAATGTCCGAAGTTTCTTTAATTCCACAAGCGTCTTTTCCGGCTTGTTCTCAACAGCGATCTGGCTGATCACTTCACGTGCTGGAGCACTTTCATTGGCCACTAGATTTAAAGCTTCACCGCGTTTCTCACAGCATATCCCATAATGCGGTTCGCAAACGAAATCCTCAACAGTCTCACCCAGCCAGTGATATCTTCGAGCATACTTTGTTCGATCGTTCATTCCCTGCTGTACCACAGCCCATGAGCCATTCTTGGTAAAAAGAAAAACATGATGATAAAGCTGATATCCATCCTGAAGAGCAGCGCTATCCACTTTCGCCACTATTTTACTGTTGTAAACCAGATTCGCAGGATCAACCGAAATCAAGTGGCCTCGATCTTCAATCTGTTTCGGGGTCTTTCGTGATGTTCCGCCTTTACCACCAGCGACAAAAAAGCCCAAGTCATTTTCAATTCCACTGATCCCTTCTTTCAGTGCACCACAAGCCGTAGTGGTCAATCCGCTGGAATGCCAATCGAAACCGAGTACGCAACCAAAGGCCTGAAACCAGTAGGGATCGGACATTTTGTGGAGCATTTCCTCGGGACCAAAATCTTCCACTACGACAATGCAAATCTCTCGAGCAAGTTTGGTCATGCGCTCAAAGAGCCATCTAGGGGCCTTTCCGCCGTGAAGGGGTAGATTGGCAACACCGGTTCTACCGAAAGCGGGCATTCACCTGCTCCACATATGCCCGATGGTTGCGGAGTGTCTCTTCGATGTGATCACCACCAAATTTCTCCAAACAGGCCTCAGCCAGCACAAGCGCCAGCATGGCTTCGCCAATCACGCCAGCAGCAGGGACAACACATGCATCAGCACGTTCAACATGCGCCTTGACTGGTTCTCCGGTTCGAAGATCTACTGAAGAAAGTGGGCTGGGAATTGTAGCAATAGGTTTTATGGCAGCTTGAACAACGATAGGCTGACCATTGGTCATTCCGCCTTCCAGACCGCCAGCCCAGTTAGTTTGACGTTTTAGTCCGGGTTCAATTTCATCGTGGGCATGCGATCCCATCAAGTCAGCTACTGCAAACCCGGCTCCGATTTCAACGCCTTTTACAGCCTGTATACTCATGATCGCTTGAGCAATTTTACCGCTCAATCTACGATCCCATTGGATATGGCTACCCAGACCAATCGGCACACCCATAGCGACAACCTCAAAGGTTCCACCCAAGCTATCGCCATCCGCCTTTGCTGCATCAATGGCATCAATCATTCTTGTTGTAGCTTCAGGATCGGCACATCGAACGGATGAAGCTTCTATCGCATCCCAATCCGTTATGTCAACAGCACCAGTATCGATTCCCCCAATGCAGGTAACGTGACTGCGAATCTCGATTCCGAATTCCTCCAGGAATTTCCGGGCCACTGAACCAACAGCCACCCTGGCAGTCGTCTCACGGGCACTGGCTCGTTCAAGGATTGGCCGTATGTCATCAAGATTATATTTGGCTACTCCGGGGAGATCGGCATGCCCGGGACGTAACTTTGTTACCGGTTCAATCTCCTTGTCTACTGGAGAAACGCTCATCGATTCCTGCCAGTTTTCCCAGTCTTTGTTCCATACCAGCATCGAAATCGGGCTTCCAATCGTTAATCCATGTCTCACACCGGATATAATCTCAGCATAATCCTGCTCGATCTTCATCCGGCCACCACGCCCGTAACCACCCTGACGCCGTTTCAATTCGTTGGCAATATAATCTTCATCGATAGCAAGCCCAGCGGGAATCCCTTCAATTATTGCGACCAGTCCTCTACCATGAGATTCTCCGGCAGTTAGAAATCTCAGCATATTTTCAACCTCTATACGAACCTATCCCCCACCATCTCCACCACCGCCATCTATTGCACCTGAGCCTTTGACATCCGTCATACCCGTCTCCTCAGGACCACGTATACGCTTTGGTTTAGACGGTTTCTCTCTGGGTATGGTGGTCTTGGCCTTTTCATCGGGTGTCTCACCAAAATACAACTTCACATGCGGCCAGGGAATCTCAATTCCCTCATCATCAAACCGCCGTTTCACCCTACGTTTAATCTCACCCGTCACTCCCCACTGCATCATGGGTTTGGTCGTACCCCAAACTTTTATATCAATCCCAGAATCTCCAAATTTCTGAATCCGTAGCACTCGCGGCACTTGTATTATGGCTCGTTTCCATTCTGTCTCCGCAGCCATTTCTTCACAGACCTCATTAATCACTCCCATTACATGGTCCATATCTTCCCCATACCCTACCGACAAATCCATGTTTACGCATGCCCAGTCTTTACTGTAGTTGCTGGCAATCGTGATCTGACCGTTTGGAATGGTATGGTGGGTTCCATCGAAATCCCGGAGTATTGTTCTCCTTAAACCAAGATATTCCACCTCTCCATCTATTGCCCCCAACTGTACCCAATCCCCTTTAGCATATTGATCTTCCAAAATGATAAATAAGCCAGAGAGAATATCCTTAATCAATCCCTGAGCACCAAATCCGATTGCGATACCCACGATTCCGGCTCCAGCCAGCAATGGGCCAATATTTATCCTGAATTCGGGCAAAACCATGAAGAACGCTACTACCCAAACCAAAGTTACCGCAACACCCACCAAAAAGCCACTCAACGTTTCTGCTCTCTGCTCAGCTTCTTCGATTAGACGCTTTTTCTTCTCTTTTCTCACCACCTGGCCATAAACTGCATGGGGTATCACACTCCTGGCAATTTGCTGCAATAGAATTGCAATAGCTACAGTGACAACAACCCGAATACCGGAGCCTTTTAACCAATCCAGTATTCCATCACCGGCATCCTTCAGATCACCGGTCACTCTTCCAATATCCACACCGGCAAAAGACAGCACCAACAAAGTCGCAACGGCAAGTATTAGAATTCCCCCAATCCAAAACACTATCCGCCTGATGACGCGTGCTCCTCTGCTCCAATCTTCCCCGCTTGGGGTTATTTTGTTAACTAACTTCGTGATCCATCTTGGGACCCAATATCGCCAGGCAAGCAGAAGAATCACAGCTACAACAACTGTTACCAACAACCAGAGGCCGTCTTCTTTGAACCATTCCCAATCCAAGTCGTCCATTTTCTTTTAAGAACCGTCCTTCTATTTTAGAACGCGCTTCTCGCCTTCTGCATCATTATGTCTACTGGAGCTTTCTTTTCCGTCCAGAGTTCGAAAGCAGCGACTCCTTGATATACCAGCATGGAAAGACCTCCCAGTATCCCTGCCCCCATCGACTCGGCCATTTCCAGCAAAGGAGTCTTGATGGGATTATACACCACATCATAGACCATAAGTCTAGCCGATAGCAGTTCCTGTGCCACTGGCGATTTTCCTTCACAATCACTGTGTGCCATTCCAATTGGTGTACAGTTTACCAGCAAATCAGCACTTGATACGGCATCTTCATACTCGCTACCTTTGTTGGATTTCAGAACCGTGATGTTTGAAGAATTGAGATCTGAAACCAGGTTTTCCGCACGTTCAACATCGATATCAAATAACTTAAGGGTTTTGATACCTGACTTGACCAGACTGAAGCCTATTGCCCTGGCCACTCCGCCTGCGCCGATCATGGTAACGCTCTTCCCTTCCGGATCAAATCCGCCTTCTACTTCAAGTGCACGAATAAAACCTTCTGCATCGGTATTATAGCCAACCAGTTTATCATCTTTCTTGACGATGGTATTCACCGCCCCAATATCCGATGAAATCTCATTCAACTCATCGAGCATCGGTATGACATCTTCTTTGTAAGGGACTGTTACATTCGAACCGAGGATACCTTCAGAGCGAATCCCTTTTACCACTTCCTCTAACTTCGCAGGTTCAGTTTCCCAAAGTTCATAGCGAATATCCAATTTGAGATGATCGAAAGCTGCCTGTTGAAATATTGGCGAAATTGAATGCCCCAGAGGATAACCTATCAAACCGACGGTCTGCGTCATTGTGTTTCGTTCTCCATACTTGGGTTTGTAATCACAGCGTGCTCATCGATATACCATTGCAGGATTAGTGCCGCAGCAGCGGCATCAATCTTTTCTTTTATCTCTTGATGGCTCTTGCCTGCTTTACGAAGCAGGTCTTCAGCAATCGATGATGAAAAACGCTCATCAACCATTTCTACTGGAATATTCACTTTTTCGGAAAGTTCTCCGGCAAAATCGATAGTTTTATGAGCCTGAGTGCCAATCCCACCCTCAAGTAACCGGGGAAGCCCAATTACGATTCGCCCAACATCATGTTCTTTGGCCAGTTCCATTATAGCTTGAATATCAGCTTCATCATCCGTACGTTCAAGCACACCAAATGCGCTCGCAAGCACTTCCATCGGATCACACAATGATACTCCAATCCGTTTATCCCCAACATCCAGTCCCATCATGCGCATAATAAATTATTTCCCGATCAGATCTGGAACCAGCTTCAGAGCCTCATCGATCTTGCTCTTGTCTTTCCCACCGGCTTGAGCCATATCCGGTTTGCCACCACCACCACCACCAGCTACTTGGGCAACTTGCTTTATGATCTTCCCGGCATGAATGCCCTTTCCAACTAAATCCGGAGTAACCATCGCCAAGAATCGGGGGTTGTTATCCAGCACTACTCCCAGAACAATCACCGCACTACCAAGCTTATCTTTCAGCCAGTCCCCGGTTTCCCTCATAAGCTCCATATTGGAAGCCTCAATCTTTCCAGCCAGAACATTGACGCCATCTACCTGAGTTACATTTAATAACAATGACTCTGCCGTCTTTCGTAGCAATTCCCCTTCCAGTTCTTTAGCCCGCTTCCGCTCCGCATTAAACTCTGAGAGTAATAATGCCAGCTTCTCAGCAGCTTCAGTCGAGTTCGCTTCCAACTGTGACGCAACATTTTCTAACACCGAAATTCGTTCCTCAGCCAACGCTTCGGCTCCTCTACCAGTCACTGCTTCGATACGTCTCAAACCCGACCCGATACTTTTTTCGCTGGTAATATGAAAGAAACCAATCTCGCCGGTGTTTCTTAAATGAGTCCCCCCACAAAGTTCGGCACTCACTTTTTGAGAGCGATCTTCGCTACCGATTTCCACCATCCGTACCACATCGCCGTATTTCTCACCAAAAAATGCTAAGGCACCAGCTTCAACAGCTTGCTGATACGGCATCTCCCGTCCTGATACAGCGTAGCTTCTGCGAATATTTTCGTTTACAATTTTTTGGACTTCTGCGAGTTCCTCCTTGCTCATAGCAACAAGATGGGTGTAATCAAACCTGAAATGATCCGGTGCAACGAATGACCCACCCTGCTTCACCTGATCGCCCAATACCTTTCGAAGTGCAGCATGAAGCAGATGAGTCGCGGTATGATTGCGAGCAATATCAAGTCGGCGCTCTCTGTCTACTTTGACCTCAACAGGATCATTAACTGAAATGACTCCTTCTTCTACTTTGCCTATATGTACTACCAGATTATCGATAGGTTTTTGAGCATCACTTATGACAATTTTTCCCTTTTCCGACTGGATTTCTCCAGTATCACCTACTTGTCCACCCTTTTCCCCATAAAAAGGCGTTGCAGCTAGAATTACTTCTACTTCCTGCCCTTGGAAAGCAGTTTCGACAAGTTCGCCATCAACTACTATTCCAACAACCTGTGATTGAATCGAGAACTTATCATAGCCAACGAATTCCGTTACCGGGAGTGACAGGCTTTCATAGAACTGCTCACCTGATCTATCGGCCAGTCCGAACTTTTGGGCCTCCCGCGCCCGCGCCCGTTGGGCTTCCATCAGAGATTCATATCTTTCTAAATCAACCTCAAGATCCTGCTCTCTCAAAATTTCGGCAGTTAGTTCAGCTGGGAAACCATGTGTATCTGCCAAGGCAAAAATCTCTTCACCAGATACCATACCTGGTTGCATTTCTGCTAGACACCCTTTATCAGCAGCATCTTTAAATGGTTCTAGGGTCAATTGACGTATCAAGTCGTGCACAAATTCATTTCTTACATAACTCATTACGTGAATCTCAAACTGATATGACTGTTCAGGTCCTTCATATGGAACTGCAATTTTAGCTAGGTTGTGAATCGTAGCCATCTTGAGCACTACAGGTTCAAAATCAAGTAATGTTTTACGGAATTTTAGTTCTTCTTGTGTTACTACCTGCTTAATGTATTCCCTGCGAATTTCCAGTTCTTGATATTGCCACTTCATTTTTTCTATAACAACATCAACTACTTTACTCAAGAACGGATCCATTTGTCGAAAGTTATTCATTAGTTTATCTTGAATTTTACCAGCTTCACTCAATCGATCAAACGCCTCTGGAATTGAATCAGCCCCGCTTATGAATTCATGCTCACTAGCAACAGCATGTTTTCTATATAGTAATTGGCGAACAAAGAATTCTGCCCGCCGCAAAATACGCCGAAGTACATAACCCCGGCCATCGTTAGAAGGTATTACCCCATCAGCAATTAGAAAAGCCGCCGCACGTGTATGCTCAGCAATCACCCGCATTGCCCGATTGACTTCATCACTTTGGCCATACTTACGGCCTGTCAATTCGGAAATCCGATCAATTATTGGGGTAAAGAGATCAGTTTCGTAAACCGTACTTTTCCCCTGCATCAGGGCCGCTGTGCGCTCCAATCCCATACCGGTATCAATGTTCTTCTGTTTCAGCGGAGTACGGTTTCCCTCCGCATCCTGATCCAACTCAGTAAAAACCAGATTCCATATTTCTGAGAACCGGTCACAATCGCACGAAGGCCCACAGTCCGGACTTCCACAACCGAATCCCTCACCAAAGTCATAATGGATTTCACTGCACGGCCCACAGGGTCCAGTCTCACCCGCAGGACCCCAGAAATTGTCTTTCTCATCACATCGTAATATGTGATCCTTAGTCACACCCAATTCCAGCCAATAACCTTCAGCTTCGTCATCATCGAGGAAGACGGTTATCCACAATCGCTCCTTCGGCAAGTTCAATCGTTCTGTGACAAATTCCCATGCCCATTCTATGGATTCCTTTTTGAAATAATCACCAATACTGAAGTTTCCCAGCATTTCAAAAAATGTAAGATGCCCAGCGTCTCCAACACAATCGATATCCGTGGTACGAAAGCATTTTTGGCTTGTAGCTAATCGCCGATTTGGCGGTGTAGCCTCTCCCACGAAATACGGTTTCATTTGCACCATACCAGCGCTGGTTAGAAGCAATGTTGGATCTCCATGGGGAACCAGTGATGAACTGGGGAGTACTGTATGACCTTTTTCTTCGAAAAACCTCAAGAAAAGGTCTCTTATCTCGTTACTATTCATTTGTTGCTGCATATCCTCACGCTTGATTTTAGGCTAACTCGGGAGGGTATGTCAACGAAGCCGATTAGCAACAAAAAAGCCCTCGCAAAAGCGAGGGCTTTTTACCTCAATATCATGTTCTATAAGATATTCAATTAACTTACATCTAATGCTTCCAAATCACACTCTGCATTAGCTACTTGGTTCACATCACCCATTGTATCGACTGCTTTTATCTCAATTCCAAGTCTTCTCATTGCAGTTCTCACCCTTAATAGCAATACTTCTTTTTTGATCGGTTTTCTGACGTAATCAACTGCACCCAGGGTCAATCCCTTTTCTTCATCTTCCGGATCATCCCGACCGGTGAGAAATAAAAGTGGAAGCTCAATTCCTTTCTGTTGCATTAATTGAATCAACTGATAACCATCCATATTCGGCATATTAATATCTGAAATAACCAGATCGTATGGATCCTTGCTGAGTATCATCATCGCATCAATACCATCAGAGGCAACTCCAACTGAGTAACCTTCATCCTGCAGCATGCGTGAGATTAATTTCTGCGTATCCTCATCATCTTCAACAATCAGAATTGTCGCTCCATCTGTTGCCTTGGATATCGCACTCTGGTTATTCATCCCGGTAGAAACCTGACCTGTTGATGTAACATGAGCAACTGCAGGTGTATTTCCAGGCTGTAAACCTTTTAACTTGATTTCCTCAACCAGCACCTTTTCATAGGCGTCTTCTGGAGCGCAAACAAGATCCCTCACCTTCTCTATAGCATGGTTACTAGGGCGTGTTCACACTAAGCAGCGCATCGTTGATCAGAGCGAAATAGA
>CAZWIP010000060.1:0-14629 GCA_964634125.1 uncultured Dehalococcoidia bacterium
AATTGTAATATATTTTCGATGTTTTGTCTAGTATTTAATTGCCGGGTTAATAATAGTTATGGTGATAATTGTAGCAGCCGTATCGTTCATGTTCGGCAGAAGTGTTACCAACCCCATCAAGAAGCTCACAACTGCTGCTGACAAAGTAAGTAAGGGTGATATGAGCGTCACCATTGATATCAAGTCCAAGGATGAAATCGGTGAACTGGCAGAGAGCTTCGGCCGCATGGTAACAGCAGTCAAGTTCTTGTCTGAAGATGAATAAGAGTAGTCACTAAATCACACACAAACTGGTATTTGATACAAGCAGAAAAGGGCTCCGAATGGAGCCCTTTTCTTGTTTTCTAAAAAATAGCCATGTCATGTCATTCTGAAGGAGCCTGCGACTGAAGAATCTCCTGTACACACAATGAGATTCTTCGCTTTGCTCAGAATGACAACATTCATAGGGTGAATTGACACTGGAGCCATGTACTTTGACACTCAGTGTTCCCTGTTGTTTGAAAAATGAAAAACAAGCCCCAATCGAATCGTTGACAGGTTTTGGGGGTTAACCCCCATTTGAAATTAGGGACAGCACCCTGTAAACATCACACGCTTCAGTGCAAACTAAGTGCGTTAAGACGTCTCAAACACTCATTGTCTGACAATGAGTGAAGACTCTGCGTTTGTGCCTGGATCAATCTGTTTTCGATCGGGGCATGGAGGACAGTAAACAATGCCCATTCTAGCCAAGTTAATAGGGATACGCAGCAAGATACCTGGACTGTCCAAGGTATCTAATTTGCCGTTTATCGTCAAACTAAGGCAACTGCCGATACTATCCAAAATCCCCAAACCAAGTAACCCTCTCAAAATTCCCTTCATCGCCCGAATTCCGACGCGAACAAAACTGATTCTTATTGGTGCTGTTTCCATCTGTTTAATCTTTGTATTAGTCATTGCACCAATGATCCTTTCCCTTGGCGATAAAGGTGATGGAGCCGATGTAGCTCAAGAAACCGAAGAAGAAGTAGCCGAAGTTGCAGAAGAGCCACCAATCGAGCCGCCTAATACAGATGATCAACCGCCATCCGAGGTTGCTGATCCTGAACCGATTGAGGAAAACCCTGCTGAAGAGCCTGTAGGAGGACTACTTGAACCACTCCCGGACGAAGAACCATTGCCCGAACCCACACCAGACCCAATTGTAGGAGGAGCAATTCTGGAGGACACAACGTGGGAAAAGAGAGATATCCCATACGTGGTCACTGAGCCAGTCAGGATACCATCAGATGTAACGCTCACCATAGAACCGGGTATAACTATCACCAAAAAGGAAAACGTGAGCCTTGACTATATGTTCGTGATCAGTGGAACTCTCATGGCCCACGGAACCGTTGATAACCCCATAATCTTCGATGGAGGAGGCAACTCCAGTTTCTTCACCACCAGAGATTCTGACAGCAATACATATCTGGACCTGGAATACTGTAGAATTAAGAATGGCATCAATCTCTGGTACAGTTACGGGAACCTGGGAGCTTTTAGTATTCGGTATTCTCGAGTATCGAACCTGGCAGGGACTTCGTTTATCTGGTACCCGGACCAGGATGTTCATATCGAATACAATACGTTTAAGAACACCGGGGGATTTGCTATTGAGCAACGGCACAACAGCAAAGTCTATATCCAGTATAATTTGTTCAATGGGAAACACCGCGATCTCCCCGACAATGCTGACTACTGGATACAAAACAGGGGATCGTTCAACCAATCAGAAACAATCATCCAGTACAATTCGTTTTCTTCATCAGATAGGACGGCTATACAGATGGCACCCGGGCACGATTCAGCATCTATAACCGCCACGAACAACTACTGGGAAACGCAGGATGAAAGCCTGATTGCTGCAATGATTTATGATAGAAACGATGACCCAACATGTGCAGACTACGTCAGTTACTCGCCCTATCTGACCGAACCCCACCCCGATACTCCACCAAACTAACACTGCTACGACAAACCCCATATGCTTTAACTTAAGCAAGCAGCGACCTTGGTTGCAAGGTGAATATCGAATGTCGAATAGCGAGTTTCGAATTACGAAGTGTCTTTCTTACCTTCGGCATTCAGCATTCCTTGTTCGAAATTCGCTATTCCTTGGGTGTACTGAATTTAGGGAAATGTCTAAGTTAGTGCTTATGCCCGTCCCCCCCTCTTCTGGTTTCACTTTTATTAGTACCAGCAGAAACCGGCATGGATGTCAACAAATAGCAAATGATAGCAACTACGATTTCGATTCAGGTTTCTTACCTGTATCTTTACTGCGCAGAGTGATCTCTGTATTGAGATCCTCCAACGTTTTTTCCAGGTCTTTCTTGAGGAATGCAGCCCCAGTTCTAATATCCGCCATGGTTCTTTCAAGATCGTCTTTGAGAAAAGAAACCGTATTGCTTATGTCTTCTTTCGTCCTCTCCACATCCGAAACGAGCTCTCTTGATAAGAATGACTCCCCGCTAGGAAGATCATCCTTTATTGGATCAAGCTCTTTCGCAGCAGCCAGAATCGAATCTGTTTCGATAACAGCCTTCTTGAACAACTCTTTGTCCCGCCCTTTCCTCACCAGTATCCCCATCTCGCGATAGTTTCTTGTTGAGTATTCGCTCAAGCCCATCGATGTGATAATCATTCGATCATCATTGAAATAACAGTTCGCATGTAAAGCTCTAAAACGATACAAATGCAGATTCCTGGATTCAATAATCCACAATCTTTGATCATCTGTGAAATCAGCTTTATCGTAGACCAGTGTGATATCTACACCCTTCTTTTGGACCAGCTTAAGCTGGTCAAACAGCGGTGCAGGAAGTGTAAATTTCGGGGAAATGAGAATGACCTGGGATTCAGCATCGGAAATAACCTTTTTAATTTCAGATGAGACACCATCAGTAGTCAAGAATGCGGCCATTATACTTCCCTCCCATCAACCTGTAGAGATATACCGATCGGAAACATAGATAACCTTCGGCAGGCTATTATAAACGACAAAATGGTCCACTGTCTACTGCTTGACTGATGAACAAGCAGTCGTGTAATCTATGGGGTACCTGCAGCAATTTAAAACGAATTGAAGAAACCGGATAGGTATCACACCGCAGTAAATAATAAGGAGGAACATATGAGCGAGCATCAGAACCAGTCAACTGCGGCATTTGACAAATTGCTAGACACACTGCGCGAGGCAGCCGACGTTTACCTTGGTCCAGATCGCGGATTAACCCAGGAAGTCGATACCGTTGAGGGGATTCGATATTTATTGCACATGCTGAGCGCAGGTATCGACCTCTATCTTGAAAGTGATCCCGAAAGGCCGAAGTTCGTCCCAATCGTCTCGCCCACCCGAAAGTTGATGGGGGATAACCCGGACGCCGTTTACTACTTCACACGAATTCGTGGAGACCGGTCATATCGAATCACTGGAAAGAAAATCAAAGAATGCTACCTTTCATTCACGGTTCATGGGCGCCCCGAGGATGGAAGACTTGGAGCTGCGGCCGAACCAGTACTGGCTGATGTAAATGATCGTGGTCTCAAGACATCGCCGGACGGAAGTTACGAAGTGATTCTGAGCCCTGATGAACATCCGGGAAACTGGATTCAGCTTAAGCCCAATGCTTCCAGCGTTATCACACGTCACTATTTTGAGCTGGAGGACAGTCCGGCTGCGGACCCTGATCTTCAAGTTGAACTTTCCATCGAACCCATTGACAAGCCTCCAAGCCGTGAACCAATACAAGATGATATAATGGCTCAGAAAGTCTCCGATGTAGCTGCATTCGTTCGTGGCGGAACGCTTGACATGCCGGTACTATTTTCTATGCCAGTTCCCTTTGTCTCACCCACGCCTAACGAACTGGCTGAACCAATGGTGTTTCGCATGTCCGAACAGGATTCATGGGGAGCCGTTGATATCGCTTACTCTATGGCTCAATTTAAAGTGGGGCCGGATGAAGCGCTGATAATGGAAGGTAAGTTCCCCGAGTGCGCTTTTGCAAACGTTGTGCTCTGGAACAAGCACATGCAGTCGTATGAGTTCCGTGATCGCCGGGTATCCCTCAACCGGAAGCAAACTACCCTTGAAGCAAACGGTTCCTATCGAATGGTGATCGCTCACCGTGATCCGGGTGTACCTAACTGGCTGGATACGGAGGGCCACACTGAGGGAATTATCTTCTGGCGATTTTTATTACCGGTGGGGCAGCCAGAAAAGCCGGAGTGCAAACTGATGCTTCTTGCCGAAGTGGCAAACTAAGAAACATTCCAATACGATCATTACTTTCGGTATTGACCATTTATTAAATCTGGAGGTGTGATTATGAAAATTTCAGGAAGAACAACGATAGCCATCCTGGTGATTTTGCTGCTGGCATTGCCACTGTTTGCCGCTTGTTCCAGCAGGGATGATAAAGAACCGTCTTCACCGATGCAACCAACAGAGCCTCCACCTGAAGACGTTACCTTCACTATAGGCAATCTCACGGACATAACTGGAGTATCATCATCAGCCCAGGATGTCATCAACGCTTCGCTGGATGATTTAATAGACTACTTCAATGAAGAAAACTTGATCCCTGGCATGAAACTGGAAGTAGTTACCTATGATGGCCAGTTTGATCCTGCCAAGGATATACCAGGTTACGAGTGGCTTTTGGAGAAAGGCGCTGACCTGATAGTGACTGCTGTGACCTCAACACCAGTCACACTCCAATCAAGAGTCAACAAAGATCAAATTCTTCTGTTCTCGCTGAGTGGCAATTTGGAGACTCTGGTACCACCGGGATACGTGTTCACTCCAACCAGTCTTCCGGAGCATGAAGGGCTCACCTTGATGAAATGGATATCAGAGAATGATTGGGATTACCAGACCGACGGACCAGCTAAAGCTGGGGTCGCCGCCTGGGCTGAACCAAATGCACAATCTTTTGCGAAGATGGCAGAAGCATACGCAGAGACTCATCCGGACCAGTTTGAGTGGGTGGGGAGTTATTTGACTCCTGTGGGCACATTTACCTGGGGACCTGAAGCAAAAGCGCTAGAAGACTGCGATTATATGCTAACGCCAAATCCGATGACTACGTTTGTCCGGGAGTATCGAGCGGCGGGTTATACTGGAAAATTCATGGGCAACGGCCCTCACGTAGCATTATTAAAACAAATAGACGATGCTGATCTATGGGATGAGATCGATGGGATGTTATTTGTGACCCCTTCACGATGGTGGGGTGAGGATGGATATCTGGTCGATTTACGAGAACAGCTCCTATATGAGAACCATCCCGATAATGCTGAAACAATCAAGCGGATGGGCGGGGCATACAATGCGTTAGATAATCTCTACATCGTGCTCGATATCATCAGAATAGCAGCTGAAAATGTCGGCCCAACAAACGTAGATTCTCAGGCTCTCTATGAGGCAGCACAGACATTCTCCATCACAACTGATGGTGTAGAACGCTACAGCTTTGGAGAGACCAAGCGATATGCCTGCAATTACTATGGAATATATGAGGCAAGTGGGGATTTACGGGACCTATACAGAGTTGATCCATCATGGATTTTCCATGTTACCGAGATATAAAAACTCATACACCGATTGAATATCATCAGATATTCATATTTCGATTAGCTAGTATCTACTAGCATGAATGGTCAAAGGAGGTAAAAATGAAGACCTTCAACAAGACTGCAATCATTTTTACAGTACTACTTCTGATTGCACTGCTCGCTGCCTGTTCCAACGGGGATGATGAAGAGCCATCTCCTCCGGCACAACCGACAGCCCAGCCAACGGCAACAGCCGAACCAACTGAACCACCGCCTGATGAAATAATCATTACCATAGGGGCTCTTTCAGACCTGACTGGAGTAGCGGCAACAGCCTTCGAGTACTTGAATATGAGCTTTAAAGATCTGGCTGAGTACTTTAACGAGGAAATTCTTCCCCCTGGTGTCAAGATCGAAATACTCCACTATGACTCACAAAACGATCCTGCCAAGGACCTGCCCGGATACGAGTGGCTGAAAGAGCACGGCGCCGATCTGATTTTCAGCGCCGAGGGGTCAGCGGCCGTGACGATGAGACCGAGGGTTGATAGAGATGAAATGGTAATGTTTGTGGCAACGGCGGGTGAAGAAGCCCTCGTTCCACCTGGATACATATTTACCGCATCCGGTTTGCCTGAGGTAGAGGCTTACACCTTTATGAAGTGGATCGCCGAAAATGACTGGGATTACCAGGCCAAAGACCCAGCTAAAATTGGAGGGGCGTCCTGGGCGGATGCGTACAGCACATCACTCTTTGACGCCATGAAAGCATATTGCGAAGCCCATCCAGACCAATTCGAGTGGATCGACGGGTATCTTATTCCTTTCGGTACCTTTACATGGGGTCCAGAAGTAGAAGGGCTTAAAGACTGCGATTACGTGTTCCCACCGACCATAATGACCAGCTTCGTTAAAGAGTATCGTACCGCTGGTTATACCGCAAAGATAATGGTTGGCGGTGTTCAAAGTGCATTTATGAAAGCGGTCTATGATGCCAAGCTCTGGGATGAGCTTGACGGCTCGTTATTTATGCAGACAGCCAAATGGTGGGGCGATGAAGGTGAACACATCAACCTTACCGAAGAACTCCTGTACGCGAACCACCCGAATGATGCTGAAGAGATCAAGCAAGCCGGATCTGGTTATGTGGCAATACAATCCTGGTACCCATATTTTGACATGATTGCTGAAACCGTCGAAAGAGTGGGGGCAGAAAACTTCAACTCACAAGCCCTGTACGATACTGCAATATCCTATTCTCTAACAGTGGATGGCATTGAACATGTCTCCTTCGATGAGACCAAACGGGCTGGACCAAATTATTTCAGAATGTACCGGATGAGCGCGGAGGAGGAGGCTGTTGTGGTAGCGGATCCTGACTGGGTACCAGCAGTACGCGAACCATAATTGATTATCAGTAACAATGCAAAGTGAGAAACTGTTCTAGTAAAGGTCACTTCTTTTTCAGTATTGATCGCTTATCAAATCTGGAGGTGTGATCATGAAGACTTCAGGAAGGACAATAATAATAGCTTTGGCAGTGTCGTTGCTTATATTGCCACTGCTCGTAGCCTGTTCCAGTGGGGATGATGAAGAGCCATCTCCTCTGGTAAAACCAGCCGACCAACCAACAGCCACATCCGAACCAACTGAACTCCTGCCTGATGAAGTAACCATTACCATAGGTGTAATTTCAGACCTCACCGGACCTTCCGCGGAAACCCACCGCCTCATAAACATGGCAATGAAGGACCTTGCCGAGTACTTCAATCAGGAAAAGCTGGATCCGGGTGTTAAATTCGAGATGATCTTTTATGATGGTGCCAACGACCCATCCAATGACATCCCGGGTTACCAGTGGCTGAGGGAGAAAAAATCGGATGTAATCTTCTCCGCCCAGCCAGTGACCGCGGCCACGCTGAAACCGAAAGTCGATGAAGACCAGATGGTGATGTTCGTAGCATCGGGAGATGCGGATATTATCCTGCCACCAGGATATGTATTCGCCGTGGCAACTTTGCCCCAATACGAGGCTTATTCTCTTCTAAAATGGGTTGCCGAGAATGACTGGGACTACGAGGCGAATGGTCCGGCAAAAGTCGGCGGGGCAACCTGGAGTGATGCCTATGGAAACGCTTTTCTAGCTGCAATGGAGGAGTATTGTGACGCACATCCTGACCAGTTTGAATGGATAGGTGGTTACCTTACGCCCTTGGGCAACTTCATCTGGGGACCTGAGGTAGATGCGCTCAAGGATGCCGATTACGTGTTCCCATGTGTGTTACTCACCAACTTCGTGCGAGAATACAGAGCAGCCGGATATTCGGCCAAGATCATCGGTGCGGGTATTCACACAGCCTTCTTCGGCCTGGTACATGATGCCCGACTCTGGGATGAGATCGACGGCGCAATCTTTCTGATGGGGAGCCCGTGGTGGACTGATGAAGGAGAGTTGATGGATCTGACCAAGAAGCTGCTCAATGAGAACCATGCCAACGATGCAGAAGCTATCATGCGAAAGGGGGTGGGTTATTCCGTAATCACCTCCCTCTATCCTATGTTCGACATCATAACTCAGGCATACCAAGCGTCCGGTCCCGAGACTTTCGGTTCACAGGCAATTTATGATGCTGCCCAGCAGTACTCGCTGGAACTCAACGGGATCACACGATACACCTTCTCGGAGACCAAGCGGGACCTGTTCGATGCATATAAAGTCTATATAGCAGATGAGACACAGGAGGACATGTTTCCAGCCGATGGGCAATGGATTCCTGTCACACGCGAACCATAAACAAATATCAATGACAATACCTAATTAAACAAACCACTATTACTTGACAGCGAGGAAACAATGATCGACAAGAAAGCCGAATATGTTTGTCGGCACCAGGAGCATATCACTCAAACCGATCTTGAGCAATTGCCCGACCACCGTGCTTTTTCTATCTGGTTTACTGGTCTTTCCTGAGAAAAACAAAACTCATAGATATTGGAGGTAATCAATGTCGAAAGGCAGTGCCCGGCCGATTTCAGATTTGGCTCGACCCAGGCTGCCATTTCCAATTCGGGTCATAAACTCAGTTGGCGCCCCACTGGCATCTCGATTGATCAACCTGGATGAAGATAACCTGATAGCAACTGCCCGGAAAAGAACAGGCCTCAATGATTTTGGGGATGAATCTTTCAGGGAGCCAATGCGAGTGTTTCTCAATGCTGTCGAGACAGATGCAAAGCCCAGTACTCTCGGGCGCTTCCTTGGCCGTCAATTTCTGCTTCAGCTTCTTTCCAATCGTCTGTTGATTCAGGATCTGATTAATCGTCACCCGGAGATTTTGGAGGAACGAATCGAAAAGCCCATTGTTATCGCCGGGTTACCACGAACCGGAACCACCCATCTTCATGATCTCATGGCTCAAGACCCGAATTTGAGGCATCTTCCTTATTGGGAAAGCCTGGAACCGGTTCTGCCCGTTAATCAGCAACCCAAGCCGGGAGAACGCGACCCTCGCATGAAGCGTTGCGATCAAGCCCTCAAGATGATGACCTATATAATGCCGCTCTTCCCAGCCATGCATGAAATGAGCACCGAGGCACCCCATGAGGAATTTCAACTACTAGCCATTCATTTTTCTGCCGTGCTTTTTGAAAACATGTATTTTGTCCCCAGTTACAGAGATTGGTATAAATCGAGCGACCATACTGAGGCGTACCGGTACTTGTACAGAGTGCTTCAGGTTTTGCAATGGCTAAGGGGTCCCAAACGATGGGTGCTTAAATCACCACAGCACCTGGAGCAGTTTGGCCCTTTGCTTGCTGCGTTCCCGGACGCTAGAATAATCCAAACTCATCGTGATCCCGTGCGAATCACCGCTTCCTTGTGTACCATGGATACTTATGGTAAGCGCATGAATAACAGTCCGATCGACCCACAAGTCAATGGACGCTATTGGGCAGATCGAACCGAAGATCTGTTGCGTGCTTCCGTGGAAGACCGTCACTTGATACCGAAAGACCAGGTCCTCGACGTGCTCTTTCACGAGTATATGGCAGATCAAATAGCCATGGTCAAACGCGTCTACGAGTTCGTCGATCAGGCATTTACTGATGAGGCCGCTAAAGCCATTCAGTCTTTCATCGATAACAACCCGAAAGGGAAGCACGGGACGGTGCTCTATAGATTGGAAGATTTCGGACTGGATGCTACCGAGCGGCGAGAGGCCCTGCGTTTCTATCAAGAGCGATTCGACATTCCAGACGAGTAAATCAGAGGAGAAATATCATGGAGAAAAAATACGCCTTTTGCAGGATATGTGAATCGGGGTGTGGTTTTGTAGCGGAGGTTGAGAATAATCGAATCATTAAATACTATCCGGATAAAGACCATCCGTTCACCAAGGGATATGCTTGTATTAAAGGTCGTCACATGCTCGAAGTGCAATATCACCCCAAGCGATTGAAGTTCCCACTAAAAAAGAAAAACGGCCAGTTTGAAAGGATTTCCTGGGAACAGGCAATTGATGAAATCGGTTCCAAGCTGACTGAAATCAAAGAGAAGCACGGACCTCATGCTATCGGAGCATACATGGGGAATGTGCTGGCATATTCCTACGCGGCTGTACTCTATTCCGGCGCTTTCATGAGCTTCATTGGGACTCGGAACAAGTATGGTCCCGGATCACAGGATTGCAGCAACAAGTTCGCCCATTCCAAACGATTTTACGGTTCGTCTTTCACCATCATCTATCCGGACCTCGACAACGTCGACTACTTCATGGCAATGGGAACCAATCCGCAGGCAGCGCACTTTACCTTTGTGAATTGCCCCCGTCCGTTGGACAAACTCAAAGAAATCGAGCAAAGAGGAGGCAAGGTCGTCTGGATTAATCCCAGAAAGACAGAATCGGCAAAAGCAGTTGGTGAGCACCACTTTATCACTCCCAATAGCGATGTCTATCTTCTACTAGGAATGATCAACTACGTGCTGGAAAACGGTCGGGAAGATAAAGAATTCATTCAGACCTATTCCAAGGGTATCGAAAAGTTAAGAGAGATTGCAGAGGAATTCGGGGGTGATCTGGAAAAAGTCGCGGATGTCACCGGTATTCCCAAAGAAGAGATTATCAAGATGACGGAGGAGTTTCTGCAAGCCTCGGCTAAAGGTGGGGCTGCAGCATACGGAAGGGTCGGGGTGGATCGCGGCCCGTTCGCCACCCTGCGAGCCTGGGCCATGGATGTGCTGAATTTCATCACCGGCAATATCGATAAGAAAGGGAACCTCTTTTCAACAGGATTCTATAACATCGCCAGGTTAAATGATTTGGCCGAACAGGAAGAACCAGCCAGAAGCCGAATCGGTAACTTCCCGGCAGTGGTAAGTTGCATGCCTGCAGCAACGTTAGCTGATGAAATTATGACACCGGGGGAAGATCAAATCCGGGCATTGATGGTCATGTCGGGCGATCCGCTAATAGGTCTACCCAATGCCAGAAAACTCGAAAAAGCTCTCGGGGATTTGGAGTTGCTGGTATCCATCGATATCTTTATGAACGACACCGGAACGATGGCGGATTACATCCTTCCCGCCACAACCTTCCTGGAACGTGAAGAGTATTCACACTTCATGAGTGCCTTTAATTCAAAGACCTTTGTGCACTACTCTCCGGCAGTGGTCCAGCCTGAAGATGAAGTGAAGGACGAATGGGAGATGTTCAATCTTCTGGGCGAAAAAATGGGGGTTCCCACTTTGGGCGACCAGCCATTTGAAGTCCTCAAGATGATTCTTCCCGGAGAGGATCAGTCAAAACTTGAAGAAATGTTGAAATCTGAAAAGGGCATTTTCCTCAATGAAGAAAGGAAGGCCCCACGCAACATTCTCTTGCCCGATAATATTAACATGCCCGACAAGCTGATTCCTTTGTTCTCGGATGATTACCTGCCCGAGCTGGAAAAACTCAGGAAGTGGGAAGTGCCGCATGATGCTGAATACCCTCTTTCTCTCATCAGTGGTAGAAAGGTCGAAACGATCAACAGCTGGATTCACGCCCGAGGTGAGACAAACTACTGCTACATGAATACCGACGATGCAAAACAGTTAGGAATAGAAGACGGGCAAAAAACGCGAGTCTCAACCAAAATCGGTTCCATTGAGCTTCCTGTAAAGGTCACAGACGATTTAATGAAAGGTGTAGTATGGATTCCTCATGGCTGGGGTCGAACCGTTCAAGATGTGCCGGAAATGGCGGTAGAAAAACGTGGTGTCAATGTGAACCTGATCACTGATGACGATTGGACAAAGTTGGAGCCACTTGGCGGCATGGTAATGCTCGATGGCGTTCCGGTGAAGTTGGAAAAGGCTTGATACTTCTAATGTCATTTAATGTCATTCTAAACACTTCACTGTATGTCATTCTGAGAGGAGCGAAGAATCTCCTCGCCGTTCAGCACAGGCTCCGTGAAGAATCTTCCGGAATGAAAGAGGCGATTCTTCGGTCGATGACGCTTCCTCAGAATGACACGGTCAACCAAAAAAGGAGGCTTTTCAAAATGTAGCGCGAGACTTTAGCCTCGCCCGAAGCGATCCTTCAGGATCGCGCTACGTGACAGGTGGATGTAAAAGATTTTCTGAGCCTTAGCTAAATCAAAACTTGATAGTCTGAAACAACGAAGGGAGGCAGTATGACAAACTTTGGATATGCAGGGAAAATCCTTCGAGTAGACCTATCGTCAAAAACGGTAACTGAAACACCAACCTCCGACCATTCCGATAGATTCCTCGGAGGCAGAGGGCTCGCTGCCAAAATATATTGGGATGAAGTTCCGCCGGAAGTTGGCGCCTTTGATCCGGAAAATCGATTAATATTTGCCACTGGCCCTTTTGGAGGAGTACCTCCGATCGGGGGTTCACGATGGGCCATCTGTGGGAAATCTGCCGAGAAAGAAACCTTCTCATACTGTAATCTCGGAGGAAGGTGGGGAGCCGAGCTCAAATTCGCCGGATATGATGCCTTGGTTGTTCATGGTAAATCGGAGAAACCAGCCTACATTTACATCGACGGTGACTCAGTCGAAATTAAGGATGCCTCCCACATCTGGGGCAAGGATACTATCGAAACCCGTAAAGCACTGAAAACCGAACATGGGGATTCGGCCCGAGTAGTGGCGATCGGTCCAGCCGGGGAAAATATGGCAGTCATGGCCAGCTTCTTAGCCGATGGTGACGCTAGCGGATCAGGACAACTTGCTGCATCCGTCGGGGCCAAACGGCTGAAAGCCATCGTAGTAAAGGGTACCGGAAAGAAAGTGCCTATCGCTCAACCGGACAAGTTTCGTGAACTGACTGATTACTATCGTAGTCTCAAGATTGCATTCCCTAACATCGATTGGCAGCAGATCAGCCGGTGGTCGAGAGACTTGGTTCTTGACTTCCGCACAATACCGGACCAAGAGGAAATGAAGAGCGAGCCCTGCTATGGCTGCCTGGCTCAATGTGCGAGGCGGAGCTATCAGGCAGCAGATGGTACATCGGGGAAATTCCTGTGCCATTCAGCCTACTTTTATCAACCCCGCGCCGAGAGCTACTATGGAGAGTGGAACGAGGTTCCGTACCAGGCCACAAAACTGTGTGACACTTACGGGGTCGATACGAAGGCGATCGATAAGATCACCGGTTGGTTAATGGACCACTATGAAGCTGGGCGCCTCACAGAGGAAAGCACTGGCCTTCCCCTCTCCAAAGATGGCAGTCTGGAATTCATTGAGACATTAGTTAGGAAAGTTGCCTTGCGTGAGGGGATCGGAGATGTTCTGGCCCAGGGACTTGATAAAGCTTCCGAACAACTTGTACCGGATGCTGTACAACCAATGAAGGGCGCAGTGCTATTAGGTGAACCCAGTTTCTTTGATGCCTATAGTCCAAGGCTGTACATCACCAACGCTTTTATATATGCAATGGAACCAACATTCGCCATCCAGCAACTCCATGAAATAGGAATGATCATGGCCCGGTGGCGTACCTGGACTGTGGGGATGACAGAATACCCGACCGAAACGGTGCTGGCCGTTGCCCGCAAATTCTGGGGAAGTGAGGTAGCCGCTGATTTCACCACGTATGAAGGTAAAGCTGCAGCGGCTAAGCGGTTGCAAGATCGACAGTATGCCAAGGAATCCTTAATCCTCTGCGACTTCATATGGCCCATTTATTATCTGGAATTGACCGAGGACCATGTGGGTGATCCAACACTTGAAAGCAAGCTCCTCTCAGCAGTTATAGGGAAGGACATCGATGAAGAAGGTTTGCGCAAATACGGTGAAAGGGTATTCAACCTGCAACGAGCCATTCTGGTTCGTGAAGGACATGCTGGCCGAGACTTCGATACGCTCGATGAGCGATGTTTCACCGAACCCTTGGAATACGACCTCTCGAACCCAGAATGTGTTGTTCTCGGAAAAAACGGAGAGATAGCATCCCGAAAAGGTGAGGTGGTCGATCGGGATAAATTCGAACAAATGAAAGATGAATACTATGAACTAAGAGGATGGGATGTAAAAACTGGTTTACAGACGAGAGAACAGCTTGAAGAACTGGGTTTACCGGAAGTTGCGGAGGATTTGAAAAAGAGAAGTCTATTGGGCGATGTTGCACGTTCCACATCGAAGTGATATCAATTCGAATTATTCCGGGGCACAAAGGTACAACTAATCAACTTCTCAAAGGAGGCACCATGGAAGAACTCAAAGATTACAGCGGGCCATTCAAAAAGGACTTGAAATACGAGGACTTTCCCAAGGAAGTACTGGTCGAATTGTTACATGCCTATGGTGAGGAGATCAATTTGCTCTCCCTCTTCTTTGCCAAAGCGATCAACAAGCGGTTTGGTGAGGAAGCAATGAGGGAGATACTGATCGAGGCATGGCAAAACATGGCTGCTCCTGAACTGGATCCCCCGAGAAAGGCCGCAAAGATCGAAGGGAATGATGTTGAGGCATTTTGCAAAATGAATCAAATTGCCGGGTCATTCCCTAACGGAAGAGATTTCTATAA
>CAZWIP010000061.1:0-14570 GCA_964634125.1 uncultured Dehalococcoidia bacterium
GGGAGTGGGCATGGCCCACTGGAGTTCAGGGAGAATATGCGTAAGGCCATAGGTTGCTTCGAGGTCGAAGTCCTGATAGATGGGGGCATAATCCACCATCATATGGAAGACGGCGTGTGTGTTGTGATAGTATTCGGGCAGGGTGATCTGCTCGGTGGCCAGACCTCCTCCCGCTTCATATCTCTTTTCCAGCAAGAGGACCTTCTGACCGGCCTTGGCCATGTAAGCGGCGATCTCCAGGCCGTTGGGTCCGCTGCCGATGATCACTATATCGTATTCATATACTGCCATTTATCTCTCCTTGAAGTATTATTCTCAGGCCCTACCTGTACGAATAGTTGGGAGGAGCCATTCCCTGGACTTTCGTTCTTACTTCCCACAGTTTCTGAATAAGGGACTCGGGTTCCTCTTTGCCCTGTTCTTCCCAAGGTTTGCCCAGATTCATATCCGTAGCAATGATCTTGTAGGCATTGTAGGCCTCGGCACAACTGGCATTCGATCCGACCCACCAGCAACCGCCAGTAGCGTAGAGATTCTTTATTGGGGTTCGGTAGTTGGCTAGTTCAGGAGTAGGTCGATTGGCGCCAACCTGAGATGGAATACGGTCGATTCCGGCCATCGTTCCGTTGGGAGCCAGGTTTCTCATGCGAAGATTGTCATAGGGGCTATTGGTATCAATCCCAACAACATTGTCGTAGGTCATATTCGGAGCATAATCTTGCCAGATTTGGATAAGCTCATCAGCGTACCGTTTCTTGATCTCCAGCCATTCCTGCTCTGTATAGCGAGAGGCTGGAGGTGAAAGCTGTTCGTTCTGAATCACGTGCTTGCCCGGAGGCGCCATCGAAGGGTCTACCAGGCTGTGACAACCAACCGTAGGACAGTAATCATCAAGTGGTGGCCATTCCTGGGCATTTTCATATTGGCATTCCCGTACGATATGTATCGGGTCTGGATCTGGTTGCAGCCCCAGCCATTCGCACTCGTGGATATCGGGATTGAAGGCTTCAGCCTTATATTTGGGAGCCTCATTCACAGCGAAGGTGTACCACATCAGGCACCCGAAGGACCTGGCCAGGTTTCGCACATTGTTTGCCAGCTGATCATCGATGTACTCTTCCCCGATCAACTCAAAGCAGAGTTGTTCCGGACTCATACCAGCGCTGACGACCAGCTTGTTGGCCTTGACCTGGCTGCCATCTCTCAGATTGATGCCGGTGGCGGTTCCATTCTCAATAATGACATTTTTGACATCAGCATGAGTGAAGAACTTACATCCCATCTGTACCAGGCATTGGTGTGCTGCGTGGGCCACCTGGTGAGTGCCGCCCCGATTAAAACCAATTGTAGGCAGCGTTGAGGTGAAACCAAGGGCAGTCATCCCACCACCGGGCTCGGTGATATCGTCTACCGATGAAACGGCAAATCTGAGAATGCACGACTGTAATTCCTGGCTTTCAAACCATTGTGTCGTTGCATTCATGGAAGTGCCTAACAAGATATCTTCGGTTGGCTCAAAGCCGGCCTCGATGAGTTTCGGGTATACATCCATTTGCCGCATTAACACCTCTTCACCAGCCTGCCATTCCGGCGGCAGGAAGAGGTTGTCCATCTGGACTCGCTGATATGCATCTGAGTGTTCCAGTTCCCACATTTTCAGCCACTTCTCGGCGTCCTTCTGTGAGAATCGTGCAATCTCTCGAGCTGATTTTTCCTGAGTTGGATCATGTTTATCCGAGTAGATGGCCAAACAGGTCTCATTATCCCGGAAAACAAAACCATCACTGCACAGATGTTGTTCCCACTGAATACCGTAATCCCACAACTGCGGAAAATCTCTCCATACGGGGATATAATACCAGGGCAGAATTATATTGGCATGATCATTGCCGCGGAAACCGGGAGCCGACAGCTCTTCGGTGCACAAGCAGCCTCCTATCTCATGCCTTCTCTCAAATATGCCGACCTTCATTCCGCCATACTTGATAAGATATAAAGCAAGGAATAGTCCTTTGTTTCCCCCTCCAATAATTACTGCATCAAATGATTCATCGGGCATGAACAACCTCCTCTGGTTAATTTGAAAGTTATTTGTAATACTCGAATGATTTGGGAACAAAGCATCGTGTCTTGGTCGATTCTCACCTCCTGCAATACTGGCTATTGTGCAATTCCATCAAAAACTACCCCGGTGATCTCATCCGCTATTTTGTTGGTGTCCAATGGTTGTTGTTGCAGGGCAGTAACTCGTAATACTTCGAAAGCCATCCCTATAACAAAATGGGTTGTGAGTTTGCTGTCGACAGGCTTGAATTCCCCTTTGGCAATGCCTTCCTCAATCAATCCGGAAAAAGCGTTCAGATTCTCTTCGAGATAGCCTAACCACAGGCTTTTCAGCCTCTCCGTGTACGGAGTTTCAAAAAAAGCGATCAGTGCCATCCTGGTCAGGGCGGGTTGAGCGCTTGCGACATCCAAGTATGCTTTGACAGCGGCCCAGATCTTGGATCTTGCTGTTTCATCAGTCTCCTCAATAAAGTCCAACTGGGTTGACAGCGAGTCTCTGCCTCTTTCCAATATTTTCACTAGCAACTCTTCTTTATTACTGAAGTGGTAATGAACGAGCCCTTTAGAGACTCCTGCAGTTCGGGCTATTTCTTCAGTTGAGACGTTCTGATATCCTTTCTCTGCAAACAGAGACGCGGCTGTTTGCAGGATGGCATCATATCGTTCTGTTGCAACGGGTTGTGAAGTCAAATTATTTTCCATAGCAGCTTCTGACTGGCCGCCCAGTCAGTGTTAAAAAATTATCATATTTGTATGGTCTTGTCAAGAGATTTTGATCATTTCTGTGCGGTGTGTAAAGCCCAAAGTAGTACTTATTTGCTACTTAAGTGGCAAATAAGTAATCATTGGCTGATGCCGTCGAATAAGATATTCGTTACTTCATCAGCCACTTCGTGAGAGTGAAAAGGCTCTTGCCTGAGGGAAGCGAGCCTGATGACTTCGAAAGCCATGGCCATTACTAATTGGGTCACGAGCCGGCTATCCACTGGTTTAAGCTCACCATTGGAAATACCTTCTTCAATGAGACCGGCAAACCGGTTCAGATTCTCTTCCATGAAGGCAAGCCACAGTTTTCGGATGCTCTCTGAGTAAGCTGCCTCAAAAACAGCGATCATTGCCATACGTGTGAGGGCAGGTCCGGCACTGGCAATACTGAGGTACATCTCTACAGCCGCTCGAATTTTATCTTTAGCGGTATCTTGGTCTTGGATAGCGGAATCCAATTGTGTGAAAAGGGTTGTTGTTCCTTCTCTTAATACGTTTACGAGGAGGTTCTCTTTACTGCCGAAATGGTAGATTACAAGGCCCTTGGATACTCCTGCAGTTCGGGCGATCTCTTCGATAGAGACACCCTGATATCCTTTTTCTCCAAACAGTTTCTCAGATGTCTGGAGAATAGACTGATATCTTTCTTTTGAGACGCGATACTTGGGAGAACGTTTCATAGCAGAATATTGACTGGGTGGTCAGTCAGTTGCTTTTACCGTATCATAACAGCTACATACTGTCAAGCGAACGAACTGATCTCAATCCCACTCCACAAATCGAAACAAGTGATCCATTGATTTGATCGGCAGGGCATTGCATATAACCAGCAGCCTCTCCATGCGAATTTTCAAGGATGCGTAGCGTCATGTAGATCGGTGCCAACCCGCAGATTCGCCGTCTATCTGTCTCATTTTTAACCTGACTAAAGAACCCTTCGGCATCAGCGGAACACATTGACTTGATCAATCCTTCATCTGCTGCGCTGATCTCTGCCCGTTCAATGTTGTCTATGGGATCATAATCACCGAAAGCCGGTCCCATATGAGCCAGATCGGCCGCAGCCACAACCAACGTTCGGCGCGATCCAACCTCTTTTTGCAGGCAATCCACTACAGCGGATATTTCCTCGTGGTGACTTGGGTCCTCATCGCTGTTGATGAAATGTTCAAATGAACCACAGAGAATTGGCACCAACTCACATTTTCGATCTCCAAGGAAGTAGTGAAGCCAGATAAGAGCAAGCTCTATTGAATGCTCGTTCCGGTGATGTAACTCATCTTCAAAAGCAGAAGTTTCTCCAAGAGCTCCAGCGAGTTTATCAACGATATCTGTAGCAGTAGGCAAAATACCCCAGGGTGTGGAGTAGTTCTGACGTGTCAGGGTAAAGAGACGATCTCCACCGAAATGATTGGTGCCAAAAATAATTACCAATTCAACATCATCAATCGCGGTGGTAGCCTTGCCCCATACCTGAGCGTACACGTCCCCGCCTCGCTGGAAATCTATGTGTGGACTAATCACTCCTCTAATATGGTCAGAGCCACTTCCTGTATTAAGATCATCTGAGATGCTACCCAGGTATCCCCTCAACATGTCTCTGAGTTCTTCGGGATCAGCCGGGTAACCAGCGCCAGCCAACGCCGGTGGCCGGGCAGGTGCTGACTGGAATTGGCTGATAACAACATCGCGAGCTTGTAGGAATCGGTCACTATCCAGGAGCAGGGATTTGTCCAATTGAGTGACGATCCCTTGAACGGTTTCTTCTTCCAGGCGGATACCGGTTCGTAGCTCAAAAGCGGTTTGTAAGGTAGGCACGTCACGAGTGCCATCGCACAGTTCGAGCAATGGTGCCAGCGGGTGAGGTATGGCGATAGTCTCTTCCGACAGTCTGAGGGGATCGCTCAACACGATATATGGACTTCCCTGGTGATCGATAAGAGTTGGTTGCACTGCTCTGAGCTTAGGCTTCACTGGATAAGTTCTCTCTTTCGTTCATTACTGTCAATTGTCAGCCATTCTGCCACTATTTCAGGTAAATTGGTTGAGGGCCCCTTTTCTATTCGACATGGGGGAAGTGAGTTCAAGAACACTGAGCCGTATTTCTTTTTTACCAGTCGACTATCAAGGACCACCATCATTCCCCGATCTGTTTTCGAACGAATCAATCGCCCGAAGCCCTGCTTGAATTTGAACGCGGCCTGTGGCAGAGCGTATTGCGTAAAGGGATTTTCGAAGGTTTCTGATCGAGCGGCAAAAACAGGATCCGTGGGAACCTTGAACGGCAAGCGAACCATGACCACGACGCTAAGCGTCTCTCCGAGTACATCGATACCTTCCCAGAAACTGGCTGCTCCCAGAAGAACGGTTCGGGGATTGTCACTGAGAGCAGAAAGAAGTTTTCGGGGTGAGCCGTCTATTCCCTGCCCGAGGACAAGGATATCATCCTCTTCTAGTTGGGCTTGGATGGCGGCTTGTATTGTCCGTAAAGCATTGTATGAAGTAAAAAGGACCAGACAGCGACCTTCAGTGGCTCGACAGAGTTCAATGAGTGCCTGTCCTAAGGCATGCTGATACCCGTCTTTTCCTGGCTCAGGTATATCGCTCACAAGATAGGTCAGCGCTGCATTTTCATAATCGAACGGTGATCCCAGAATAAGCTCTTCAGAGTCTTCGATGCCAAGACGGTGTTTCAGGTATTCGAGATTGCCTTCCGTACTCAGTGTAGCGCTGGTGAGGACAAGGGTATCTTTGAGCGAATAAAGGGCTTGTTGCAGGATCGGGCCTACGTGCAAAGGCGCTGAACGCAGGGTTATCAGACCACTTCTTCTCCCGAGAGTGAGCCAATGGACAGAATTATCCTCATGATGGAAAACCAGGGATCCCAATTGATCCCGTAGCTCACCATTCGTATTGAATAGGGAAAGTACTTCAAACTTGAGTGTATCCGAAATTGGAAGATCCTCAATCATGGCGTCGATCTTCCGGAGCGTTTTGGCAATAGCTTCGAGCGAGTAAATCATATTCTCGCAATTGATCTCGACGTCAGACCATGCCGGTTGTGTTCGCATTGCTCGAGTGATACGTAAAGCGAAATCGTATTCGTTCTCACTTTCCCCATAGTTCTCAAGGAAGCGTCCCAGCTCGTTGAAAAATTCTGAGACTCGATCGTGTGCCCTGTCCATAGCCAGGCCAACAAGTGAACACAATTCCCCTAGTTGTTTCTTTTCGGGGAAATCAATGTTTCGGATAGTGTACTCCAGCATAGGGATAAAGCCTGATTTCTCGTGCTCCGTCTCACGGAGTACCTGATCGAGATGATCGAAAATATCGCGCTCTCTAATTTCGGTGCCCAGTTGACTCGTGGCCACTTCCTCAAGGTGATGAGCTTCATCTATGATGAGATGGGAATAGTCGGGAAGAATCTGCCCTCCAGATGTTGTATCTGAAAGGAGGAGAGCATGATTGACAATGATCAAATGAGAGCTGTGGGCTGCCTTTCGAGCGCGGTGCAGGAAACATAGACCCCGGTGCATATAGGTACATTGTTTACCCATGCAATCGTAAGGTTGGGCACACATTCGATACCAGAACGAGTTCTCCCTGGCATCTATATTAAGCTCTGATCGGTCTCCAGTCTGGGTCGATGGGAGCCAGACTTGAACTCGACCCAGGAGTTCTATTGCTTCTATTGGTAGATCTTCTGCCTTACGCAAGATATCCCAGCGTCGTAGACAGAGATAGTTCGTTCGGCCTTTGACCTGAGAGACACGAATCTCTGAAAATGCGTAATCTGGTTCTGATCGTAAAGCGCTGAGAAAATCGGGGATGTCTTTGTGTACAAGTTGCTCCTGAAGGTTGATAGTATTAGTAGAGATAACCACAGGTGTATTGTTCGTATAAGCGTATGTGGCTGCTGGGATGAGATAAGCAATGGACTTACCCACACCAGTCCCTGCTTCTACCATAAGATGTTGACCATGATTGAATGATTCAGCGACTGCACGCATCATACTGATTTGTTGCGGACGCTCTTCATAGCCAGCAAATGCTTTTGCCAGAGAACCGTTACTATCGAAAAGACGAGACAGGGCATCCACATCCAGTGGGGATGGATCTGCATTAGGAGACAAGGATTCCGCTGAATCGCGAACGCGAGAACCCAGGCATGCAATCTCAAAACCAGCTTGCCCAAGGAGAGGATTCAGTTTCCTTTCCTTCGCTATCTTTCGTATAAATTCACCGAGCCATAGGTTTGTCTTACCAGACAAGCGCACCAATTCGTTTAGAATATTTGGATCGATTTCGTATAGTGTACGTAGCAGGGCTATAAAAGCCTCTTTGGCTACCTCTGCGTCTGCAAGGGCTCGATGAGCAGAGGGGTGGGGAACCTGTAAATAGGCAGCGACGGCCGATAATGTGCGTTCCGGGATATCATACAGTAGAAGTTTGGCCATATCGTGCGTGTCATAAGAGGGATTACTGAGCTTGATCCCTGCCTGCGAGAGGAAGTTCAGGTCGAAAGCAATATTATGCCCAATTATTGGATGATCACCAAGGAATGCAACCAAATCATCAGATAGCGATGAGAACGGCGGGGCAACATCAACTTCTTTTTGTGAAATATTGCACAAGGTCTGCACTCGATAGGGTATTGGCCGGTAAGGATTCACAAGAGACTGGAAGACGTCGATTTGCTTACCATCCTGAAATTTGACCGCTCCTATTTCCATAATGGCATCACTTTCTGGCTTGAGACCGGTTGTCTCAAGATCGAGGGAAATGTAAATTTGATTAGCTATATTATCTGGCATTGTTATTCATCCAAAGATAACTTCCCATCCTATTTTACCCAGGTGGACTACCAATAGAGCTCTGGCTAGCCTGCCTGCCCAGCAGTAGAATAGGAACTTCCATAATGGAAAACGGAGAGATCCGGCAGCGATCCCTACGAGGTCAAAAGGCAGGGGTGTGAATGAGAAGACGAATATAGCTGGTCCGCCATAATGTCTCATCCATTTATCTATCCTGTTATAGCTCGTTTGATATTTCTTCGCTATGACTATTCTACCCCATCGTCCGGCATAATATGATGTTATTTCTCCCAGAGCAGCTCCGATACTTGCCACAAATCCAAGCAAAGAAATTTCACTGTCCGAAGAGAGTTCCATTAAGTTGGGCGCAACGGCGAGAACGGCTTCGGATGGTAAGGGGAAGAAGATCGTCATCCCGCTGACAAGCATCAGTATGAAAACACCGAAATAGCCATAATCTTTGACGTACCCTTTCCAATCGATGTCCAATTGCCAGATGACAATTGAAATCACTAGTAAGAGAACGATCATCAGGATAAGGAAACTATTCTTACTGATGATTTTGTCCCGGAGGGATTTGGGTGGGCTTACTCCGTTTGGTTGTGTTTCTGGAGATTCTTCATCCATTGAAATTGTCTCGGCTATTTGACTAAACTGTCCTAGTTACGTAAGCTTGGAGTCCTTGCTTCCTGAGTCTGCTTACCAATGATTCTCCCTGCGTCTCACTCTCAACCAGTGTGAATAGCGATGGTCCTGCGCCAGCGAGGTGGACACTTTCCGCCCCAGCCGCCCGAAACCCGGCACGGTAGTCATTGAGTTTTTCGAAGAAATTAAAAGCAATACATTCAAAGGTATTACATAGTAGATAGGATTGCAAGCTTTTCTGATTGTGTAATTCTTCTACTATGCGTTGAGTTAACTCACCGGATGTGTAGTGTGACTGATCCAATGTCCCGTACATTCTGGCAGTCTTATCGGGGATTGGTTCGATTGGTGATTGCATTAGTACCAGCCAGGTTATGGGAGGTGAAGGAAGTTGGGTGATTCTTTCCCCACGGCCCCGAGCCAGTGCGGTCCCTCCACGAATAAAAAACGGTGTATCAGAGCCTATCTTTGATGCCAATTCAGCCAGAGTATCCGCAGATAATCCCAGAGACCAGAGTTCATTGAGTCCTTTCAATACGGCAGCCGGATCAGTGGAGCTTGAACCGAGACCGGCAGCCCGTGGAATTCCCATGCTTTCCATCTGAATCAATGCACCTCGATTTTTACCTGTTTCTGTTTGGAGGAGATGAGCTGCTTCGAGAATTAGTTTTTCTACTAAATTGACCTTTTCCACATTATTGTCTTTGCAGACAAAGCTGATTTCATCGGCGGGTTCGAACGTAAGTACATCAGCGAGATCGATCGTCTGTAAGACGCTCGTGATTTCATGGTACCCATCATCACGTTTGCCCAGAACTTCGAGGGTTAAATTGACTTTGGCATATGCAGAAAGCGTAATCATGTCAGTTCTCGATTGAAATCGTATTGGTAACGCAGTTGTAGAGCTCAGCCCATTCCTTCAGGGTGAGGGTCTCAGCACGTCTCTGTGGGGATATCCCGGCCTTGTTCAGAAGTTCTACAGCATTGTCGGGCGATATTGATAGTCCCTGAGCCAGCGAATTCCTCAGTTGCTTTCGTGGTGCGCTGAATCCCGCCCTCACAACCCTAAAGAATCCAGCAATATCAACATCGACAGCCGGTTGTTCATAGACATCTATGCGAATGATGGCTGAACCCACTTTTGGGGGTGGATGGAAACTCTCAGCCGGAACATACTTAACAATCGATGGTTTGCCGTAAATCTGTACTCCTATTCCCAAAAGGCTCATCTTTCCGGATGCAGCCACAATGCTTTCGGCTACTTCTTTCTGCACCATTACCACCATTCGTTGAGGTTTGATTTTGGCTTCCAGGAAATGCCGCAGGATAGGGGCAGCAACATAATATGGTAGGTTGGCAACGACTTTGTAATTGAAATTGGGCCCAGCGAGCGTTTGTTGCAAGAGTTTAGATATCTCGATTTCGAGAATATTCGCATGCAAGATAGTAACATTTTGTAAGCGAGATAACCTTTTTTGAAGCAGAGATGAGATTCGCTCATCGAGTTCTATGGCAATCACCTGCCCTGCTGTCTGAGCAAGTTGTTCGGTGAGTACTCCCAGCCCTGGGCCAACCTCAAGGACGACGTCATGGGAGGAGAGCTCCGCTGCAGTAATTGATGCTTCTATAGAAGCTGAATCAACGAGGAAATGCTGCCCAAGACCTTTTCTGGCATGGATGTGGAGCTGCCTCATCAAGGTCTTGGTACGGGCAAGCAGTGGATCAGATTCTTTGGGCAAAAAACTCACCTTTCGCTATAGGATGTACAAGCAGGGCCAAATACGAGACGGGGACAATGAGATCGTGCACCCACTCTCGCTCCTGCCTCATGGCTTATCCCTAACAGACAGCTCAAGCCAGGCGAACCTGCGGCACCCAGAGTTTACTACTTACCGCTGCTTCCTTCCGGACCTGACGGGATTTGTAGTTCTCTGCCGCGCAGGACCCAGCTATCAACACTAACTGATAAAAACAGTCCCAAAAGAACTCAGATCTCAAGTGGGAATTCAGCCCCGCTATAGCGGATTGCGGGTTACAAGGCACCGCTGGCTCCCCACCTAGCACGACCCCAATAAGATGCTAATGTGTACAGGATATTCTGTCAAGAAGTGTACTGATTTGATGGCTAGTGATAATCGTGTGTCCCCAGTATTACTTTGATACCGGTTTTGCCTTCAACTATTTTAGCGAACTCTTCAGCAGTGCTGTAAGGGCATCCCGGCTTGGCATTTACCAAACATGAACTAAAGTGAATTACATCGGGCTTCATTTCAGACAACTTGATAGCCATACCGGTGTTTGGTACAATTGTGCGGCCTGGGCACTCACATTTAATGAAAGCAACAACCTGAGATGGTTCATCGAAGCTATGTTCCCCGAGTGCCGCTGCTTTGAGACAGCGCCATTCACCGGGGCAGCCATAACCGCTATCCATATAAGCTCCGCATCCGATGACTGCCACTTTTTTCATTATTGTGTCCTCCTCTGTAATTACGTTAATCAACTGTTAAACGGTTGCGGTTGAGTGGATCGTATTGTTAGAGCCAACCATAGCTCATCGGATTTCTGTAGTGCGACCCTTCAGGGTCGCTTTTTAGCGAGGCTTAAGCCTCGCGCTACGTTTTATTTAGATATTTGCGGCAATCTGATCGCCCATTTGGCTTGTGCCGACTTTCTTCATTCCCTCACCCATGATGTCATAGGTGCGATAACCCTCTTCCAGTGCGAGGTCTACCGCTTTTTCGACTGCGTTGGCCTCTTTGGGAAGGCCAAAAGAGTATCGCAACATCATGGCACAACTCAGGATCGTGGCAATGGGATTGGCCATATTCAATCCGGCTCGTCGGGGTGCACTACCATGAATGGGTTCATACATACCAAAAGCCCGGGATGATTCTCCTTTAGGGACCCCTGCCAGACTTGCCGAAGGAAGCATTCCCATTGAACCTGCAAGCATCGAGGCTTCATCGGTCAGGA
This sequence comes from uncultured Dehalococcoidia bacterium, assembly GCA_964634125.1. Lineage (GTDB taxonomy): Bacteria > Chloroflexota > Dehalococcoidia > SZUA-161 > SpSt-899 > JABMQN01. The sequence continues at coordinate 11,265 of CAZWIP010000061.1, forward strand.
TATCGCCGAACGTATTCTCGGTGACGAGTACATCCATTGCCGTTGGTTGCTGAATAATTCTCATTGAACAGGCATCGACAAGCTGGTGTTCCAGTTCCACGTCGGGGTAATCGGTGGCAACTTGAGTGGCAACCATTCGCCACAATCGTGAGGTTTCCAATACATTGGCTTTATCCACAGAGATGAGTTTTTCCTTACGGGTTCGAGCCAGTTCAAAACCCACTCGGATTATGCGCTCGATTTCCCTTTCAGAATAAGCCATGGTATCGACGGCTTTCCAGCCTCGTGAGGTTTCCCATTTCTTTTTAGGTTTGCCGAAATACAGTCCGCCAGTAAGTTCGCGAACAAAAATAAAATCGACTCCTTTTATTACCTCGGGTTTAAGATTGGCATGATCGGCCAGCATGGGAAAGACTTTTACGGGACGAAGATTGGCGAAAAGCTTTAAGCCTTTACGAAGGGCTAAAAGTCCATCTTCAGGTCGTACTGTAGCCAAGGGATCATCCCACTTGGGGCCTCCCACTGCGCCAAGGTACACGGCGTTGCATTTCTTGCACATCTTTAGGGTTTCAGCGGTAAGGGCTTCACCGTGATTATCGATTGATGCCCCGCCGATATCCCCATAGTGCAAATTGAATTCGTGTCTGAACTTCTCACCTATTCTTTTCAGGACTTTGACGCCTTCGGTGGCCACTTCAGGCCCAACACCATCACCAGGTAATATGGCAACATTGAACTGCATTCTATTGTTCTCCAACTCTGAGCTTTTGTTTGGTATGTTCGATGAGTCCACCGGCCAAGATCAATTCCAACATGAATTCAGGGTAAGGTTTTGCTTTAAATGACAGATTTTTAGTGACGTTATTGATCTCTCCGGTAGCAAGCTCCACTTCCAGAATATCACTGGATTCGCTTTTTTCGGCGGCTTCGATACATTCGAGGATAGGAAGACCGATATTCATGGAATTACGATAAAATATTCGGGCAAAGCTATGGGCAATCACACAGCTTACACCCGCAGCTTTTATTGCCAGCGGGGCATGTTCTCGTGAAGAACCGCTGCCGAAATTGGTGGTCGCAACGATTATATCTCCCGGTTCGACTTTGTTAATAAATTCAGCATCGATATCTTCCATGCAATGTTTAGCCAGTTCGGCCGGATCAGAGACATTGAGATATCGTGCTGGAATAATCGCGTCTGTATCGACGTTGGCACCGTATTTGTGAACTTTGCCTTTTAACTTCAAGTTTGAGCCTCCCAAGAATCCGTTTCATTATAGCATACTAAGTAGAACGAATTTGCAGTGAATTAACAGGGCAATTGCACACAAATTCTTGTCATTCTGAGGAGCACTGCGACGAAGAATCTCCTCGTTTAGATGTGGAGATTCTTCACTATGTTCAGAATGACATGCTATGAACAATTCAGGTTCGAAGACACTTAGAGCCCCGTTATCTGAGTACTGATTTCCCAGAGGCGTCGGGCAGCAGCTTCATCATAAGTGATCGGTGACGACGGAACGGCTTTCTTCTTCATGAAATACTTGCCGGTTGTACCCTCTACCTCTGGAGATGATGCAAGGTAAATACTCGTCTCAGCGGCTTTGGTGGAGCTCATGGCGAAAGGTTTCAACATTGGAACAATTATTTTCCCGAGCCAACCGTTGTTTTTTCCAATGTTGGAGGCTGCAAAACCGGGATGCACAGCGTTTGCTATCACTTGAGTACCCTCTAATCGACGAGCCAGTTCATAGGTGAACAAAATAATAGCCAGCTTCGATTGGCCATATGAGCCAAAACTGGAGTATTTGTGTTCTGCTTGCAGGTCATCGAAATCGATCTTGGCATTCTTTTGCATGTCCGATGAAACGTTCACAATTCGAGATGGTGCACTGGCTTTAAGCGTATCGAGGAGTAGATTGGTCAGGAGAAAGTAATTGATATAGTTGGTAGCAAATGTGAGCTCAACACCCTCTGCATTCAATTGGCGTTTTAAGAAAATAGCGCCAGCATTATTGACCAGCACGTCCAGACGCGAGTATCGGTTTTGGAACTCTCGGGCCAGGGCTCGTATTTGATCTTGGATGGACAGGTCAGCCAGCATGAACTCAACCGAAGAGTTACCAGTCTCGCGTTGGATGTAGTCAACTGTTGATTCACCCTTCTCCGGGTTACGAGCAGTCAGTATTACAGTTGCTCCCTGTCCAGCCAGTTCTTTTGCTGTTGCCAAGCCAATTCCAGAGGTTGCCCCGGTAACCATGCAGATTTTACCTTTCATGTGACTATCGTGAGTTGTCATTTTAACCTCCACTCCGAATGCGGCCAAAATACCAGGCCAGTACTACTGCGGCAACAAAAGCGCCGAGCCCAACCATGAGGATATCGCGAGTCATGCCCAAATCAAAGTCTCCCACTGCAAAGATCAGTACGTATCCGATTGCGAAGTTGACCGTTCCCCAGAGGATATTTACAAGTGGGGATGACTCTCCTACACCGGGGGGCGAAGCGAACGGACTTTGGAATTTCCTGCCAGAGATACCATTTATGAAATGGGGGATGCCGTTGGCCAAAAACAGACCGGCCCCAAAGTATGCTAAATATGCGTACCATGTCATGAATATCACCCCCTATGTTGGACTAACCAGATATTGACACCGCAAGGATTGAACGGTTGTGTATCTTTCATGATCTATTTCATACCCGGTTTCTTGTTTTCCGCTGCCAGCCTAACGGTCTCTTTGATACGTCTTTGGCGTGTTTCTTCTCTTTTGGCATCCATTATCCAATAGATGAATTGTTTTTTGTGCGAAGGGGCAAGATGGTCGAAATTCTTCTGAGCCTGTTTGTTAGCAGCCAATGCGTTTATAAGGTCATAGGGTATCTCCATAAGGTCTTCTCGCAATGTGGCATTGTGCCATTCCCCACTTCGTTTTGCCGCTCTTACCTTGGTCAGACCGGCTTCGGTCATTCGGCCCTGCTTTATCATCCTATCGACTCTTTTCTTGTTTAATTTGGACCAGACACTTTTATTCTTGCGAGGCGAATACCTGGTAGCATATTTCTCATCATCGATGCGCTTCATTATCCCGTCAATCCATCCAAAACACAATGCTTCCTCAACCGCATCGTCGTATGAGAGAGAAGGTTCACCTGTGTGTTTCTTGTAAAAGATCAACCAGATTTCTTTCTGAGAAACATGGTTCTCTTCCAGCCACGTGCGCCAGTCATCTCGATTTATTAAGTGTAGTTTCTTAGGGCGTGTTCACACTAAGCAGCGCATCGTTGATCAGAGCGAAATAGATGAAG
>CAZWIP010000062.1:0-14485 GCA_964634125.1 uncultured Dehalococcoidia bacterium
AATGGCCCTTTGGTTTTGTGACGCCGCTGGGCTGGGCCGGTGTCTGGGGGAAGCGATGGATGCACGAATTCAACATCACTCGCGAACAGCTTGGATGGTGGGCGGTTGTTCTGCGAGAGTATGCTCAAAATAATCCGGACGCAATATACTATGGCAGGCCGATCACCCATGATGATTACATGGAGTCCCCTATGATCGTCGATCCGCTCAAGCTCCACGATTGTTGCGTGGATACCGATGGCGCTGCTGCTTACATTATTACTACAGTTGAGCGTGCCCGTGATCTAAAACAAACCCCTGCCATCATGCTGGCGGCAGCGCAAAGCTCGCCAATCGAGCAGGAGATTCAGACCATCTACAACCGACCCATTATTTCAGGGCTTGTCGAAACCTGGTACCATGGACAGGAAATGTATCGGATTGCCGAGGTAGAAGCCAAGGATATCAATGTTGCTCAGCTATACGACCCCTACTCCATAGGTGGCGTGCTCCAGCTTGAGGAACTCGGTTTCTGCGAACGGGGTGAGGGCGGCAAATTCATCGAGGGCGGTGATAACATCCGCATCGATGGCAAGATTCCGTGCAACACTTCCGGCGGATTGCTTTCAGAAGCCTACCTGCATGGCTGGAATCTGGTCATCGAGGGAGTGCGCCAGATTCGCGGAACTTCGCACAATCAGGTAAAAGATGTTGAACTGTCGATGGTCACCGGAGGCCCGGGCGTTCCTTCGAGCGGTATCATTCTAAGGAGGTAAGAAATGGCTGAATATGTTCAGGGCATTCCTATCATGCGTCCCTATATCGACCAGGATAACCAGGGTTACTGGGATGCAGTTGAAAACCATAAGCTGGTATTCCAGCATTGCAGTAAATGCGATAAGTATCATCACCCGCCGCGGCCGATGTGTCCTTCTTGTCATTCACAGGACACACTGGAATGGAAGGAATCGAGCGGCAAGGGTATCATCTATTCTTTCGTCATGTTCACGACAAACAAAATGGCCTATCCCGCCTTCAAGCTTCCCTACGCGGTGGTGCTGGTGGAGATGGAAGAAGGCGTGAGAATCACAGCCAACACGCACGAAATGGAACCGGATGAAGTGCAGATCGGGGCGCCGGTGGAAGTCATGTTCGAAAAGCTGCCCGATGGACAAACCCTTTACCGGTTCAAGAAGAGGGAGGCATAACATGGCAATTGAAAGTACGAAAGACAAAACTGCCATTGTCGGCATTGGAGTAGTGCCCTTCTCAACCAACATAGGGCAAACCGAATGGTATACCGCCTGTCAGTGTATAAAGCTGGCAGCAGATGACGCTGGACTGAATATCTACGATATCGATGGAATGGTGAAAAACGTCGACGACGGACCTGACCCTTCCTATACCCAAAAAGGACTGGGAATCGATAACCTGACCTACCATAGTGAAAACCACTGGGGCACCAGCGCCATGATGAACGCGGTTCAGGGAGTCGCTTCAGGATCATGTAATTACTGCGTCTATTATGCGTCTGCTCATCGCGTCTCCGGCCCGGAAAGATCGACCTCCGATTACCGGGTTGCCAGAGAAGTAAAGGATGATTCGCTGGATATGATCCGGTACGACTTCTATCAGCCGTTTGGACTCATCGGTCAGCCGGCGTACGTGGCCATGATGTATCGTCGTTTGATGCACGAAGTCGGAATCAAACCGGAGCAACTTGGATGGCTGCCGGTAGTCGAAAGTGAAAATTCCGTCAAGAACCCGAACGCTATCTTTTTCGATAAGCCTATTACTATTGATGATTACCTGAATTCAAAGCTGATTGCCGATCCGATTCGTGAGCTGGATTGCGCACCGAAAGTGGATGGTGCTATCGCTGTCATCGTCACGACTCCGGAAAAAGCTAAAGCCCTGAAACAGAAACCGGTCATTATCAGTTCATCGGCTGCCGGTATGGCGCCGGAAGGACAATTATACACCAGTTACACGCGTGATATCATCACTGAGCTACCCGAAATGAAGAACATGGCTGATGAGCTTTACCGGATTGCAGGTATCGGACCTAATGATATCAAAGTCGCAATGCTGGATGATACCTTTACACCTTACGTGCCGTTGCAGCTGGAAGCTCTTGGCTTCTGTGGAAAAGGCGAAGGTGCTGCCTACATAGAAGGCGGAGAGCGCATCCGCGTAGGTGGCGAAATACCCATCAACACCGATGGCGGTTCTCTTGGACAAGGTAAATTCGAAATGACCAAAATCGTTGAGGCTGTGCGCCAGATCAGAGGCACCTCGACCAATCAGGTAGCAAATGCCGATATGGTACTGGTTGCCAGTGGAGCCGGCGGTCCGGCCGATGGTCTTATCTTGCGAGGCTAAATCAGGGGGATTTATCTCTAGGAGGCAAATTATGAGTGTTGAATACAATCCCGATCAGAAAATACCTCATCCCGCAATGTGGGGGGTTTTATACAAAAGCAGCACACCATTCTGGGAAGGTGTTAAAGACAAGAAGATCATGCTTCAGAAATGCAAATCATGCGGCAATCTACTCAATCCTCCGCGGCCAATGTGTCCGAAATGCCGATCCCAGGAAAATGAATGGGTAGCTGCCAAAGGAACCGGCAAAATCTATAGCTGGGTTACCTTTAACGAAGCGCCCCATCCGGCATTCAAAGCGCCCTATGAAGCAGTTCTGGTAGAACTCGATGAAGGCCCACGCATCGTTAGCAACATGGTCGGTGTCAAACCGGAAGACCTGGAAATTGGCATGCCTGTAGAAGTGATTTTTGAGGATGTGGCTGAAGATTTAACCTTGCCCAAATTCAAGAAGGTGGGTTAGAAAGAAGTGCAGGCCTTCCCCTCTTGAGAGGGGACTAAGGGGTGTGTTATCCTGCCGAGGGGCCAGAAGCGTCCCCGATTAACCTGATCAAAAACAATTATCCTGAGGAAATCTGCGTGTTGGAAGGGGCGAAAAGTGAGTCCCTTCAAAACAGATGATACGAGGAGGATGGATGTTAGAAGAATATATGAATCGGAAATACCGAACAGACAACAAGCCGTCTGTCGAAGCCAACCTGATAAAAGACAAGGTGGCAATTGTCGGTGTCGGCCAGACACAGTACACCAAGAATTCCGGGCGTGATGAACTTGATCTGGCTTGCGAGGCCATCCAAAACGCTGTTGATGACGCTGGACTGAAGATGTCTGATATCGATGGATTCGATACCTTCATACTTGATCGGCTCTCCCTGCCGATGCTGATCAATTCGCTGGGAACCCCCAATGTGAGGTGGAGTTGTGAAGTGAGCGGGGGCGGTGGGGCTGGTTGTGCCACAGCCGTGCACGCTGCCGCTGCGGTGGCCACCGGCCAGGCTGACTACGTCTGCTGTTACCGTGCCCTCAATGAAGCTTCCGGGCATCGATATGGCCGGGGTGATGATTTCATCGAATACATGCCAGTGGCTTTAACGCCAAATTACGGATACATCTGGCCGCTTGGTTTCGTGACACCGCTGGGATGGGCCGGTGTATGGGGCAGGCGATGGATGCATGAATTCAACATCACTCGCGAACAGCTCGGCTGGTGGCCTGTCGTACTGCGTGAATATGCCCAGAACAATCCCGATGCGAATTACTTCGGCCGTCCGATGACACACGATGATTACATGGAATCCCCGATGATCGTTGACCCGCTGAAATTGCATGACTGTTGCGTCAATACCGACGGCGCGGCCGCTTATATTATCACCACTGTAGAGCGAGCAAAAGACCTCAAGCAAACACCGGCCATCATCGCAGCCTCTGCACAATGCTGTCCTATCGAACAGGAGATACAGACCATCTACCAGCGACCGTCCATCTCGGGCCTCGTGGAAACATGGTACGTGGGCCAGGAGCTTTACCGGGTTGCTGAGTGCGGACCGGATGATATCGATGTGGCTCAACTCTATGATCCATACTCCATCGGCGGCATAATTCAGCTTGAAGAGCTTGGTTTCTGCGAGAGAGGTGAGGGGGGTAAGTTCGTCGAAGGCGGCGACAATATCCGCATCAACGGCAAGATCCCGTGTAACACTGCTGGCGGACTGCTTTCGGAAGCGTACCTGCACGGCTGGAATCTGGTCATAGAGGGAGTCCGACAGATTCGCGGAACTTCTCCTAATCAGGTAAAAGATGTGGAACTTTCGATGGTCACAGGAGGCCCGGGAGTTGCTTCAAGTGGCATCATTCTGAGGAGGTAGATTAATGGTAAAGTTAATAGAAGGTATTCCCATCATGCGTCCCTATATCGACCTGGATAACCAGGGGTACTGGGATGCAATTAAAAACCATAAATTTGTATTGCAATATTGTACTGAGTGCAAAAGATTCATTCACCCGCCACGCCCGATGTGTCCCGGGTGTCGTTCGCAGGATACGATGGAATGGAAGGAGTCGAGCGGCAAGGGAATACTCTATTCCTACATTGCGTTCACATCACCCAAAATGGCCTATCCTGCTTATGAACTCCCCTATGCAGTTGTGCTTGTAGAGTTGGAAGAAGGCCCAAGAATCTGTGCCAACACCCACGAAATAGAACCGGATGAGATACAAATCGGTATGCCGGTGGAAGTGATGTATGAAGATCTGCCAGATGGGCAGACCGTATACCGGTTCAAGAGGAGGGAGGCATAACATGGCAATCGAGAGTATCAAAGATAGAGCGGCCATCGTCGGTATTGGTGTGGTAGACTTTTCCACCGATATCGGCCGGACGGAATGGTATACTGCTTGCCAGGCCATCAAGCTTGCCGCCGAAGAAGCCGGCGTGAATATTGACGATATCGACGGGATGGTCAAAAGCGTCGATGACGGACCCGACCCGACATATACAGGGAAAGGCCTCGGAATCGATAACATGCTCTATCATAGTGAACACCACTGGGGCACCAGCGCTATGATGAACGCGGTCCACGCCGTAGCCGGGGGATTATGCAATTACTGCGTTTACTACCAGACTGCTCATCGCGCTTCAGGACCGGAGAAATGCATTTCAGATTTTCTCGTCGCCAGAGAGTTCCGCGATGATTCGCTGGATATGGTTCGTTATGATTACTTCTCGCCTTTTGGATTGATCGGCGAGCCCGGTTATGTGGCCATGATGTATCGGAGGTATATACATGAAACCGGCATCAAACCGGAACAGCTTGGCTGGGTATCGGTGGTGGCCAGCGAAAATGCAGCTAAGAATCCTAATGCGATCTTCTACGATAAACCGATTACAATTAATGACTACATGCAATCCAAATTGATCGCCGATCCGATTCGTGAGCTGGATTGCGCGCCCAAAGTGGATGGTTCTATCGCTATCGTTATCACAACCCCTGAAAAAGCTAAAGCCCTTAAACAGCAACCCGTCATTATCAATTCCGTTGCATCCGGATATGCTCTTGAAGGGCAGAACCATACGAGTTACACCCGAGATGTAATTACCGATATGCCGGAGATGGAGAATATGGCAAGAGAGCTCTACCGTGTTGGCAGTATCGGTCCGAAAGATATTAAGGTAGCCATGCTGGATGATGCCTTCGCTCCTTATGTCCCGATGCAACTGGAAGCGCTTGGCTTCTGCGGAAAAGGTGAAGGCCCTGCGTTTGTCGAAGGCGGCGACAAGATTCGTGTTGGCGGCCAACTGCCGGTCAATCCTGATGGAGGCGGCATCGGGCAGGGAAGATTCATTACTACCCGCATCGTTGAGGCCGTGCGTCAGGTTCGCGGCACTTCGACCAATCAGGTAGCAAATGCCGATGCCGTCTTGGTTGCCAGCGGCGCTGGTGGCCCGGCCGATGGTATGATTTTACGAAAGGCCTAGATTTAGATTACACGTAGAGCGACCCTTTAGGGTCGACAAAGCGAAGCTAAAGCCTCGCGCTACACTATTTAGGAGGGGACAATGTCTGTTGAATACAATCCTGATCAGAAAATACCTCATCCCGCAATGTGGGGAGTTTTATATAAAAGCAGTACGCCCTTCTGGGAAGGTGTTAAGGAAAAAAGAGTTATGCTGCAACGCTGCAAATCATGTGGGTATTGGCTGAATCCTCCAAGACCCATGTGTCCTAAATGCCAGTCACAGGAAAGCGAATGGGTCGCTGCTAAGGGGACGGGGAAGATTTATAGCTGGGTTACTTTCAACGAATCTCCTCATCCGGCGTTCAAAACTCCCTATGAAGCAGTGCTGGTGGAACTCGACGAAGGTCCGAGAATCGTGAGCAATATGGTCGATGTCAAACCGGAAGACCTCGAAATTGGCATGGCCGTGGAAGTTACTTTCGAGGATGTAGCTGAAGATTTAACCTTGCCCAAATTCAAGAAGGCGGGTTAGCCAGCGGCTGACCCACTCCCTTGAGGGAGAACTGAGAGCACCCATGGGACATTTCGACCAGTATCTGGCCCGAAGATATCGAACCACCACGCGTCCGAGGCGGCAAGACTACCTCATACGAGACAACGTCGCAATCGCGGGCATTGGCATGACCGAGTTCTCAAAGGACTCGGGGCGGAGCGAACATCAGATGGTCTGCGAAGCCATCAAGTCCGCTGTGGACGATGCCGGACTGAAGATGGAGGACATCGATGGCATGGTCCGGTTCACTATGGATTTCACCGATGAGATGCACATCATCAGCTCTCTCGGGATTCCCAACCTCAACTACTTCGGTGAATGTGGATACGGCGGGGGCGCCTCCTGTGCCACGGTTCTGCACGCGGCCGCAGCGGTGGCTACAGGCATGGCTGACTATGTTGTATGCTACAGGACCATGAACGAACGGTCCGGGCACCGCTACGGTCACACGGTCGGCGAGGAAACCGCAATCACAACCCGCAGCGACCATTTCAGCTACATTATGCCGTTCGGTTCCACTTCGGCTCCGATTTGGGTAGCCATGTTCATGACTCGATACCTGTACGAGTTCGGCGCAACGCCCGAGCAACTCGCATCGGCGGCGCTCGTGTGTCGTGAGAACGCCAACCGAAACCCGAGAGCCATGTTCCACGATAAAACTCTGACAATGGAGGAGTACCTCGACTCTCGGATGATCGTTGATCCGCTCCGGCTCTATGACTGCTGTGTGGACACAGATGGTGCAGTAGCCATTATACTGACGAGTGCTGACCGGGCAAAGGATTGCAAACAGACACCTGCCTATATCCTGGGTGCCACCCAGGGAACCGCGAATGAAGGCGAGATGATGACGAGCTTCTTCCGGCCAAAGATATCGATGATTCCTGAGTCGTGGTATACGGGTCAGGAGCTATGGCGAGTGGCCGGCGTCGAACCCAAAGATGTGGACGTGGCTCAGTTCTATGATGCCTTTTCGTGCCTGATACCGATGCAGCTTGAGGAGTACGGCTTCTGCGGGCCGGGCGAGGGTTGTCAGTTCATTGAGGGGGGCGACCGAATCCGGCCAGGCGGCGAGATCCCGTGCAACACGTCCGGCGGACACTTGTCCGAGGCATATATCCATGGCATGAACCTGATCGTTGAGGCTGTACGACAGATCAGGGGAACATCTACAACGCAGATACCGGACGTTGAGTTGAGTTTGGTAACCGGTGGGCTAGGAGTCCCGACCAGCGCTATTCTGTTGAGGAAATGATTGATGAAGACACTCAACACACCCATTGGTCCCCTCTCAAGAGGGGATGGGAGGACTGACAGCTGACGACTGACAGCTGATAGCTAACAAGACATGGAATATAACGAAGCGTTTCCGCTCATGCGGCCCTACTCGGATCCTGACAATGACGGGTTCTGGGATGCCATGCGAGAGCATCGACTGGTATTCCAGAAGTGCAAGTGGTGTGGTCTTATTGTCCATCGGCCACGGCCCAGATGTCCGAGATGTCTATCTGCCGAGATAGAATGGGCTGAATCCCTGGGAAAGGGACATGTCTATAGTCACGAGACCGTGATCTACGAAAAGACAGGCTATCCGGGATACCAGGTGCCCTATTCGATCGTGACAGTCGAGATGGCAGAGGGCGTGAAGTTTATGGCCAACATGGACGGAATCGATCCTCTGGAAGTCCGCGTGGGAATGCCCGTAGAGGTGATCTTCGAGGACATCGCGGAGGATCTGACTTTGCCTAGATTCAGGCCAATCGAGACGTAGAGGGCCAAGAGTAGTGTTATGAATTCGATCAGCAACAACGCAGTCATAGTAGGAATTGGGGCAACCAGATTCTCGAAAGACTCAGGACGGACAGAGCTCGATATGGCTGCGGAGGCCATAATTGCCGCGCTCGATGAGGCGGGGCTCGTACCTGATGATATCGACGGCATCGTCACGCATACTGACGACTCGTCGGATGAGATCGCCATCGCAAGGACTCTCGGAATCGACAACCTGACGTACTTCGGCCAGTGCCGATGGGATGGAGCAGGATGCGGTATGATTATGAGGGCAGCGATTGGGGTAGCCGCCGGAATGGCCAACTACGTCGTTGTGTGCAGGTCGGTGAACGGTGCTTCGAAGCACCTCCGCATGGGCGTACCAGGTCGGGGTTATGGCGAGCAGATATCGACTGGCGAACTGCTGCAATATACATTCCACTCTCCCTTTGGACTAACGAGCCAGGCCGGCAGCGTCGCGCTCCTTGTCTCAAGATACATGCACGAAACTGGCGCTACACCAGAGCAACTGGGGTGGGTTACCATGGTGTGTCGGGAACACGGTGCCAAGAATCCCAACAGCCTCTTCTTCGAGAAACCGCTAACGATCAAACAGTATTTAAAATCCCCCGTCAAGATTGATCCCCTCAGAGTGATAGACTGTTATGAAGACATGGACGCGGCGCAGGCCTTCGTTGTTACCACTCCTGAACGAGCCCGGGATCTCAAACAGACACCTGTTACCGTTCTGGCGGCAGCCCAGGGGTGCGTCTATGAAAAAGAAGAGAAGAACGGATTCTATGGCGCAAGTTTGACTGACCTAGGGGAGATTCGCCACGCTGGTCAACGGCTTTTCGACATGTCTGGCCTGAAACCGAAAGACATCAGTGTTGTTCAACTCGATGATTCCTACGGCCCGTTAGTGCCAATGCAACTCGAAGCGCTGGGGTTCTGTGGTCGGGGTGAGGGAGCTTCTTACGTCGAAGGCGGAGAGCGAATCAGGGTCGGCGGAGAGCTGGCTTTGAACACGTCGGGCGGTTCCTTGGGAGAAGGGCACATCTTTGGACTCAACCATATCGCCGAGGCCATCCGGCTGACGAGAGGCACTTCGGTGGCACAAATCGAGAATCCGGGGCCCGTGCTGGTGATGACCGGTGCAGGCGGGCCCGCGAGCGGACTCATTCTAGGAACAAAGCAATGAGCATAGAGTACGATCTAGAACATCCTGTGCCAAGACCGCAGACCACTTGGGAGAACGCCGGTTTCTGGGAGGGTGTCCAACGTCATGAACTGGTCTTCCAGAAATGCGGGGATTGTGGGACGTGGGTACATCCCCCTAGGCCAACCTGTCCGAAATGTCGCTCACTAGAAAAGGAGTGGGCTTCTTCCAGCGGGAAGGGTACCGTTCACAGCGTTGTTACATATCGTGAGTCACCCGATCCTGCGTTCAAGGTCCCGTTTTCAGTGGTGTTAGTGGAGTTGGAAGAGGGTGTTAAACTGGTTAGTAATATGGTTGATATCGAACCAGAGGATATACAAATCGGAATGAGCGTGGAAGTGGTCTTTGAAGAAGTGCAAGAAGACCTTACGCTTCCGAAATTCAGAAAGGTGGGGTAGCAATGGACTTTTCTCTAAGTGAAGAACAACAATTATTGAAGAACTCAGCGAGGGATTTCTTGAACACTGAATGTCCCAAGCCAATAGTGCGAGAGATAGAGGCTAGCGATTTAGGCTATTCTCTTGATCTATGGAACAAAATGGCAGAACTGGGTTGGATGGGTTTGCCGTTACCGGAGGAGTATGGTGGAGCGGACTTCACCCTGCTGGATCTGGCTATCCTATTTGAAGAGATCGGCCGTGCAGCGATGCCGAGTCCTATGTTTGGCAGCATTGTTCAAGGAGCATTGGCTATTCTCGATTGGGGAACGGAGGAGCAAAAGAAGTCGATCTTGCCTGAAGTGGCAAGCGGTGAAAAGATTCTTACCTTTGCTATGTCAGAACCTCAGGTGAATTATGATGCAAGGTTCGTCGAAACCAAAGCAACACAGCAGGGTGACGGTTATTCGATTACAGGAACAAAACTGTTCGTTCCCTATGCACACGTTTCAGATAAAATTCTCACAGTAGCGAGGACCAGTGGATCGCCTGGGGATGAAAAAGGATTGACTGTTTTTATAGTTGATGCAAAAGCGTCTGGTGTCACTGAAACTCAACTCGTAAATATAGCCGCTGACAAATTGTCTGAGGTTGTGCTGGATGGGGTTTCAGTCTCATCAAACGATGTCTTGGGCAAAGTAGACGAGGGTTTGGATGTGATCCAGTCCATACTCATGAAGTCCGCAGCCATACGATGTGCTGAAATGGTTGGCGGTGCCCAGGTCGAGATCGAGATCACTGCTGAGTATACAAAAACCAGGCACCAGTTCGATCGTCCCATTGGTACTTTTCAAGCTGTTCAGCACAAACTGGCTGATATGTTTATTGATGTTAATGGCGCACGCTGGGTCACCTATCAGGCAATATGGCGGTTGACCGAAGGTCTACCAGCAGAGAGAGAACTGACCATTGCTAAGGCCTTCACCGATATTGCCAGCCAACGGGTAGCCCTTGGCGCACAGCAGTTGCACGCTGGTATCGGATTTGATAAGGACTATGATATTCATTTCTATTACCGCCGACAGAAGGCTTTTGATTTGAGGTTGGGTACAACAGCGGTTCACCTGACGGCGCTTGCAGATCAGATTTAAGAGATCGGTTAGAAATTGTATTTATCAACATAATTATCCCTCAATCGTTAGCGGTTGGGGGATTTTTCATGATAGTTTTAGGATGACAAGTTCAACTTCGCTTAGTACTGCCCATCAGAATTTGCTATAATTATCCGGGCCTAAAATCCAGATACCGATATTATTTTCGGAGAAAACTTGAGGAGGTGAACGATGGATTTTGAATTACCCGAAGATTTAAAAATGCTACAAAAAATGGTCCGAGAATTCGCTGAAGAGCAAATTGCTCCGTATGCCGATGATTGGGATGAAAAGCATTACATGCCGTATGAAGAGGTCATCAAGCCATTGGCCGAATTGGGTGTATTCGGCACGGTACTTCCCGAAGAATACGGGGGGAATGACATGGGATGGCTGGCAGCAATGATCATCACCGAGGAAATCGCCCGGGCATCCAGTTCGCTCAGGGTTCAAATCAATATGGAGATGCTGGGTTGCGCGTTCACCATTTTCCGGTATGGTTCAGACGAATTGAAGCAGAAGGGTTACATCCAGAAACTGGTCAATGGTGAGTATATCGGAGGATTTGGTATTACTGAGCCTGAAGCCGGTTCTGATATGCTGGCCATGAAGACCACCGCAGCTGATAAGGGGGATCACTGGCTACTCAATGGCTCCAAAACCTGGATTTCCAATGCCAGTATCGCTGATGTTCTAATATGCTATGCTTACACAGACAGGGAAGCCAAAAGTAAGGGTCTTTCCGCTTTTATTATTGAGCCCAAGAACCACCCCGGCATCTCGACGAGTGACCTGGACAAGATGGGCACTCGCTCTACCCCCACGGGTGAGGTGTTCCTGGAAGATGCCAAGATTCCCAAGGAGAATATTCTAGGCAAGCCGGGCGACGGTGTAAAAATCGTTTTCAGTTCCCTTAACCAGACCCGGCTTTCGGCTGCTGCGGGTGGCATCGGTGTTGCCCAGGCGGCTCTGGATTCGACTATTGCCTACTGTAAAGAACGCAAGCAATTTGGTCAGTTAATCGGTGAGTTCCAAATGAATCAAGATCTCATTGCGCAGGTTGTCTGTGAGTTGGAAGCGGCTCGTTATATGGTTTACAAGGCTGCGATAGAGAAGGATCAGGGTAATTTAGGGAATACCTACGAGGTAGCTATAGCTAAATATCTCTCCGGTGAAATAGCCATGAAAGCCACTCGTACGGCAATGAAAATACTGGGTGCCTATGGGTATTCTACCGAGTATCCCGTTGCCCGATACTATCGTGATGCGCCTCTTTACGAGATTGTAGAAGGATCCTCAAATACCTGTAAACGAATAGTGGCTATGGACATCCTCGATATTCGTAAAGCCAACAAATAACTTACTAATATCTCCAACTTGTTAAAGAATAAAAAGGCCCGCTTAAAGCGGGCCTTTTTATTAAATTGGGGTTTCCCCCCATTTTTCAGCTTCACGGTAGTTTTTGATTTGCGTGTTTTTCCGCTTGTGGAAAATGTATTGTGTGGAATATAATGACGTAACCTTGACTACACTTGAGACGGGTAATAGACAACTACATGGGTGAGTTATGGGACGAATAAAAACGATTGAAACGATACAAAAGAAATCCAATTACTGTTCCGGTGTGGTTTGGCTAATAATGTACAGCAAAATGACAACAGATATAAATGATTATCAGAATAGTAACACTAGTGGGTAACGCGTTTCTATGAGACGGAAGTTAGCTCGGCTTAATACAATCTGGTTCTTTGTTAGCCCATACAAGATCTGGTTGCTTCTGTTAATGGGATTGGCTTTTGTTGTCGGCATACTGGAGATGCTGCTTATAGGTGTATTCTATCCTTTGCTTAGAGATGGATTGGGACAGGAACCTGCAGATGCAGGATTTGTTATCGCTTTTATATATGATTTGGTGGATGTGATACCGGTCGATGATATTTTATCTGCAGCAGGCATTCTCGTTATGGGATTCGCATTTTGTATCTTCCTATCAAGACTGGCGTATATAAATCTTTCCATAAGGATCACGGCAAGAGTAATTATCAACAACAAGAAGAGGGTATTTGATCAATACATTGGTTCGGATTATCAATTCTTTATGGACAATAGGCAAGGTGACTTAATATATAAGGCCGCACAGGCACCTAATTCCATTACTAGTACAATAAGCGCTATGTCTAAAGTTATTGTGGAAGTGATTCTTTCTGCCTCTGTGTTCCTTCTGCTAGTATCAACCTCATGGAAAGGAACAATCGTTATTGTCATAAGTGGATTAGCTTATTTCCTCTTAATCCGATACCTGAGTATTAAGGTGTCGTATGTAGCTGGACGCGGAATGCGCCAGGCCAGTCAGAATGAAAACGTAGTCTTAAACGAGTATATCACTGGTATTAAACAGATAAGTGTATCCAGAGCATTTCATCGATGGAAATCTAAATTTAATGAAGCTGTTACCACGAGGTGGAACCTCTGGATGAGGCAGTCTTTCTGGATGCAAATGCCTCCACGCATACTTGAAATGGCATTCTTCTTGTCTGTGGGGGGCATGGTTCTCGGCCTAAGTATTCAGTATTCAGACGAGAAACTTCAGTCCATAGTACCAATGTTGGGTATCTTTGTACTGGCAGTCTTTAGACTATTACCCAAAGTCCAAGTTATTGGGACCCAGTGGATGCAGGTCACCAATGCGCTTCCCAATCTCGAGGCAGTAAGTGATCTTCTCAAGGATAAAACGTACAACGAGATTATAAACGGAGATAAGCAATTTGAGGGATTGGAGTCGGGGATAGAGTTCCACAATGTCGGATTTTCACATAAGAGTAGAGAATCTACAATAAGAGAGGTCTCGTTAAGGATTGATAAGGATAAGATGACTGCATTAGTTGGTCCATCGGGATCAGGCAAATCCACACTTGTTGACTTGTTGCTACGATTGTATGATGTGGATAGCGGTAGAATATCCATAGATGGTTATGATATCAGGGAATATGACATATCTTCGGTTCTATTAAAAGCCGGATTTGTGGGGCAGGAGACTTTTATCTACAATGCATCCGTGAAAGACAATATAGCATTTGGTGACGAGTATGACATGTCTGAAGTAATTGAAGCAGCCACACTAGCCAATGCTCACGAATTTATCGAGCAACTACCGGAAGGTTATGATACTGTGATAGGTGATCGTGGCATGAGATTATCCGGCGGGGAAAAGCAGCGCTTAGCAATTGCCAGAGCTATGATACGGAAACCACAAATATTGATACTGGATGAGGCCACAAGTGCATTAGATACCGTTTCAGAAAGAATTGTCCAGGAAGCGATTGATAAGGTTTCTCAGGATTGTACTGCATTAGTAATCGCCCACAGGTTGTCAACGATCAAGAATGTGGACATGATTTATGTTTTGGATCATGGACGAATTGTAGAGAGTGGGCGCCATGATGAGCTAGTCAACAAAAACGGGAAATACTCAGAACTCTACAGAAGTGCCGTGGGGGAATAAACTCAAGTGTATCCGATCTTTAATAAGTTTGCATAAAAAGGTTTTGGGGGTATTTACTTGACTGGACTAGACACAACATGTAGTATCTGGAGATGT
>CAZWIP010000063.1:0-14434 GCA_964634125.1 uncultured Dehalococcoidia bacterium
CCTATTGTAATATATTTTCGATGTTTTGTCTAGTATTTAATTGCCGGGTTAATAATTATGGGACAGAATACTTACAATGTAACCAAGTACGCGATGCCGAAGTTCGCCAAGAAACACAATATACTGTTTCAACAACTTGAATATGGAAGTCACTTATTTCCAATGGAATATCCGGATCAGACAGCGACCTTGATCAAAGAGGCGATTATTGAATTAGGTGGTTCAACATAAACTTCAGTGGGGAATCTGGAAAGAGAGGTATAACTTAATAGCTATGGTTACGATACAATTGAGATATGGAGTACATCTAGTCCCATCTAAAGAAGCGGATGGTGATTGATAAGCACACCGCGGTCCAGGCTGCCATCACTGCTACATCTATGGTCATGGAGTGTAGTGGGGAACCGTCTACCATGATTTGTCTGAGCGCATCACTCACATAGGTGAGTGGCAGGATTTTGACGACTGGCTCAATGAAGCTGGGCATGTTACTCACTTCGAAGAAAGTTCCCGATAGAAACATCATGGGGAACGTGATGGCGTTAATAATGGGAATGGCGCCCTCTTCGGTTCTTACAAAAGCAGCAATAAGATACCCGATACAGGAGAACACCAGGGTTCCCATAATGACAATCCCACACAGGCTGAACCAGTTCCCAACCATTTGAACGTCGAAGGCAAGCCGTCCAACTGCTATGATAAGGACTGCCGTGAGGATGACAATGATCATACGAAAAGCCAATTCCCCCGATACCAGAATCGATCGTCGAAGTGGGGTGCATCCCAAACGCCTGATAATACCTGCCTGTCTTTGCTGGATGACTGGTATGCCTCCGAAGATGCCGGTAAACATGAGTGACATTCCCAGTATTCCGGGTACAAGATAGTCGATATATCTCAGATCTTTTGATTGAATGCTGTACTCTTCCAGCTTAATCAGTTGGGGGCTCGACTGAATACCGCGATCTATCTGATCAATGACCTCGCGAAGGATAGGGACAAGAATCTGTTGCCTGGAAGTCTGGCTTGGATCATAATGAATTTCAAGGTTGTGTTCACTCGTTTCTAGAGATCTATCCATGTATTCCGGGATCACGATCACCGCATCGATATTTCCATCTTGCAACTGATTCATCGCGAAATCCCGTTCCATAACTTCGACTTCGAATACGTGATCATCGTCAATGATGACCTGATGCATACTCTTGGTAATAATACTACCGCTTTCGTATGATCCGTCATTAACGACCAGTCCGATCTCAAATGTTTTGATTCCAGGATCGGAAAAAGCCCAGCCGAAAATGAGGATAAACATTATCGGGAAGATGAAACTGAAAAACAGGGCGGCCCTGTCCCTGACGAATTGCTTATAGTTAGCGACAAATATACTTTTTAAGGATTTCAATCTCTTATCCTTTTGCCGGTCAGTTTAAGGAAGACATCCTCGAGGGTGGCCTGTCGTATGGAAAGATCCGAAAGCTCAGTAGATTTACTGGCTGAAAAGTTCAGTAGCGCAGGAATAGTAGCCGAAATGTTCTCAGTATAGAGAATGATCTCATCCTCTTCCTCAGCTATATTCGTGACACCGGCGAGACCGGACATGGCTTCCCGGCCAGGGTAGTCGGTCATCCTGAATTGAATAGCACTTTCCTTGAAGTGCTCATCGATCATTCGCTGAGGTGTTCCCAAAGCGATGATCTTCCCGTGATCCATCACGGCAACCCGGTCGCAAAGCCGTTCTGCCTCTTCCATGTAATGAGTAGTTAGGAAAATCGTTTTACCGGTGGTGCGAAATCGTTCGATCACTTCCCACAACGACCGGCGTGCCTGGGGGTCCAGTCCGGTGGTAGGTTCGTCAAGAAAGACAATGTCCGGATCGTTGATGAAGGCTAAAGCCACGGAAAGTCGTTGTTGCTGACCACCGGAGAGATTCTTGACCAGAACATTACGGCTCTCCTGAAGGGATACCATTTCAATAGCTTCAGATGATGGGATGGATTGGGAATACAGGCTGCCAAAAAAATCGAATATTTCTTTGACCTTCAATGTGGGGAAGAGAGCTGGTGTCTGAGGTTGTACTCCTATACGTTCTTTTACAGTGCGAACATCTTTAGAGACATCCATACCAAGAACTGTAACAGTTCCTTTATCAGAGGTGCGCAGCCCTTCAATTATCTCAACCGTGGTAGTCTTCCCTGCGCCATTGGGGCCCAGCATCCCGAATACTTCTCCGTGCCGAACATCAAAACTTATATCGTCTACAGCATGGATTGCCTCGTATGCCTTGAAGAGGTTGTTTACGCTTATCGAAGCTTCAGCCTGGTTGTTCATTTAAAATGAAGTGCTATTGGGCTTTTTTACACTGAGAATCATTATATACGAGTATGACGAGACATTCAAAGTGATCACCAAGATATGTCGATAAAGTGATTATCCTCTAATCAATTTTGAACCCTTCCCCCCAATCGTGATACAATAACTATGAATGCCTTTCAGTTTTGCTGGTAAGCGCAAATAAATGGATCAAGGCCAGGAGGGATTACAAATGCCGTATTTCGATAAGGATTTCGATAAATTTAAAGGATCAGAGGATTATGTGGCGTCGGCACCGCTAAAAAACGCGGTGAACGTTTCGATTGCGTTGGGAAGGCCATTGCTAATCCGTGGCGAACCGGGAACGGGAAAAACAATGCTGGCACACAGTATCGCTAAGGGATTGGATAAGGAACTTCTCGTGTGGAATATCAAGTCGACCACCAAGGCTCAGGAAGGCCTCTATGTTTACGATACAGTCCAGAGGCTGAACGATAGCCGTTTTGGAGACAAAGACATCTCAGATATTGGCCAGTATATTAACCTGGGTAAGCTGGGAGAATCATTCGATTCGGACGAACGAGTGGTGTTGCTGATTGATGAAGTCGATAAAGCTGATCTGGAGTTTCCTAATGACCTGCTAAACGAGCTTGATGTGATGACCTTCTACATCCCGGAAACCAAGCAGACCATCACAACTAAGCACCGACCTATCATGATCGTAACGTCAAATGCGGAAAAGGAACTCCCGGATGCCTTCTTGCGCCGCTGCGTGTTTCATTATATTGAGTTCCCTGATAAGGAGGGAATGGAGGAAATCGTCCACGTTCATTATCCCGATGTTGAAAAGAATTTACTGAAAGAGGCACTTAAAGTATTCTATGCCCTCAGAAATGTGGACGAATTTCGCAAGAAACCGTCAACGAGTGAATTGCTCGATTGGTTGCAGGCCCTAATGCTAGGGGGTATCCCTCATGACAAGATTTCAGAGGAAATTCCTTTTATCGGAACGCTTCTCAAAAAGGAAGTGGACCACGAGTACTTCAACTCTGCATACAGCGGTCGGGCAAGTGGTAGTGGCGGCAACCGCAATGTCCGCTGGAGATACTAATTCAGGAGCCAGGGATTTGGGGAAAGTTGACACCTGCCCCCTGAACCCCGACAATTTTTTAAAATGTTTACAGAATTTTTCTACACTCTAAAAAGGAAAGGTGTACCGGTTACTCTGACCGAGTGGATGACGCTGATGCAGGCGTTGTCCAGTGGGTACATCTCAAATTTGGAGGAGTTCTATTTCCTGGCCAGAGCAATTTTGGTCAAGAGTGAGACCTTCTTCGATCCATACGATCTGGCTTTTCAGGAATATTTCGAGGGGATAGAAACACCGGATGCCATAAGGGACGAGATACTTGATTGGCTCAAAGACCCTGATAACGTAGCCAGTATCGAATCGCTTTTCACCGAAGAGGAAATGGCCCAGTTCGATGATTGGGATCTTGACGAACTTATGAAAGAACTGGAAAAGCGGCTGGAGGAACAGAACGAGCAGCATGATGGTGGCGGATACTGGGTCGGGCGTGGCGGAACAAGTCCTTTTGGTCATGGTGGAAGACATCCGGCCGGGATAAGAATTGGGGGCGAATCAAAGGGGCGTGGAGCGGTTCAAATTGCCCAGAAACGGCAGTTCAAGGGGTATCGCAACGATATGATATTGGACGTAAGGCAGATAAAGGTTGCCTTACGAGGCTTGCGCCAGCTTGGCAGGATTGGCCCCGAAGAAGAACTGGATATCGATAGTACCATTGATGCCACTGCTCGAAATGCCGGGGATATCGACCTCAAATGGATGCGCAGCCGCATCAATTCAACCAAACTATTGCTGATGATGGACACCGGCGGTTCGATGATCCCCTATGCCCGGTTATGCTCACGGCTGTTCACCGCGGCGCATTCAGTTTCCCATTTCAAGGACTTCAAGTTCTTCTATTTCCACAATTGCATCTATGATAACGTGTATCAGGATATCGAGCATGACGAGGGGATTCCTACGGAATGGCTATTTCGTAACTATAGTTCCGATTACAAGGTAGTTCTGGTAGGGGATGCACGCATGGCGACATCGGAGCTGACACATCGATATGGAGCGATATATTACTACGAGCGAAATGAAGTTCCTGGTATTGTCCGGCTGGATCAGATTGCAGATCACTTTTCTCATTGCGTGTGGTTGAATCCTGAAGAAGAGCATTTCTGGAGGCATCCCACCGTGGAAATGATCAGACAGACATATCCTATGTTCCCGCTTACACTTGAAGGACTAGGATCGGCCATCAAGAGCTTGACTGTCAAAAAGTGACCCTTGTAATGGTGAGAAAATGAGTGAGTTTGTTAAGAAGCTGGAGCATGTCGCTCGAGGGAATGAACAACCGATAGGATTTGGCTCAAAAAACAAAGAAAAGAATAATGCAATGTTAATCATTGCGCGGATTAGGAGTATTGAGGGTGGTGTTGTAAATGAAGCAGTTGAGGATGGTGTTGATGCACTGCTTTTCGATATTGAAAATCCGATAAGCAAGCTCGAAATGATTTCTAAGATTAGTAGTTACATGGGAAAGGTACCCTGGGGTATGTGTCTGAAGGAAAATGACGGTGAGCAAATAGAAAAAATTGGTGACGCGGGTTGTGATTTTGTAGTAATGACTACCGATGTACCCGCTCAGTTACTACTTGATGACAAAATGGGGAAGGTGCTGGAGGTTGATACTTCTTTTGTGGATAGCCTGGCTGAAGCAATAAATGAAATACCTGTTGATGCACTGCTTTTAACCGATGAGTTTGGGATATCCCCTTTAACAATAGGCCGTTTGCTGAACTATCACCGAGTATCCTCATGTTCAGGAAAAATGGTTGTGGCGCAAGCTCCTCAGCATATTGATGACATCGATGTTTTGTTCGAAGCTGGTGTAAGAGGAGTGATAGTGAGTGCGACCGTAGAAGGCCGTGGCACAGATTTTAAGAAGATAAAAGACAAGATACAGAAAGTTTCAAGGAAAAAGAAATAGGAGCGAGGGGAGAAACGCTCCTATCTTCTTACAATGTCAATTATGTTTGTGAATGAAATGAACAGTTCCTGGTGGTTATCCTTCAAGACGATAGCAAGGATGATTAATATAGCAAAAGCCGCAGCAGCGAATATACAAGTTCGTTTTAAATCGGAAATGACATAGCTATATGAGGCAGCAGCTGTAGTGTGTGCGCGTCTTGCAGTATGGCTTATGGGTTGTGCTACCGGCTTAGGAGAATCATCTGTGGTTTCTGCCTGTGGTGATACATCACTGGCATTCATCGGTGTTGTTGGTTTTCGAGGGCGTCTTTTTTTTGGTTGTGTACCCTGTTTAGCGTATTTTCCTCCGGATTGATAAGTCTTCTTGCCCATTGATGCTCTCCTGCTCATATCAGTATAATATGCCTTGATTGTAACGTCCTGATGACACTTTGACAAGCCTGTTTTGTTGAGAGATCGGAGAAAATATATGTATGACCTGAGCCAGATTCTTCATCGAGTTACCCGCCCGGCGCGGTACACTGGAGGAGAATGGAATTCAATTGTAAAGGATTGGGATGCAATCGATGTGAAGATTGCGCTTGCCTATCCTGATGTCTATGAGATTGGGATGTCCAACATGGGGATCGCTATTCTCTACGATCTATTGAATCAGAAAAAAGACGTACTGGCAGAAAGAGTGTTTACGCCATGGGTAGATATGGCTGACCAGATGCGGGAAGGCGGTGTGTCCCTCTTCAGCTTGGAAACAAAACATGCCATAAGTGAATTTGATATCATCGGGTTTTCTCTGGGATACGAGTTAGCCTATACGAATGTATTGGAAATGCTTGATCTATCGGGAATGCCTGTTTTGGCTGCTGAACGAGATGAGACAATGCCGCTGGTTATTGCCGGGGGGACTTGTGCCGTAAATCCGGAGCCAATGTCAGATTTTATCGATGCTTTTGTGATTGGTGAAGGTGAAGAAGTGCTCCTGGAATTGGTAGAGGCTTACCAGCTATGGAAGAAAGAAAAACCGACATCAAAGAAGGATCTATTGTGCGATCTGGCGAAGATACGCGGTGTATATGTGCCAGGTCTTTATCATGTTGAGTATACGGAGAATGGCCGATTCGGTTCAATTATTCCGGATATTCCCGAAGCAAAGGCTACCGTGGAAAGACGAATTGTAGCTGAGTTACCAGCTCCGGTGGTGAGCCCGGTTGTTCCATTTGTCGAAATTACCCATGATCGAGGCGCCGTCGAGATTCAGCGGGGATGTACCAGGGGCTGCCGTTTTTGCCAGGCGAGTGTTGTCTATCGACCCGTACGCGAACGATCGGTTGATGAAGTCATCGATGCTGTAGACGGTCTTGAGAAAAACTGCGGTTATGAAGAAATCTCTCTACTGTCGCTTAGCACAAGTGACTATTCCGGTATTAATGAACTGGTGGGATCTATCTCCGAAAAATACGATGGACAGCACTTGAATCTTTCACTGCCTAGCCTTCGCACGGACGCGTTTTCGGTGGAATTGGCAAAGTCGATTAAAAACAATCGAAAAACAAGCCTTACTTTTGCTCCGGAAGCGGGAACCGATCGATTGCGTTGTGTTATCAATAAAGGGGTATCCGAGGACGACTTAGTTCAGTGCGTAGAATTGGCACTCAATAATGGATGGAAAAGTTTCAAACTGTACTTCATGATTGGCCTTCCCACGGAGACAGAAGAAGATGTGATGGGTATTGTTGATCTGGCCCGAAGGGTAAGAGGTATCAAAGGCGTAGATGGAAAGAGGCCGAACATCAAGGTGAATGTATCTACTTTTATACCAAAGGCTCATACACCGTTTCAATGGGTGGCGCAGAACACTGGAGAGGGACTAGACATAAAACATGATATCCTACGACGTGGCCTGCGCAAAGCTGAATCAAAACTTTCGTGGCACGATCCGAAGGTGAGTTTATTGGAAGGTGTGATGTCTCGTGGAGATCGACGTTTGGGTAAAGCAATATACAGGGCGTGGCAACTGGGCTGTACGTTTGATGCCTGGACTGAAATGTTCGATTTCGAAAAATGGATGCAAGCATTTGAGGAGTGCAATATTGATCCGATGGATTATATACGAGAGCGTGCATTGGATGAATCGCTTCCCTGGGGCCATATAGATACTGGGGTAACCGTTGATTTTCTGGCACAAGAATACGAGAAAGCGACAGAAGAGATATTAACCCCTGATTGCAAAGAGAATGCTTGCAGCGGTTGCGGCCTACAGCGCTGGAGCGATGGCTGTAAAAGCAGGTAGGGATACAGCGTGCTGTATCCCTACTCTGGGATAACCTTGTTCAGTGAATCCTGGATTATTGCTCCGCCGATCATGCCAATGAAGAAGAGAAGCAAGAATGCTATTGGTCCAGTCATTCTCCCTTGAGTAACCTGTTCAACACCTTCAGAAAACTTCCATGCCCACCAAATGCTTATTATGGGGATGATGATCAGCCATGCTGTCGGTATGTTAGCTCCTGAGTCATTTAGCTCCAGCTTGGTTTTGACTTGCCAATATATGCCATATATGCCAAAGGTAATAACCGAAAAGATGAGCACCATTATAGGATCCCGACGTTGTAACCCTGTTGCTGCTCTTACCCCTGTTGCTGCTGAACCACCTTTTAATGGGTTTCCGCAACTGGTGCAAAACTCAGCAGCATCATTATTTTGTGCTCCACATTTGGTACAGAACATGTCAGCCCTCCTTTGATCATCAATATTCTAATGACGGGGAGTTTACCTCAACACTGACAATAAAGTCAAGCTGTCATGTGAACTACCCGATGCTTGCCTAGTCTTTAGCTATTGTTGTACGATTCTTACTGAGAGTCTCACTATCATGCTTAGCATATCAAACATTTCCAAATCTTATGGTGATCGTACACTGTTTTCAGGAGTTACGGTCAACATCGGTGCCCAGGACCGAATAGCAATTGTTGGGCCTAATGGATGTGGCAAAACGACTCTTTTCGAAATAGTTGCTGGAAATATGTCTCCTGATTCCGGCAGTGTTTCAATGCGAAAAGGGATAGAGATCGGATTTCTAGAACAGGAGATAAAACCCTTTTCAAAGCGCCGGTTGTTGCAAGATGTAGCCAGCGCGTCGGCCAGGATAAGTTGGATGGGGCATCGGATAAAAGTGCTTCAGGAGGAATTGGCCGAAGGGACGATTGATGAGAATACAGACAAGCTCATGCGCGAGTTAGGTGAATTGCAGCATAGGTTTGAGGCGGCTGGTGGGTATGATGCAGAATATGAAGCACAGATGATTCTATCCGGGCTGGGATTTAAGGAGACAGATTTTGTTCGTCCGTTGTCTGAATTTAGTGGCGGTTGGCTTATGAGGGCAGCATTGGCGAAATTATTGCTACTAAATCCGGATGTACTACTGTTGGATGAGCCCACCAACCATTTGGATTTGGAGGCATGTATCTGGTTCGAAGATTACCTCAGGGCATATCAAGGGGCAGTACTGGTCACCTCACATGATCGGGCCTTTCTCAATCGGGTAGCGAGTAGGGTGCTGGCCTTTGATGACAACGAAACGATCTTGCATCGCGGTAACTACGACAGTTATCTCGAAACAAGGCAAAAAGACCTGGAGGTAAGGGAGGCTACAGTAAAACGGCAGGAGCAGAAGATAAAGAAGGAAATGCGCTTCATCGAGAGCTTCCGAGCTGATAAGAGGAGAGCTGCCCAGGTGCAAAGTCGGATAAAGCGGCTTGACAAAATGGAAAGAATAGAATCTCCCAGGGCTACCAAAAAGGTGCATCTTTCATTTCCGGAACCGGCGCGCAGTGGCGAAGATGTAATAGCGTTGAAACACATCTCAAAGTCGTATGGGACCAACGTAGTGTACAGAGGCTTAAATCTCGTTCTGAACCGTGGGGACCGTGTGGCTTTGGTGGGGCCCAATGGTGCCGGTAAAACAACGTTATTGAGAATACTGGCGGGTGTATTGTCGTTCGAAAAAGGGGAACGCAAACTGGGACATAACGTGGAAAACGCATATTATGCCCAGTATCAACTTGAACTGCTTGATCCGGAGAACACGGTAGTAGGCGAGTTACGCCGCATTGCGGGTGATGAGTCTGAGCAGAAATTGAGGGGTATCATGGGAGCGTTTCTTTTTAGCGGTGGTGAAGTGGAGAAGAAAGTATCTGTGTTATCTGGTGGGGAAAAGGCTCGCCTGGCTATTGCTAAAATGCTGGTGAGACCAGCGAACTTTTTACTGATGGATGAGCCGACGAACCACCTTGATATCCCTTCACGTGAAGTGCTAACAGATGCGCTTGAAGCCTATAGAGGTACACTTTGTTTTATTACGCATGATCGTATGCTTATTAGTCAAATCGCCAATAAAATTATCGAAGTAGCGGAAGGTAAACTGAGAGTTTTTCCGGGTACTTATGATAGCTATCTTTTTTGGAAAGAAGAATCGGGAAGAGATGAGTCAAAAGAAGTGTCGAAAACCTCAAATATTGAGGAAATCTCTGCGAGGGAGCAAAATCGACGTCGCAAACAAGCTGCGGGCGAATTGAGAAATGAATACTATAAAAAGAGTTCACCGATGAAAAAACGTATCGCGGGGATCGAAACAGAGCTTTCCGATTTGGAAATGCAGATGACACAAATTCGGGAGATAATGGCCGATCCTGCACATTATGAGGATAATGATCGGGTGATAGAGACGATTGAGAAACATCGTCTGTTAAAGGATACCATCGAATCCCTTACTACTGAATGGGAAGAACTTTCACTGGAGGTCGAAAACCTGCAAAAGGAATTCGAGCAGGCAAAGGAGCAAATGGAGTGATGAATGAGGACGGTATAGAGGGGAATAAGCGACAAGTACAGAAGAACTTTGGCAGGCAGGCTCTAGCTTACAATGCCAACTGTCTTCTTGCTGATGAAGAGAACCTAAGTACAATCATTCGAATGGCCAGAATTAAAGGAGAAGATAAGGTGCTGGATGTTGCCACTGGAACGGGGTTTCTGGCTGGTGCTTTATCTGAAGTAGCAGGGGAAGTGATGGCTACCGATCTTACTCTTGAGATGCTCTACCAGACGCGACCGAAAACCCAAAACAATACCTCATTTTGTTTGGCTGATGTGGAAAGATTACCTTTTCATAATGATTCCTTCGATATGGTTACCTGCCGGGTTGCTTTGCATCACTTTACAAGGCCGGACGAAGCGTTTAGTGAAATCCGGAGAGTCTGCAGGCCGAACGGTCGAGTAGTGATAATGGATATCATTTCGTCGGAGGATGATAATCGCAGAGAGTATCACAACAAAATGGAGCGTTTGCGGGATTCATCCCATGTAAAACAATACTCTTATTCCGAAATCAAGCAGATGTTCAGTGATTGTGGTTTAAAGGTGGTTGAAGCTGAGATGTGGGAATATACCTGGGAGATGGAGGAATGGTTGGCCATAGCTAATCCGGCTGAGGTAAATGCCAGTGAGATTCGAAAGATGATGAGTGAATCCGTGGATGGAGACAAATCGGGTTTGAGTGTAGAAGTACGTGATGGGGTCGTACATTTTAAATACACGGCAGCAATAGTTCTGGCGACTTGTATGTAATCGGAATGGAATAAAGGGGGTAAATGTGGAGAAAGAAACGGAGTCGACACAGTTTCTTACGCAACAGTTTTTCGGGCAGAAATCCGCTGAATATAACACCAGCAGTTTACTTACCAGTCAGCAGAATCTTCAATTCGTCATCGAAATGGCAGAAATATCTATGCATGACAAAGTGCTTGATGTGGCTACCGGTACTGGATATATGGCGATAGCGATTGCCGATGTTGGCGCAGAAGTGATCGCGACTGACTTCACGCTGGAGATGCTTCTGAAATCGCGGACAGCACTCGAAGGGCGAGGCAAAACCGGTCTGGCGCTGGCGGATGCGGACCGACTGGCTTTTATGGATAACAGCTTCGATGCGGTCACCTGCCGGGTTTCGGTCCATCATTTTGCCAATCCGCAACTCGCTATTGGTGAAATGGCCCGGGTCTGCAAGACTGGAGGGCGTGTGATGATAATGGACGTGGTATCATCCGAAGACAAGTCAAAAAGCGATCTTCACAATCAAATGGGAAAGCTGCGTGACCAGTCGGAAGTGAGGCAGTGGCAGTGTTCGGAAATCGAGCGGATGGTAAAAAAAGCGGGTCTGACCGTGACCAAAGTGGAATCATGGTCGCATGTAATGGCCTTTGACGAATGGATTCGGCTTGGTGGCGCCGATCCGGAAACAACCAAAAAGATTCGTCAAATGATGATCGATTCGATGGATGGCGACAAGGCGGGGTTGAGCCCTGAATTCAGGGATGGCGAGCTTGTGTTCACCTGGACGACGGGCATTATTGTAGCGCGGAAATAGGGGTGGGGTTCAGGGTCTAAAGGTCCGAATGAAAAATGCGAATATCAAATTGCAAAATATAAAATCCCAATAATATGTCATTCCCGCGCAGGCGGGAATCTTGAGAGGTACAGGAGGTAGGAAATGGAAAAACTGGCCGGCTTTATCCACAGCCATTCTCGGCTGATCATCGTTATGGTGATCCTGCTGAATCTGGTTGCGCTGGCTTCTTTTTATCGGTTCAGTCTGGATACCGATTTCCTGAGCTTTTTTTCCGGGGGTAACCCAGAAGCTCAGGAATTCGATCAATTGAAGGAGAAATATGATACCGGGGATACCATTTCCATACTGATTGAAGATGACAGTTCACTGCTTGACGCAGAAAACCTGAGAAATGTCTTTGGGTTGAAGCAGGAGATATCCGGGATTGAAGGAGTTTCTCTGGTGCAGAGTTTTCTCCCATCGGAGGTATTGACCGGCGGGGATCAGATTACAGTGGATGAACAGTTCATCGATCAGAACCCTGATAGTTTGAGCGATTTTATCCAAAACCAGTATTTTCTCGCCGATCATTTTCTTTCGCCCGATGAACGGGTAGGAATTATCGTGGCCACCCTGGAAGTCGATGCCGACGCCGGGAAAGTGGTAGATTTGCTCAAGGATATCAAGGATAGTCAGGAAGCGCTAGACCTTTCCCTCACCGGGGATGAAGTCATTAAGGATACCCTGTGGCACTCGCTGCTCAAAGTTCTTTTACTCCTTCCCTGCGCCGTACTGCTCATTCTGCTGGTTTTCTTTGCTATTTTGAGGAATATCAAGTATGTTATCCTGTCATTTATTCCGGCCGCCTTTGCTGCTCTGTGGACATTCGGGGCTATTTTCTGGAGTGGTAAGGAACTGGATATGGTAACGGTGATCAGTCCCATTTTTATCATCGTCATCGGATGTGCCTTCGGGCTTCACTACATCAGTCATTTTATCGAGAACAGCCACCGATATTCAGATCGTCGCGAACTGATCTCTCAAACCCTGCAAATGGCCGGCGTTCCCATTGCCATAGCGGCCCTGACCACCATGGCCGGGTTTACCTCTCTTACATGGACCGACCTTGATCCCCTCAGAGATATGGGCATTTTCGTCGCTGTGGGGGTGGGCTTTGCCGGGATCATTTCCCTTATATTCGTGCCGGCAGTGCTATGCCGGGTGAAAAAGCTGCCTTCGACTTCGTCTCGTGCGAAAACAAGTCGTCTAAGCAAAATCGTGCTGGCGGCTTCGAGACAGCGGGCGATGATCATAGGTGTTTTCCTGGCAATTGTGATAGCTGGCGCAGTCTTCATTCCCCAAATCGGGGTTATCTCTGATCAGTTGATGTTCTTTAAAGACGATTCAGAAATCCGGCAGAACTTTACCGTAGTGGAAGAGAACTTCGGTGATGCCTCGCCGTTGATTGGGGAGATCGTTTGCGAGAGCCCGGAGACCGCTCTGAGCGATTCCGAGTACGCTGCCGAAGTCCTTTCAATCGAAAGAGAAATGGAAAATCTGCCCGGCATCAAGAGCGTTTTTTCCATCTTCGATATGCTCCAGGGTGTCAACAGGATGATGACCGGAACGGATGCCTATCCCGAAAATCCTCAGATGGTGCTGGCCATGCTGGGACAGGCAACCGACCCGGGGATGTGGATTTCTGGGGATGGGGTTAGAGTGACGATAAAAACGCAAGATTTTGAGTCCGATGAAATGGACGAACTGGAGGCATTTGTGGATGATGAGCCGGGGGTTCGGGCGGTCAGCGGCATGCCTTTGCTTCTGGACGAAATGAATACCATGATGGTCCGGACTCAGGTTCAAAGCCTGGGGCTGGCATTCGCACTGATATTCATTATGCTGCTCATAACCCTGAGAAAATTCAGGGGCGCGCTTGTCGGACTGTTGCCGGTCGGCATCACCATCGTGGCGGTGTTGGGCATGCTTTCGATTACCAATTTCAATTTGAATATTATGACAGCCACCCTTTCGGCTATCTGTGTTGGCGCCGGAGTCGACTACTCCGTGCATGTTATCTCGGGTATACATTATTTTCGCAAGCAGGGACAGGGCAGAAGGGAGGCCGTCGATTCCATGATATCCAGTGTCTCCATGCCGATTCTGGGCGACGCCCTCGGGATAACCATCGGGCTTTCCGTGCTTTTCTTCTCGCCTTTGAAGCTCCACATGCAGGCTGCCACAATTATGTGGGTGGCTATGATCGTTGCCGCGGCGGCAGCGCTGCTGGTGATTCCGCTTTTCTATGCTGGAAGGGATAGGGGCCAAAAGGAGCATGAGGAAGATTGAGATGATACTTTCTCTCCTGACCGTCTTATCATCTGAAGCATGAAGTCACTGCAAGGGGAAAAGGGTGAGTAGAAGATATCAGCACTATATGTTTAAGTTTTGAAGAAGTTACAGGATAGTAAATGTAATAAATACAAACATGAAGTTGACAGATAAATGAACATTGAGTATAATATCCGTACGCCATGATCGGAGGTTTTACTCAATGGATAAAGTGAAGGTTGCTGAACGGATCAAAGGATTAAGAAACCGTTCCGAGATTACACAGCAGAAACTAGCAGGTCTTCTAGGTGTTTCGCGTCCTGTGGTCGCCCAAATTGAAGGTGGAG
>CAZWIP010000064.1:0-13885 GCA_964634125.1 uncultured Dehalococcoidia bacterium
AACCGAGACAAAAGTGCTATCTGTTATTCTCGGTGGTGTTTGTATTTATTTTTTATTGGGGTTTACTACAACGCACTCTGCTTTTCTCCTCCGCCCATTTCTTTTAATTATTAAACCGGCAATTAAAAACAGACTGTAAAAACTGTTTCTAATGGGTGTCATTCTGAGCAAAGCGAAGAATCTGCTTTCCTCCAAGCGAGAGATTCTTCGGTCGCAAAACTCCCTCAGAATGACATCCTGCAAATGATGTTTTATCCATATTTAGTTGCCGGATTAATAGACTTCTTGATGCAAAAAACTCTATTTAGATATGCATCCCACTGATGTCAAGAATGTAAAAGGAATGCACGATGAATCGGTTTTTGACTAAGCACCCAATGGCTGCTACACTATTTGGTATCGACGAGACTATGTTGTTCAACACAACACAGAGTGGATATCATGTACGATGAGCACTACTGACAGCGGAGATTCTGAAAAGAGCAGCTCTGATGAAGTTACCGTTGCTCTCGATACCATCGGCTGCAAGCTCAATCAGGCAGAGAGTGAATCGCTGGCACGCAGGTTTCTTGAGGCTGGATTTGGCTTGGTTACCCCCAATGAAAACGCTAATGTATACGTACTAAATACCTGTACCGTAACTCACATCGCCGATCGTAAATGTCGGCAAGCACTCCGGTCTTTTCACCGTAAAAACCCCAATGCCCTGGTTATAGCTATGGGTTGTTATGTGGATCGAAATGCATCGGAAGTGACTCAAGTTGAGGGAATTGACCTTGTTTTCGGCAATGCCAACAAAGAACACTTAATTGAAACAGTTAAGAATCAACTGGGTCTTACACATGTACCCAGCAACGGCAATGGACACAGTGTTCTATTTGACGAGTTTCGTACCCGATCGGAAATTAAAATTCAAGAGGGGTGCAGTCAGGGTTGTTCTTACTGTATTGTTCCCCACGTGAGAGGTCTAGAACGAAGTGAGCCAATCGAGACCATTTTGGCTGAAATAAAGGCCAGGGTTAATGAGGGGTATAAGGAAATCGTACTTACGGGAACTAGAATTGGCACTTTCGAAGGTAGGGATGGTCTGGAGATACTTATAAAGCGCATCCTTGAGGAAACGTCGATCCCCCGGATTCGGCTCTCTTCACTCCAGCCACAGGAACTTTCGCCATCGCTTATCGAACTCTGGAAAAGTAATGATAGAATATGCCGTCATTTACACTTGGCACTTCAGAGTGGCAGCAGTTCAATACTGGCCAGAATGCAACGGGGATACTCGCTCGATGCATATGAAAATGCAGTTGTTTCGGTAAGAGACGCTATGCCGGACATTGCTATCACAACTGACATAATCGTCGGTTTTCCAGGAGAGACAGAAGAGCAATTCGAAGAAACCTATAGGTTTTGTGAAAAGATTGGTTTTGCCAGAATACACGTCTTTCCTTATTCAATACGTACGGGAACAAGAGCTGCAATAATGCCAGATAAGGTCTCGGATAAAGTTAAGAAATTTCGCACTCAGCACATGCTTGAGATGGCGAAGCAAAGCGCTCAGATGTTTCATCGGAGATTTCAGGGAGCCACCATGCCTGTGTTGTGGGAAACGCGAAAAGGGAACAATCTGTGGGTAGGACATACCAGTAATTATATAAAGGTGTTCACAGAAAGCGATCAACCTTTGTGCAACTGCCTTTCAAACACGATTCTTGGCGAGGAACACGAGCAAGGCATGTGGGGGCAAATCATTACACAAGATAACCTGACTGCCTCGCAGGCCAAAAGGAGAGTGAGTGTCTATGATTGAAATATACATCATACTCTTTGTGTTATGTCTTATAATCTCTGCCTTCTTCTCGAGTTCGGAGACAGCCTTTATATCACTGCAGAAATCACGCCTCAGGCATATGGTAGACAGCGGTGTTTCCGGAGCTGAGGACGTAGCTGAATTGACCAGGCGCCCCGAGAGATTGTTAACCACAGTACTCATAGGCAACAACTTTGTAAACACAGCAGCAGCAGCTTTGGGAACATTGATAGTGGTGGATATTATCGATAGCAAGAATTGGAGCGCTATCGTAGCCACCATCAGTGTGACAATCTTACTCTTGATCTTCAGCGAGATCGTTCCCAAGACGCTGGCCACTCAAATGAGTGAGCGAATGGCTCTGCTTTATACCGGGCCAATTAAGGCTATATCCTGGCTGCTTTCCCCTATCACTTATGTCCTTTCCGGGATCGGGATGGCGGTAACAAAACTATTCAGTAGCACTTCAATGAATCGTACTCTGGTAAGTGAAGATGAAATACGCGCCATGATTACGATGGGGCGCGAGGATGGCGCTGTTGAAGAGGGTGAAGCCGATATCATGGAAAGGGTATTCCTTTTGGGGGATCTCCAAGTAGGGGAGATCATGACTCCGCGTACTGATATTGTGTGGGTAGAGAAGGATACCACAATGGGTGATTTTCTGACAATCTATTTAGAATATTCTCATTCTCGATTCCCCGTTTTTGATGAGACTGTGGATAATGTAGTAGGTATGCTTTGGATTAAAGATGTGTTAAGAGCTCTAGCCCAGGGAAATTCGGACAGCGAGAACTCAATCACAGAATTGGCTCGGCCAACTTACTATGTGCCTGAAACGAAGATCGTTGGGGAACTCTTTGCAGAAATGCAGGAACATCGAATGCAAGTTACCATCGTCGTTGATGAATACGGCGGAACAGCCGGTTTGGTAACGATGGAACAGCTTCTGGAAGAGATTGTGGGCGAACTGGGTGATGAACTGGCCTCAGGGCGCAAGACCGTGGAGACGATTGACGTCAATACATATCAAGTAGACGGCGGCATGAGGCTCGATCAGGCAAACGAGGAAATCGAACTGGGACTTCCTGAAGGCGATTATGAAACAGTAGCCGGATTTATCCTGAATGCATTGGGGCACATTCCTAAAGAGGGAGAACAGCTAAAGTACGCCGGCATAACCATTACTGTGACGGAGATAAAAGGAGTTAAAATTGAGAAGGTCCTCATTACCAAAGAATGAACCCCAACAGAGACTTCGCCTCACTTTTAGCCGGGGAGAGGGCCTGAAGTACATTTCACACCTGGATACTATGAGACTCTGGCACAGGGCGCTTCGTCGTGCTGGAATGCCTGTGGCTTACTCGCAGGGATTCAATCCCCAACCCAGAATTGCCATCGCTGCTCCACTTGCAGTTGAGGTCACCAGCGAAGGTGAATTGATGGACGTTTTCCTGGAAAGAAAGGTTGCGCCTGATTTCTTTGCCGGTGCCGTGAGTGAACAGTTGCCACAAGGTATCGCCATATTGGGAATAATAAACGTCTGGCCCAAGTTGCCTTCAGTTCAATCCCAGTTGCAGTTTGCGGAGTATCATGTCGAAGTAGAATCAGACAGGGAACCCGAAAAGGTGAAACAAGCCATTAGTACCCTCTTAAAAAACAAAACACTGCCCTGGCAGCATTCCAGAGGAGCAAATATCCACAGTTATGATTTACGCAATCTAATCGATGATATCTGCATAATAGACACAAGTGAATCAACGTGTACCCTCGGTATGAGATTGCGCAACAATTCGAAAGGAGCAGGAAGACCGGACCAGGTTGTTTTGGCCCTGGGATTCTCTGAACCGGCACGATCGATCCACCGCACCAGTCTCATCATCGGCGAGAACTAATGCAACTCATTCTAATCAGACATGGTCAGACCGACTGGAATAAGGAATATCGAGTGCAAGGGCAATCCAACTTGCCACTCAACGAATCCGGCATAGCGCAGGCCGAAGCGATAGCTCAGGCGCTAAAAGACGAGAAAGTAGAAGCGATCTATTCAAGTCCATTGAGCAGAGCATTCGAAACGGCTCGATCCGTAAGCGAGTTGCACCGGGTGGAAATAACCACCCTCACCGAACTTCAGGAAATGGATGTTGGCGAAACAGACGGCCTGTATTATCCGGACCTGAAAACCAAATATGCAGACTTCTTCCGATTATGGACGGTCGATGCACCCCAAGCTCGTTTTCCCGGTGGAGAAACACTACCCGAACTCCAGGAAAGGTGTTGGGGAGCAATTCAGAACATCGTCGCTAAAAACCACAGAGAGACGGTGGTTGTTACCAGCCACTTTTTTGCATTACTCACTATTCTTTGCAAAATACTGGGACTTCAGCTCTCTGGCTTCAGAAAACTCAACCTCAGCGTGGCAAGTATCAGCAAAGTGGAATTTAACGGAAACAACACAAAGCTGGTAGCCTTCAATGAAACATGTCACCTGGAAGCCTGATCCCTGTTATACGTTTCCTTCAAATATCTCCCACTAACAATGCGTATCCACTTGAAAAATGTCAGAAAATGATGTATCCTCTTTGTAGATACCGTATGGAGGTAGGAGAATGCAAAGTCGTGTTCAAAAATGGGGAAATAGCCTGGCTCTCCGTATCCCAAAATCATTCGCTAAGGAAGTTGGGATTGATCGTGATGATCCAGTAGATGTTTCACTCGAAAATGGCAAATTGGTGATAGAGCCTATTACTAAACCAGTGTTAACTCTCGAACAATTACTATCGCAAGTAACAGAAGATAACATACATCACGAGGTAGATACTGGTTCAGCAGTGGGTGAGGAAATATGGTAAAACGTAAAAAATATGTGCCTGATCGAGGTGATATTGTATGGATTTCATTGAATCCACTAGCTGGACATGAGCAGGCAGGACGCAGGCCAGCATTAGTTTTATCACCAAAAGCATATAATGATAAAGTCGGGCTAGCCATACTGTGTCCCATTACTCATCAAATCAAAGGGTATCCTTTCGAAGTCACTCTTCCTTCTGATTTGGCTGTTAGTGGAGCTATTCTATCTGATCAGGTAAAGAGCTTGGATTGGCATGTACGTAAGGTTGAATATGCTTGTAAATTACCGGTATCTACTGTTTCTGAAACGCTCCAAAAACTGGGGACTTTACTCGCTTAATAGACATAAGAAACACATATCAACACCGATCCCCAAAGACGGTTGCTGTTGGGATCGGGCCTGGCTTTAGAAATGGAGGTAAATACTGATTCAGTCCCGGTGGCACGAGTGCAATAAAGGCATAGATACTAATTGATGATATCTGCCACAATGCCAGCAATTGGTGGAGTGACACTGTGTATGGGTCGGCAAAACATGGCGGCTCCTTAATGCAGTCGTTATCAGGAAGGATTAAATGGGCGCAAAACAATTACCCCATAGCGTAGAGCGTTTCATCATAGAGCATGGTCTCACCGAGAAACCAGGCCCTCTTTTAGTTGGGGTTTCTGGTGGCGTCGACTCTGTTTGCCTGTTACACATTCTCGTCACACTCAGTGACAGGATGAACTTCGATTTGCACGTAGCGCATCTGAACCATCAATTGCGCGGCGACGAATCCGATGCAGATGCGGAGTATGTTAGACGCCTGGCCCGTGATCTGAACGTTGCATCGACCATAGATAAACGCGATGTTCAAGAGTACCAGGCAATCCATCAATGCTCACTTGAAGAAGCTGCCCGCGAAGTACGTTACGCTTTCTTTTCAGAAGTAGCCGAATCGTTAGGCGGACACACTGTCGCTGTGGCTCATACTGCCAACGACCAGGCTGAAACTATCCTTATGCATATGATACGCGGAACCGGGCTCTCCGGATTACGAGGAATGAGACCACTCTCGCGATGGAATCTCCCCGATGGCAAACTCCTTACTGTAGTACGGCCACTTCTTGATGCAAGTCGTGAAGAGACCGAAACCTATTGTGCCATTCACGAACTCTGGCCATGTTATGATTCCTCAAATCGGTCCCTGGAATTCTTGCGCAATCGTATTCGCGCCGAAATCATGCCACAGCTATTGGAGTACAATCCAAACATTGTCGAGAGTCTCTCACGCATGGCTCACATCGTCGCGGATGACATTGCATATCTGGATAACGAGGTAGCACAGCTTTCGGAATCCATTATTGAAGAGTTCCCTCAAGGTATTCTTCTGAACAACAAAGCGCTCTCAGCACTCCCGCCAGCACTAGCGCATCATTTGCTCCGTGCATCGTTTAGAAGACTCCTGGGAAGTTTGCGTGATATCGAGCTGGTCCACATTGAGAGTATTTTACACACGCTAACCCAACCTGCAGGAAAACAACTCTCACTACCCTACGGACTGACCTTCCATGGCGATTACGAAAAAAGTATCATCGCGCACGGTGAGAATCCTCTGGCCTACCTGCCACCGCTCGACAGCGAGAGCCTTCTCAATATTCCGGGGGAAACGGTGGTTTCTGGTTGGCGAATCACAGCCGAGGTTATCGAGGGTAAATGTGAAGTGCAAGCAAGCGATCAACTTACGGCATACCTGGATTTTGATGTCACAGGAAATAATTTATTCATTCGGAGCCGGCAGGATGGTGATCGATTCCAGCCATTAGGAATGCATGACTTCAAAAAACTTCAGGATTTCATGGTCGATTCCAAAATTCCCCGTGCCTGGCGTGATGACGTACCCCTGGTTTGTACGAGGGATCAAATCGTATGGATTGTGGGCTGGCGAATCGATCACAGAGCCCGTGTGACTGAATCCACGCGTCGAACGATGCGTCTAGAGTTTGAGATGGAATGAGAAGCCTGAAATTTATCGACGACTATAGAAGTCTCCATTATGTCATTCTGAATGGAGCACAGCGTAATGAAGAATCTCATGGAGAATGATAGATTCTTCGCCGTTGGCTCAGAATGACACAATAATAAGACGTTTGCATTCAGACCAATATTTATTTTAGGAAATAGTAATATGGAATACAGCGAAATACTTGATCACCTGGAATCCCTTGCCGATCCCAAGGCTGTTGAGGGCATGGCCAGATTTGGGATCACCCCAGAGAAAGCATATGGTGTATCCATGCCAGCTCTGAGGGATATTGCCAAGGGTATACAGAAAAGCCATGAGTTAGCCCAGTGGCTATGGTTGAATGGTAGCAGAGAAACCAGGATACTCGCCAGTCTGGTTGATGATCCAAAACTGGTTACCGAAGAACAGATGGAACGATGGGCCAGCGGATTCGACTACTGGGAGATTTGTGATCAGGTCTGCATGAATCTTTTTCAGAAGACCCCTCTGGCGTGGCAGAAAGCTTCAGAATGGAGTTCAAGAGAGGAAGAATCGCACAAAAGAGCCGCATTTGTACTGATGTCTCGTCTGGCGGTCAAGGAAAAACAAGCGCTCGATGAACAGTTTGAAGACTTTCTTCCTTTGATCAAGCGGGAAGCTGGTGACGATCGAAACATGGTCAAAAAGGCAGTCAGTTGGGCATTGCGTCAAATTGGAAAACGAAACCTTAATCTCAATGCAAAAGCCATCGAGACCGCAGAGGAGATTCAGAAAATGGATTCTAAGGCAGCCAAATGGATTGCCTCCGATACGCTTCGAGAACTTAGAAGTGACAAAATCCAGCAACGACTGCATAGATAAATCATTTGAGCACAGTCAATTTCCGAGGAGGTGGCAATGGTCCTTTTTCTGGTTCAGCACGGTAAAGCTCTTCCACCCGAAATCGACCCCGAAAGAGGGCTCTCGGATGAGGGGATCGCAGAAGTTGAGAGAATCGCCAGCACAACCAAGAGCTATGGAGTGCGTGTTTCTGCTATCAAACATAGCGGTAAAAAGAGAGCTCAACAGACGGCTGATATTTTCACCTCATCCTTGAACCCAGAGAATGGCGTAGAGCAACGAAACGGATTGAACCCTCTCGACGACGTGGTCCCTTTGGCCCGCACTTTAAATGTGAGGGATAACGTCATGCTGGTAGGGCACCTTCCATTTATGGAAAGGCTCACTTCCTATTTGATAACCGGAAATCCCGATCGACCCGTATTGAAATTCCAAAATGGTGGGATCGTATGCCTGGACCAGGACCCGAATGCACAAGTCTGGGTAATCAAATGGACATTGATGCCACGAATTGAATAGGGATCTGTCTTAATAAACGAGACCTCCGCTGGGTCCAGCGGGCGTTGCATTCCTTGATAAATCAGGACCCCAGCAGAATCGTCGATTTCGTGAGTGTTTCATTTTTCCCAAAAAACCAAAAGCCAGGAAGAAAGCGAAAAAAGTATGATAGTAAGAAAACTGATCTCCCTATTCACCAGAGGATTGCAATCCGATATCGAACAGCGAACTGCCGGTCAAGATGTGATCATGCAAACGGGAAACGCCAATAGCTTCGGGCAGAGTTCAAAGGGAATCAAGCAAATCCGCGGCAATGGAGCTTTGATTCTCACACGTCAAGAAATCCAGTTTCTAATGGCTGCTCCAAAAAGCGAGATCACAATACCTCTTGGTCAAGTGACATCTGTATCGTTGCCCAAGAGCCATTTGGGTAAGACGGTATTCAAGCCTCTCCTTCGGGTAGAATATCAATCCCTGGAAGGACCGGATTCTATTGCCTGGGCAATTCAAAACCCTGAAAAATGGAAATCTGCCATCGAGAACGCTCACAAAAAATCATAATTTTAGTCACTGGCATTCTTCCATCTACTGAGGTACCATAAAGGGAAGCTGGAAAATGGCATATTCTGGAGAGAAATCGATGAGTGAAGTCGCGGTTCTGACCAACTTGGATAATGACGGTGTTTTTACCATCACATTCAACCGACCGGAGAAAAAGAACACCATTAACCATGCCATGTGGTTAGGACTCCGTGATGCTTTCAACGAAGCGCGCGAGAATGACGACGTGACAGTGGCAATATTAACTGGCACCGGAAATGACTTTTGCGCAGGAGTGGACCTTACTGATTTTGGTGGTGATGCCGAGGGTCCACACCCTTATGATCTGGTTGTGGAGGCGGTTTGTGCGTTCGATAAACCATTAATCGCAGCAGTAAAAGGTGTGGGAATCGGGGGCGGTGCTACTGTTCTCTTGCATTGTGATGTGGTTTATGTAGGGGAAAGTGTTCGGTTACGCTACCCGTTTGCTAATCTCGGGCTTGTTACAGAATTTGCAGCCAGCTATATGATGCCGATAGTTCTCGGCCCACAACGCGCCGCCGAACTACTCTTCACAGCTGAGTGGATTGACGCTGATAAAGCTTTGGAGATGGGTATTGCCAGAGCTGTTTTTCCAGATGATGAAGTGCTCCCCAGAGCACAAGACAAGGCTCGGGAAATTGCTCAATGGCCTCTTTCTGCGCTGCGGGAAATAAAACGATGCCTAAAACTCCCACATGAAGCCGGTATAAAAGCGGCACTGGCCGCGGAACGTGAGGGGATGAGCAAACTCGCTGGCTCTCCGGAAAATATCGAAGCCTTTACCGCTTTCATGGAGAAACGTAAACCGGACTTTAAGAAACTGCGAGAGAGTCGGTCTTAAAATACGTCCCAACAAAAGGAAGGAGATAACAGATGAAAGTCATAGCTTTTAATGGCAGTGCCCGGAAGGATAGTAATACCGCAATTCTTATCAACCACGTTTTTGATGAGCTCAAGAATGAGGGGATTGAAACAGAATTGTATCAACTTGCCGGTAAGAAACTCCATGGATGCAGAGGATGCTATCAATGTTACATCAACCAGGATAAGCAGTGTGTTTTCAAGGACGATATCGCAAATGAGTGCATAGAGAAGATGATCGAGGCCGAAGGAATTCTTTTAGGATCACCGGTGTACGTGGCTGATGTTAGTCCGGAAATGAAAGCATTATTGGACCGAGCCTGTATGGTAGCTAAAGCGAACGGCGGTATGCTTAGGCGCAAGGTTGGCGCTGGTGTCGTAGCGGTCCGAAGGGCAGGGGCGGTACGCACCATGGATTCTATCAATCACTTATTCTTTATTAGCGAAATGATCGTTCCCGGGTCCAGTTATTGGAACTTGGCATTCGGCTTGGAAAAGGGTGACGTGGAAAGTGATGCAGAGGGTATGCAAACAATGAAAACCCTGGGTGAAAACATGGCATGGCTTTTGAAGAAGCTGTATGGGTAAGCTGAGGGAAGGAGGATTGATAGATGAAAAGTTTTCGGAAAGAACTGGTTTTCAATGTGCCCGGGCGACGGGCTTTTATCAACATAACCCCTGAAGTAGAGGAGTCCCTTCGAGAAAGTGGTATTCAGGAGGGCCTGGCACTGGTGAATGCCAAGCACATCACTGCATCAGTTTTTATCAATGATGATGAGCGAGGGCTTCATCAGGACTATGAAGAATGGCTCGAGTGGCTGGCCCCGCACGAACCCGTAGATGATTATCAGCATAACCGTACCGGAGAGGATAACGGCGATGCCCACCTCAAACGGCAGATAATGGGACGAGAAGTAGTAGTGGCTGTGACCGAAGGTAAGCTGGACTTCGGACCATGGGAACAAGTTTTCTATGGTGAATTTGATGGTGGTCGTCGCAAACGGGTACTGATCAAGATAATCGGCGAATAGATAAACATCGGCATGGAGGTTTACGATGCACGACTCTATGCTTGAAAACTATCGATATTTCTTAAAAGACAGCATCCGCAAGACTATCGATTTCTCTCAAATCGATCAAAATCAGCGTGTTGCTCCACCTCCCGTGCAGAAACCTTATAATTCTACTGCTGAACGCATCGATTTAATCCCCCTGTCCGAATTTCCAAACGTCGCAAATATAGATTTGCTTACTGCCATTGGGCAACGACGAAGTCGCCGAAGCTACCGAGAAGCGCCCCTATCACTCATTGAGCTTTCATTCCTGCTATGGGCAACACAGGGTATCCAACGACAGATGGATAGCGGTCATGCTCTCAGAACAGTGCCGTCGGCTGGTGCCCGGCACGCACTTGAAACGTATTTGTGTATATTGAACGTCGAGGGCATCGATCCCGGCTTCTATCGCTACTTACCAATAGAGCACCAATTGCTGGTAAAACTGCGTGATCCTAAAGCAGGAAACCGGCTCGCTGAAGCTGCCTTCCAGCAAAACTGGATCGCCAATGCCGGAGTTGTTTTCATCTGGTCAACAATACCTTACCGCATGGAATGGCGCTACGGGCTTGCTGCACACAGGGTCATTCTGCTGGATGCAGGTCATGTGTGCCAAAACCTGTACCTCGGGTGTGAGGCAATCGGCGCAGGGGTGTGCGCGGTTGCTGCCTACGATCAGGAATTAATGGACAAACTTCTTATGTTGGATGGTATTGACGAGTTTGTTATTTATATGGGAGTGGTAGGGAAAATGAGAGAAAATAGTGAGCATAAAAACAAGTAATCGCAATAGAATTTTGGCGAGTGTCCTTGACCTTCGATCATCAGTTGAGTAGTATATACGCAACCCATTTGTATTACATACGGTACTTATTCGTGATAGGAGATATTTATGGAAGAGAAAATCGTTTACTTCGAAAAAAAGGGTGAATCCAATACCCCTCAAGTATTGGCTTTAGTCAAAGAACGGGCACAGGCCAGAGGTATCAGGAAAGTCGTTCTAGCTTCAACTCGAGGAGAAACTGCCAAAGCTGCTGCAAAGGCCTTTGAGGGAACTGAAGTTCAGCTAGTGGTGATTCCATGGCAATATGGATTCGGGGACACCCAACCGTTTCCGCAAGAGCTGGTGAATGAACTACAAGCAAATGGTCATCGGGTTCATTTCGGCACCATGCTGTTTCATACCGAAGACTTGTATGGCAATAATACACCAAGAATTATGGCAAATATGTTACGCATATTCGGGCAGGGAACCAAAGTCTGCGTTGAGATTATCATGATGGCCTGTGATGGTGGTTGTGTGGAACCTGGTGAACAGATCATCGTCATGGCGGGAAGCGCAACAGGGGCGGATACTGCTGTTGTTGCCACAGCTTCGCCAAGTACCAAGCTAAGCAGAATTCGCATTCAGGAAATTATTTGTAAACCTCTGTTGATACCCAAAGTCGACTCACAGAAATAACTCTGCACAATCGTAACAAATTAGCCAACCGACTCGACCTTGAAATCACTGCTTTGGAGGAAAGCTATGCCAGATGGATATATGGGTAAAATTCTGTTTGTGAATCTCTCCACAGGAGAATTGAAAGACGA
Organism: uncultured Dehalococcoidia bacterium; assembly: GCA_964634125.1. Lineage (GTDB taxonomy): Bacteria > Chloroflexota > Dehalococcoidia > SZUA-161 > SpSt-899 > JABMQN01. The sequence continues at coordinate 12,072 of CAZWIP010000064.1, forward strand.
GACTCCCGATGAAAATCTTTACAGGGATTATGTTGGGAGTTACGGATTAGGAGCCCGTATTCTCTGGGACAGGCAGCAGGGGAATGTTGATCCCTTGGGTCCAGAAAATATGATCGGATTCGTCACCGGGCCTCTCACAGGTGTTCCGGGTTTCTTCGGTTCAAGATACACAGTGGTGGGCAAATCACCGCTCACCGGAAGCTGGGGCGATGCCAATTCTGGAGGGTACTTCGGCCCTCACCTGAAATTCGCCGGATATGATGCTGTCTTCGTTACCGGTGCAGCATCCAAGCCTACCTATCTTTTAATTGACGATGGAAAGGCAGAGCTAAAAGACGCCGGCCATCTTTGGGGTAAAGATACTAATGAAACTGAGGACATACTCAGGGCTGAATTAGGAAAGAAGGTTTATATTGCCGGTATCGGACCAGCCGGAGAAAAGCTCTCACTGATTTCCTGCGTGATAAACGATAAAGGAAGAGCAGCCGGCAGATCAGGTCTCGGGGCCGTTATGGGGTCCAAAAAATTTAAAGCCATAGCGGTTGCAGGTACCAAAAAAGTGCCGGTTGCAAATGAGGAGAAAGCTGCCCAGGTCGCTAAAGAGTATCGCGGCAAGCTTTCGGGGATGATGTATGATATTTTTCAGCAATATGGCACAGCCGCCGGTCTCAACGTATGCGTTATGATTGGTGATTCCCCGGTAAAAAACTGGGCCGGGACTGCGGGAGATTTTCCCAACGCAGCCGATATCAGCGACCAGAAGGTGCTCGACCTCGTTGATCGAAAATATGCCTGCTGGGGATGTCCCATCGTTTGTGGATCTACCATGAAAGCTGGAACTCAGTACGAATATGAGGCAGGCGCCCACAGACCTGAATATGAAACACTCAGTTCTTTCGGGCCGATGTGCTTGAATGACAATCTGGAATCGATCATCAAGGCCAACGATCTTTGTAATCGATATGGATTGGACACAATCTCCGCTGGTGCCACCATAGCCTTTGCTATCGAATGCTACGAAAATGGTCTCATCACCAAAGAAGACACTGGCGGTATCGAGCTTAATTGGGGCAATCACCAGGCTATTGTAGCTATGACAGAGATGTTGGCCAATCGGGAAGGATTCGGTGATGTCCTTGCCGACGGTGTAAAAAGAGCCGCAGAGAGAATCGGTAAAGGCGCGGAACAGTACGCGATTCATGTGGGCGGCCAAGAACTTCCCATGCATGACCCAAGAATGTCCCCCAGTTTTGGGGGATGTTACCAGGCAGACCCAACTCCGGGGCGACATACACAAGGAGGACTATCAGGAGTAGAGATGGGAATGGTTGCACCGGAATGGCTTCCGCAGCTTGACAAATACACCTATTCTGGGAAAGGGCAATACGAAGCCAGGCTCAAGAACACACTTCATACCTTAAATGCCAGCGGAATATGCTCATTTGCCGCTGGATCCCTACCCGATGACGCAGTGACAGAATTGATTGCAGCAGTCACTGGATGGGATTTTACCACAGAGGACAACGTCAAGATCGGGGAAAGAATTGCCAATGTGCGGCAAGCATACAATGTCCGTGAAGGACTTACCCCGAAAGATTTCAAAATTACAGGCAGACCAATTGGAGATCCCCCACTAAAAGATGGCCCCACAGCCAATGTTGTAGTTGATGCTGATACACTCAAAGCCGAATACTTTAAATCTATGGACTGGGACCTCCAAACTGGTAAACCGAGTAAACATAAATTAATAGAACTGGGATTGGAGGATATTGCTGAAGTTCTATGGCCATAGTATTCTTTCAATATTGAAAAAT
>CAZWIP010000065.1:0-1148 GCA_964634125.1 uncultured Dehalococcoidia bacterium
GACCCTCAAAATCAGTCCAAGTCTAACATTTTAACTGGACCAGTTTTCGGGGGTCAGGTCAAGGTCATGGGATTCCGGTGTATTTCAGTATGGTACAACTACCATTCGAGGATCAGGAACCTGGTTTTACCGGCATCATCCACGATATCACCGAAAGTAAGCAAACAGAAGACCAACTCTCGATATTCCGTAAATTCGCAGAGAATTCCGCGCAAGCTCTCGGTATGGGGGACATCGAGGGCAACATCACCTATGCCAATCCAACGCTGGCCCGCATTCTTGGATTCGATAGACCGGAAGATGCTCTGGGAACAAACGTTCGTCAATACTACACCCCAGAGGATTTGCCAAAACTGGAAAAAGAAGTCCTGCCTACCGCCATTGAAAAGGGATATATGACCATAGAAATGTCTCTGGTTTCAATTGATGGAAAACTCACTCCGACAATCCAGAGTGTCTTCATAATCCGTGATGAAAGTGGTACTCCCATTCACTTTGCTAATGTCATCACCGATATTACAGACCGAAAACTAGCGGAAGAAGAACTCGAAAAACACCGCGATCGACTTGAGGAACTCGTTGGTGAACGTACCTCCGAGCTTCAAAAAGCAAACGAATATCTCGAACAAGAGATTAACGTTCGCAAACAGGCAGAGCATGCACTGCGGGAAAGTGAGGAGAAGTTCCGCAGCATTTATGATCAGTCACCTATTGCGCTTGAATTATATGATTCAAGCGGAGAGTTAATTGATGTGAACTCTGAGTGCTTGAAACTTTTTGGCGTGGATACTGTTGAGGAGATAAAAGGATTCAGACTCCTCGAAGATCCTAACCTCCCCAAGGATACAAGGGAAAGTCTCATAAGAGGTGAAAAGGTCAAATTCGAGTCGGAATTTAACTTTGATTTGGTTAAGGAATTCAATTTGTACAAAACATCAAAGTCTGGTTGCTACTTCATTGATGTCCTTATAACCCCGTTGATAGCAGACGAGGGAGCTCTAAGCGGATTTCTGGTACATGTGCGTGATATAACAGAACGCAAGCAGGCGGAGGAGGCGCTGCGGGAGAGTGAGGAGAAATACCGGCTTCTCACGGATTCGCTGCTTGACGGGGTATACGAATTCGACCTGGAAGGCACATTCACCTAT
>CAZWIP010000065.1:1158-13853 GCA_964634125.1 uncultured Dehalococcoidia bacterium
AGGCAATTCTTGCCATGTTTGGGTATACCAGAGATGAAACGGTCGGTGCTCTCAACGTGAGGAACTTGATAAGCGAAAAAGACGTGGCCATCTCCGGGAAAGATATTGGTGATGTTCTGCAAGGGAGAACCGCTGCGGGAGAGAGAACCTTTGTCCGCAAGGATGGGACAAAATTCACCGGGGAGATTCATTCCGGCCCTGTCTACCGGGAAGGTCGTGTCGTTGCAGTCAGGGGGGTTCTTCGCGATATCACGAAGCGTAAGCAGGCGGAGGAGGCGATAAAACAGAGCGAGGAGAAGTACCGTGATCTGGTTGAGAACATGACCGAGGTCGTCTATATCATTAGTGAGGACGGTGTAGTCTCGTATATCAGCCCGGCAGTGGAATCACTCATCGAATATGCTCCGTCAGAAGTAATCGATGAGCCTTTCGCCAAGTTCATCCACTCAGAAGATCTGACCCGTATCGGGGAGAGCTTCAATAATCTCCTGTCTGGCCAAACTGCAGAAAATGAATATCGCTTGCTCACCAAGTCGGGTGCGACACGTTGGGTCCGCACTTCCAGCAAGCCAATCTTCGAAGGTGAACTCGTGGTTGGAGTGCGTGGAGTGTTGGCAGATGTCACTGAGCGCAAGCAGGTGGAAGAAGAAGTGTCCCGAACCAGAGAATTGGAAGAAATCAATCGCTTAAGAAGTGCGCTACTGGCGAGCGTCTCCCATGAGCTACGTACTCCTCTTGCCGCCATCAAGGGAATTGCAGATACACTTATACAGCCGGATGTAGAATGGGACGCTGAAACTCAACTGGATTTCCTGAGAACGATTAATCGAGAATCGGATACTCTCACACACATAGTAGAGGACCTCGTGCATATGTCACAGTTGGAAGCCGGGATCATGAAGATGGAAAAAATGCCAAGCATACTCTCAGCAGTGACTATCAAACTCAGAGACCAATTGAGAATATTGGCAGACAAGCACGAACTCGAAATCAATGTACCACGTAATCTCCCAATAATAAATATCGATGAAATACGTATTGGAGAGGTTATCACCAACCTTGTGGAGAACGCTGCCTCCTATTCTGAAGAAGGCACACGCATAACCCTCGAAGCACAAGCAACTGAAGACGAGATCATCATTAGTATCACAGATGAGGGTATCGGCATTCCCGCTCAACACATCGATAAGATTTTCGATCGTTTCTACCGGTTAGAGGCTGGAGTGGCTCGCCGAAGGGGCGGAACGGGGCTGGGGCTTTCCATTTGCAAAGTCATCGTAGAGGAACACGGTGGCAGGATATGGGCAGAAAGTGAGTTGGGCAAAGGTACTAAATTTAGCTTTAGCTTGCCGATTGCGGAAGACTTATAACCCCATTCTTATCACCCCGGTAACACTGAAGAGGCGGCCCGATAAGCCGCCTCTTTTTTTGTTTCTACGCAATCTCTAGGCTTTTTGGACGAGTGCAAGGCGAAGCTCGTTATGCTATAATTTTCTGTTGGGGATAAGGGCTCAGCCTTGCCCTTTATGATGGTATAGCCATACACCACAATAGGGATTTCCTGAAACATCTCAGGAAGGAGGACAATCTGTGAGTATTAAGGATAAACTGGTCAAGATTGTTGGGGAAAAGGGTGTTATCGATGATCCGGCCAAGATGAAAGCCTACGCCAATGGCAACAACCTTGACCCCTCGCGAGTTCCCAACTACGTGGCTCGGGTAAAGAGTGCTCAGGAAACACAAAAAATCGTTCAACTCGCTAACAAAGAGGGAATTCCAGTCATCCCGTGCAGCTCCGGAATCCATTTCAACGGAAACGTTGTTGCCAATCAGGGAGGCATCGTTGTTGATCTGAGCTCAATGAAAAAACTGGTTGAATTCGATGAGCGTAACCGCAAGGTCTTAATTGAGCCTGGAGTCACATGGAAGGAACTGGGCGCTAAGCTGAAGAAGAAACAGGCAATGACGATGAATCCACTTCTACCACATGCCAAAAGTGCCGTGGTAACATCGTGTCTGGAACGGCAACCTGCCTTGAATCCTCAGTTTGAGTACGGCGAACCCGTCTCCTCGATGGAGATGATCTGGCCAACCGGTGAGCTGTTCCGAACGGGTACTGCCAGTTCAGTCGGATACCCCAAGAACTTCGCCGATGGTGGTTATCCCTACGGGCCTGGCCCAATCGATCCCATTCGCCTGTTACAGGGTGCTCAGGGCACCATGGGAATTGTCACCTGGGCCAATATCAAGACCGAGTATCTGCCACCAATCAACAAATCATTCTTCATCGGTTTCGACTGCATGGAAACAATGGTTGAAGCAGTATATGCCATCCAGCGCCGCAGGATCGGGCACGAATGCCTGGCTCTGGATAATCTTAATCTGGCCACGATTCTGGCCAAAGATATGTCCGGCGATTTCATCAAACTGCGCAAAGCGCTGCCTGAATGGGGTATGATCCTCATTCTCGGTGGAGGCAGATGGTTCCCCGAAGAGAAGATCGCCTTCCAGGAAGAGGCTCTGCGTGAATTGCAGGCCAACGTCTTCCCGGATTCTCCGCTTGCAGAAGTGATCCCTGAGTACGGTTCCACTCGGACTCTACCGGATCTGCTTCGCAATCCGTGGCCCGAAAACGAAATTTACTGGAAATGGCGTAACCTGGGCGCTTGCCAGGATATGTTCTTTATCACCACACTGGATGAAGCACCCCTATTCGTAGACGCTGTGAGCACGGCTGCAGAAGCGTGCGGGTTCGATACCGCCGACCTAGGTATGTACATCCAGCCAATCGAGAATGCCTCGGCAGCGCATGTGGAATTCAACTTCTACTACAACCCGGACGATACCGAAGAAGTAGACATGGTCGAGGCAGCCTATACCGCGGCCATCGAGGAAGCGCTCAAGCTAGAAGCGCACTTCACCCGCCCATACGGAAAGATAATGTCCTCCCTGGTCTATGAGAAAGCAGGAAGCTACACTCAACTACTCAAACAGACCAAGGACATTTTCGATCCCAATCACATTCTGAATCCGGGGAAGCTTTGCTTCTAGGGGAGGTATTGATTTAATGACCAAAGCAAAATCAGTTAAAACCAAATCGGCTAAACCAAAGGCAACGGCATCCAAATCTGCCAGCGTCAAATCCACCAAGGCAAAAGCAAAAAAAACAACCGTGTCTAAATCAATTGCCAGCAAGGCAACCAAAGCCAAAACCACCATCCCTCAACTGGAAGATTATCATTGGGATGCTTTCAATTGCTGCGGATGCAAGGGCTGCGTCTGGGTAGATCATGTCTACTGTTCCGGTGTTAAATATGGCATGCGTTGTCCCAGCCTGCATGAATGCGAACTGGATGCTTACTCCGCCATCGGGCGTTCCAAGCTGGCGTTGGGACTGCTGGACGGAACCTTCGATTTCAATGAAACCACTCTCGATATTATCTACAAGTGCTGCCTGTGCGGAGCCTGCGATATCGGGTGTAAGCGAAACCTGGACCTCGATCCCGGAATGGTCTTGGAAACCCTGCGCATACGTGCGGTGGAAAAAGGCAAAGGTCCTCTTCCGGGACATAAGAAAGTCACCGACAAGATCGCCAAGAGCGGCAACCGTTACGGTTCTTCAGCAGCAAGCCGTGGCAACTGGTTACCCAAGAACATCAAAACATCAAAGAAACCGGAGATGGTCTATTTCGTCGGCTGCAACAGTTCGTACAAAGACAAAAATATTGCCATTGCCACAGCCGGTATTCTGGACGCGGCCAAAGTAAAATGGGACCTCTTTCCCGAAGAAGCCTGCTGCGGTCATCCTTACTATGTAGCAGGCATGGCTGATGCCGCTCTTAAACAGGCCAAACGCAATATTGCCGCGCTCAAGAAATCCGGAGCCAAAACCATCGTTACCAGTTGCGCCGAATGCTACAAAACCTGGAAAGTTGATTATCCTAAGCTGATGGACAAACCCACCGAGGAGATGGGATACAAGGTAATCCACATAACCGAGCTGGCCGCTGAGAAGATCGCTTCCGGTAAGCTCAAACCTACACATCCTGTCAACTTAAAAATTGCCTATCACGATCCCTGTAACCTGGCACGCCTCAGTGATGACTGGGTCCCCTGGCATGGAACACGTGGTAAGTGGGGCGTTACTGAACCACCGAAGCAATATCGCCGGGGATCGGATGTCCCCTACCAGCCCGCCCGCGACATTCTCAATGCAATTCCGGGGCTGGAACTCACCGAGTTCATTCGGATGAAAGAGAACACTATGTGCTGCGGAGCCGGCGGAGGAGTAGCAGAGGCTTACCCGGAAATGGCCCGGAACACTGCAGATCATCGGCTGGAAGAAGCGCAGGATATCGGTGCCGAGGCAATCGCCAGCGCCTGCCCGTACTGCAATGATAACCTCTCGTATGTAGCCGCTGATCAAGATCGGCCCATTGGGGTCTATGATGTAACCGAGTTGCTCTACGCATCACTCACAGGAAGGGGGATATAATGATTCCTCAAGAAGCATATAAAGCCATAGAACAAGTTGTCGGCTCAAAATATATCTCACAGGAACCGGAGGTTTGCCGTGCCTATACCCTCAAAGACCGAGGGTTCTACACCGCCGAAGCAAGGGTTCTGGGAAGAGACCCTGCGTGCGTGGTACTGCCCGGTACTGCTGAGGAAGTTCAGCAAATCATCAAAATAGCCAATCGATACAAGATCGGATACACGCCGTCGAGCACTCTCTGGTTCCCACAGGCTGGGCCCCGATTTGATGACTGTCTTTTCCTCGATCTCAAACGCTTCAAATCACTGGAGATCGATCCCAAAAATATGAACGCTACCTGCGGCACCGGTGTTATCTTCGCCCAGCTACAGGCAGAGGCTCTTAAATACGGACTTTACACCATGGTTCCGGGAGGCGGCTCACAGGTAGGTGTGGTTCCCAATCATCTCATCTGGAGTTTCTCACCGCTCACTTATCGCACCGGCATGGCCAACCGCCGCATCATGGGATGCGAATGGATTCTCCCCAGCGGCGAGATCGTGCGGCTGGGTTCGCTGGCCAGCGGTGACGATCCATACTGGGGTGAAGGTATTGGGCCTGATCTGCGCGGTATTTTAAGGGGAAGTATCGGATGGTTCGGCTCTCTGGGAATTGTGACTAAAATGTGCGTTAAGCTGTTCCCGTTCCACCACGAGCCTCTCCCGAAAACAGGCATCACTCCAAATACCTTCCTCAAATTCCCGGAGCACCGGATGAAGTGGTACAACTTCACCTGCCCTTCGAAGGAATCCTTGATTGAGTTTATGTACGATCTGGGGCATGCCGAGATCGCCGCCGCGGCTACCCGGGTTCCCGTTGCATGGCGATACCTCGCCAAGGCCGGATCGAAGGAAGACTTCTGGGAGAAGTGGAAGCAATCGAAGGGCAAGCATGAGGAAGTGACCGGGTCTCACGTTCTGCGTATATTACTGATCGGTTACACTTCGGCCAAACAGCTCGATTATGAAGAGAAGGTGTTGATGGCCATCGCCGAAAAGCGTGGCGCGACTCACCGGCGCACCTTCCAGGGCGACCAGTCATGGATGCAATCGGCCGACTCTGTCTCCATGTGGTGGCTCACCGGGGCGTTCATGTCGGTAACCGGACAGGTGGATACTATCGATTGCGGCATCAAGACCGGTGTGGAATTTTCTAAACTCAAAGCCAAGTTTACGCCACCTACCATGCCGGACTACGGTGATGAGGGCTGGTTCCAGACCAATGACTTCGGTCACAGCGGATACCTGGAATTCCTGAACTACTGGGATCCGAACGATACCGAAAAGCAACTGCACAAGGTTGATGAGTACTACCAGATCGCCGGACCAAAACTGCTTATCAAGAGCGGTGCCCTGAGCTTCTTCATTCAAACAGACAGTCCGCTCTCACTTGACGGCCCGAATTATGGCCCGAATTACGATAAGTTCGCCAGAAAAGTGAAAGATGCCCTTGACCCACAGCACAACTGCAATCCGCCCGGAATCCTTGATGTGATCGACGAGGTGGTCGAAAAGGCCCCGTGGCTAAAGAAGAAGAAGGATTGGGCGTAGGGGGCAGACCTGCGTGTCTGCCCGACATGCCTGCCAGGGTAATCACATTGGATTGCCCCTACAATTGCAGGGTGATAAACACTAAGGAGGTTCATCTATAATGATAGAACCATTCAAACGAACTGATTACGAGGAAATCGCGCCGCGGCTGGGTTCCAGTTGCATGCCCGAAGATCTCCCTTATTTCACCGACGAAGAGAATGTCTTCCGCATGGAAGTGCGGGAATTTGCCATCAAAGAAGTCCTGCCATACGTCGATCAGATTGATGAGAATCAGGATAAGAAACTGACCACTCAGATCGGCAAGAAAGCGGCGGCGGCGGGCTATTCCAACCAGATGATCCCCAAAGAGTGGGGTGGCGGCGGACGAAATTGTACTGCTGAACTGATCGCTATGGAAGAGTTGGCAGCCCCCGGATGGGTGGCCCCGGCTCATCTGGTTCCCACCTGTACTTTTCTGGCCATGCCAATTTATTCCCACGGCACGGAGGAACAGAAGAAAAACGTGATGATGGGACTGCTCAAGGGTGAGTATGTCGGCGGCATGGGTATGACCGAACCGGCAGCCGGCTCGAATGTGGCCGGAACCGAGACTACCGCTGTTAAAGATGGTGATGACTGGGTTCTCAATGGTGAAAAGCGATTTATCGGGAACGGCAGCCAGGCTGATTATCTTCTTATGTACGCTCTGAGCGATCCTGATGCTAAGACCAGCAAAAAACTGACATCATTCATACTTGATACCAAAACACCTGGATTCGAAGTAGTCAAAGACTATCCGCTCATGGGAATGGGAGGGATGGCCCTTTCATGGCTTAAAATGACCGATGTTCGCATACCCGATTCCATGCGCTTAGGTGAACCCGGGCAGGGATTTGAAGTTGCTATGAATGAACTGGATCCCGAGCGTGCTGCAGCCGGCGGGCTCTTCATCGGCCCAATGAGAACCGCCTATGAGATCGCCGCCAAATATGCTACTCAAAGAATCCAGTTTGGCACTCCTATCGGTAATCATCAGGCTATCGGGTTCCGTCTAGCAGATATGTTCATCAAGATCGAAACATCACGACTATTGGCCTGGCGATGTGCAAGAACCGTTGACATGCACAAACCGGCGACTAAGGAATCATCGGCTCTTAAACTGTATACCAGCGAGTGCTGTGTAGAGGTCCTGGGCGAAGCGCTTCAAATTGTCGGCGGGATTGCTTACACCAAGGATTATCCCATCGAGAGACTCATCCGGGATGCAAGGGTTTACACGCTCTTCGGCGGCACCAGTGAGATGCAGCGAATGATCATTTCGCGCTCCATTTTGGGACAGGCCGCCAAATGGATGAAGTAATAAAGTTGTCAGTTATCGGTTATCAATGATCAGTTTCAATAGGGTAACCGACAGCCAAAAACTGAAAACTGACAACCGTACACAATAAGGAGGAAAAAATGTCAGATGTACCATGTAAGGAAGTAGGCGCGATCGATGTGATGCAGTATCCGTTCACACCGGAGCAGATCGCAAGATTCTACGGTTCGTACGAGATGGACCTGATGATCAACTCACTTCTCAAGCACGTACCCAAAGAAGGTTACACTCAGGGAGATTGCTCGGTAGAGGAATTCATCAAGCGAATGGATGAACAGGGCGTGGCCAAGGTTTTCGTCTGCGCCTGTAAATTCTATTCCTACACCCGTCATGAGCCGGGCCTGATGTGGACTAATGAAGAAGTCTACGACATTATTAAAGGTCATCAGGACAGGCTTGTTGGAATTGCGGGATATGATCCCTTCAACATCGCCAAGAGCCTAGAAGAGCTGGACGTAGCCGTGAAAGAATGGGGATTTAAGGGTGTTTACGGTCATTTCATGACCTTCGGCATAGCTCCGAATGACAAGAGAATGTATCCCCTCTTCGCCAAAGCCGGTGAGCTCGGAGTGCCTGTCGCCATGCAACTTGGGCACGGCATGGAACTCTATCCCAACGAATGCGGCCGCCCAATTTATCTTGATGAAGTAGCTTTGGACTTCCCCGAAACCAACTTCGTAGGTTCACACACAGGATGGCCCTGGACCGAAGAGATGGAGGCTATGGCCTGGAAGCACCCCAACGTTTACGTAGATATCGCCGGTCATAATCCGCAATACCTCGCGCCGAATATCGTGAATTTCATGAACACCCGCGGTCGGGACAAGACCTTATTCGGTTCCAACGGATGGCCATGGAAAACGCTCTTTGGCCAGCTTGATAACATGGGACTCAAAGACAAGAGCATCCAGAAGCTCTTGAGAGACAACGCTGTTAAGCTGTATAAGCTCTAAAAGCTAAGGCTAATCTTTCTTTCAGAGAAGTTTGCACGGTGTGACCGGACTATACATGCAGCACGGAATGTGCTAGGCTGATGTCACGAGGAGGCAACATGACTGCAATAGTCATAACTGCAGTGGTCTTGGCCGCTGTTGGGTTTGTTATCTCAATTCTGGCAGATAACCTCGTGACTTCGATGGTATCGCTGGCTATATGGGTGACCCTGATGACTATCGGGTTCATCCTCTCTGACGATCTAGTTGCATCATTGCTTTGGCTGGCTTTAGCTGTCACAGGATTAATCGGTGGTTGGGCAATTATTGATGAACGCCAAGTGAAGAGTAAGCATTAAAGAAAGCTTTTCTTAACAACCTTAAAAAACTATTAGCCGCGGTCTTACGTTGTAAGGCCGCGGTCTTTGTATCAGAGACACACCGTTTTTGTGTAGGGGTTCAAAACTTTGAACCCCTACCAGATTGGGAGATAATGGAGGGAGGATCAGAGGTTCCTCAAGAAAAACAGGAGGCTTGGGAATGGCAAAGGCATTGGATGGAGTTAAGGTGCTGGATTTCTCCAGCTATTTCGCAGGGCCCTATTGCGGTTTACTGCTAGCTATGAATGGCGCGGATGTCACCAGAGTTGAGAAGGTCGGAGGTTCCGAAGATAGAAAATTCGGTCCGTTTGCCCCTAACGGAGATGCTATCTTTTCATCTGTAATTCTCACCGCACAGAAAAAGTGCATCACTCTCAACACGCGAACTGATAAAGGAAAAGAAATTCTGGAGAAACTAGTTAAAGATGCGGATATTGTTCTACACAATTTCATCCCCGGCACTCCTGAAGAGCAAGTATTGGCCTATGATGAATTATGCAAAATAAACCCAAAGATTATTGTAACTCATATCACCGGCTTTGGTCACCACGGACCTTACGTTAAACGAAACTGTTTCGATTCGATCGCTCAAGCTATCTGTGGGCCAATGAGTTTTACTGGCTTCCCGGATAATCCCCCCACCCGATACGGCACAGCGCCAATGGACTTCAGCACTGCTATCTCTGCCGCAATGGGTACTATGATGGCCCTTTTCAACCGAGAACGAACCGGAGAGGGACAATTTGTTGATGTATCTATGTTCAACGTCGGTGCAGCTATGGGTGGCGCCTTATTCGCTGCAGAATACAAGCTCACCGGACTGGTACGGGAACAACACGGAAACGCCAGCTTCTTTAACTTCACGGACTGCTTCCAATCAAAAGATGGTGACTGGATGATGATCAGCGCTATTGGCGACTTCATATGGAAGCGATTATGTCAAATTATCGAACGGGAAGACCTGCTGGATGACCCGAGATTTTCAGATGATATTTCCCGTTATGAGAACCGCGAACCCCTCTTCGAAATAGTCAGTAAGTGGACCGGACAGCGAACATACAAAGAAATTACCGAAACGCTCGAAAAGGCACGCGTTCCTCATGGGCGAGTAAACAACATCGCCGAATTCTACGAAGACCCTCACGCCTGGGCACAGGAGATGATAGTAAATATCGAATACCCCGAACTAGGTAATGTTCCTTTACCTGGGGTCCCCATAAAATTCTCAAAAACGCCTGGAACACTGGACAAAGCCGCACCACCCTATGGAGCCGATAATGCCAACATTTACGCAGACCTCCTCGGAATAAGTGAGGAAGAACTCAATAAACTGTCTGAAGAAAACGTAATCTAGTCTCGTTGAAAGGCCAATTTGGTGTATGAGAGCCCCTTTTTTGGGGCTCTTTTTATGTTAAGCAGGAACAAATTCACCTCATTTCACGTCCTCATATCAAACACCGGATAGCATTGGGGGTAACCCCTCAATCCAAATATCTCTCCTCGGTGCTATCAAGTTGGGGGTGAGCACTCTTTAGTAAATATTAGGCACATTGTATCCTGTACACTACACCGGGTAGTCATTTAATCCACACTCCGGTGGCCTTGTTTAGAGGCTTCTCATAACAGAGTGCACCTACCGAGCAACACATCGGTAATACCAGAGAAGGAGGCACGTAATGTATAAAGGCCAATCCTCTGAAGTGGTTGTGATCACTCCAGAGACCAGTATGCAAGTGTACATAGATCAGGATGATGTTGCAATGTGTAAATTATGCTCTATCGAAAACGGTGTTCAGGTATGCCGAAAACCGGTAGTTATCTCAATGGGACCGGTTACCCAGATTGTCGGGGAGAAACTGACTGGATCAGGACGAATCGCCGTGGCTTACCTGAAAATAGATGGATCAGCCTTTGTCCGCAAGGGGTATTATGCAGGTGACATGATTGAATGGGAAAAAGAAATGGGAGAGGAGGAGTACTGGGTAGCAGATCCCTGGCCACTCATGAACTAGGTCGCTGAAGACTTTGTTGCTAAGGAGTGACCCAAATGCTTAGCCCTTTCACACTCCAACCCGATACCTTCGCAGCAAATAGCGCTAATTCTTTTGAAATCAAAGCGCCTCGCAGTAATTTATGGGGCGCTTTTCCTATTGTAACTTCAGCCATACATGTTAGCCACCAAATTTATATGGTTGCTACCCCTCAAATAAATCCTATACAAATGGGCCTCTGGTTTACATGTCGACCCTCTTCCGAAAAAACAATATCACATGTATTCTTAAACCCCTTAAACGATAACCGCACTTTGAAAACAACTGGAAATCGTACATAGTCTGGGGGTGATACCCATGGGATACGATCACCAAATATAGCACAAGCTCACAAGTAAATCGTCACGGGATCATTCCCGATGGCAAATAAAAGGAGGTGGGTAATGCTTAAAGGTGAGCAACCAGATGAAGTGTTTATTGCCTCAATGACAAGCGTAGTAGTGTACATTGACGAAGACGATGTTGGCATGTGGCGAGTCTGCCAAATTGAGAACGAAATGCAAAAATGCAGTATTCCCCAGGTGTTTTCCATAGGCCCGGTGACTGAAGTGGTTTGTGAGCAACTGCCAGGCCTCTATCGATTCGCCATAGCCTATCTAAAAAAGAATGGACATGCCTATGCCAAACAGGGCAAGTTCATGGGTGATGAGATGTGGTGGGATGATGAAATAGAGGAAGAATGCGTAGCCTTGGATCTCTGGTCACACATGAACTGAATATTCAACGGATTACAACTGGATGACAAAACACAACATTGACCCGAATCGTGACACGGGCAAAAACAGATACGGACTAAATATTGCAGGTTTATTGTTTGAGGAATAACAGTTTTGTCCAAAAAAACGAGGAGGCCGGCACACCAAACTGTAATGGTTGATTGTCGATAGCTATAACTTGGCAGGATCGCAATACGGTATGCCGGCCATCCTCACCAGATTCACATGACCCGATAGGTTTCCATTTCGGCAGTCTGATGCATCAAACGTTCGGCTGTTTCTGCAAGTCTAGAAGTAATGATAGAAGCAAGTTTCCTCATGAAATGGTAACCTGCCTCACCGTTTGAATCCAGGATAGCCATAAGCTCTCTTCCTCGAACCACGACCACCTACCTCTACCTCCCTCCTATTAGTTTGAGCCTTCCTGTTCTTGAACGACAATTGAGCACAATATGCCCATAATTGCTAAAATGAAACAGGGTCTTAATTTTACATGCATTATCTGATTCGTCAACACTTGACTTATTATGGTCTATTCAATCAGATCATTGGCAATAGCTTTCACGAATAACCAGATCGCTCCACAGCAGAGAACCGAATCTAAAATTGTTTTATGTAAACCCAGCATCCAATTGACAAATAATATGTTCCTCGGCAGAATACCAACTAGAAGCGGCTTCAAGCCCCACGAAAGGAGATAGGCTATGGGAATCGAATTTGAGGATGACGAATTGCGGGCGTTGGTAGAGTTTTTTCATGCACAACATAACCCCGCAATCAATCAATTTCTCGGTTTCACAATGGATTCACCCGATTTGGACAACGCCAGTTTGAAATTTGAGATGCGGGACGAGTTAATAGGAAACTACATCTACCGTACTTTGCATGGGGGTGTCATCTCAGCTATTTTGGATATCACGGGAGGCCACGTCGTTTTTCTCAAGCAATTCAAGCGATCCAGAGGACAACCCATAGAGAAGATTATGAAGAAAGCCACCAGGATCGGCACAATTGACCTTCGTATAGACTATTTGCTACCGGGGACGGGTAACAACTTTTCAACTTCCGGTTACGTGCTGCGGATAGGGAACAAAGTTGCAGTTGCCCGTATGGAGTTACATATTACTCCGGCAATTAAATAGTATCAGTTGGTAGCATAGGCAATCTTGGGA
>CAZWIP010000066.1:0-13806 GCA_964634125.1 uncultured Dehalococcoidia bacterium
GCTTATCTTAACTGGAAGAAGGTACAAATGGGATTCACTTATCAGGAATGCATTCAGAAAGAATGGCAGAAATATGAAAAGGATCACTATCCCGACCAACCCTATTACAGGTTGTGAAATGTTTCGTTTCGCGAGGTAATAGCCATGCCAGGAACAAATACTCTTAAACGACCATTTGGCAAAGAAGTTCTGGAATGCATCCTGGGTATGAGCTCCGAGAATCCCTCATGGGAGCGTCAGGCAGAAAGAATCCTGGCAATCAAGACCAAACGACACGAACGAAGGGCACAAAACGAGTATCATAAGCAAACCCGGCAGCATCGGAAACACTAGGAACACATCCGGTAACTTTAGTCTGTTGGTCACTTTAAAAAAGAACACAAACGGGAGGTCAGCTAATATGGGCGCCAACGAAACTGAATTAGAACAACTGGTAGTTTTCAGTCTTGCTGATGAATCTTATGGTGTAGATATCAGCAAAGTGAGCGGTATTGAGAGAATGCAGGAAATTACCAGGGTGCCAAGAACTGCTGATGCCGTCGAAGGTGTAATTAACCTCAGAGGAAGAGTTATCCCCGTCGTTGACCTGAGAAAAGTGTTTTGCCTGTCTTTAAGCGAGGAAACTAAAGATACTCGAATTGTGGTTGTTGATATTAATGGAAGGCTCATCGGATGCCTGGTAGATGCAGTAACAGAAGTATTCCGTATTCCCGCCGATTCAGTGGAACCACCTTCATCGGTTATTAGCGGTTCAGAATCCAATTACCTTCTTGGTATTGCCAAGTTGGAGAACAGGATGATCATTTTACTTGACCTCGAGAAGGTGCTCGCCCTGGATGGAACAATGGCGGGATTAGCAGAAATGATAGCACAGCCAGCTGACGAAGAAGCAATAGCAGCCTGAGAATCAATCATTTCGAATGTTCGCTAAAAGGCCGAGGAGATATTCATGGCACTTATTACATGGACCGACAATCTGAGCGTCAGCGTAACGGAAATAGACGAACAGCATAAGAAGTTAGTGACAATGATTAATGAACTCAATGAAGCCATGCAACAGGGGAAAGGGAAACATGTTATCGGCAATATACTTATGGGCCTGGCCGATTACACCGGTGAACATTTCTCCACTGAGGAGAAATACTTCGATCAGTTCAAGTATCCCGATTCCGTTGCACATAAAAAAGAACACCAGGAGTTCGTGGCTAAAGTTGGAGATTTCATCAAGGAGTTTGATGCTGGTAAGGTCATGCTCTCTGTACAAGTAATGGGATTTCTTAAGGAATGGCTGGTTAAACACATTCAAGGATCAGATAAGGGGTACTGCCCTTGTTTCAACCAGCACGGGCTTAATTGAATTTGGATGTTTTTCCCCTCCCCTCATTTTGATGAGAGAAAAAAGGAAGTGACACTTCCACTGCTCTCACCAAGGGGGAGTTGAGGGGAGGGGATCATTGAAACGCAGGATAAATGGAACTAAAAATGATACAAATTTTTACAACTTCTGCAGCTGCAGAAGCAGCTGGAAAACCGGACCTGAGTGCAGTCGTGCAGAGAATGGCAACACCAAAGCCACAAGCATCTGTAGATACAGCATTTACAACAGCAGGGCCGAGCGTTGCCGAGGAGAAGACAGCAACACCCGAGGCAGAAATTCCTGCAGCTGCAGAAGTTACCCTAAAGGAAGGATCGGCCACTGCCGAGACTGCAAGGGTATGAGCGCAATGATGGCACTATACAAATATGGACCATACCCAACTTCCATTAGAAGTCAATGGAGGTGACTATACATGATCAAAGCGCTATAAGCACTTCAAGTTAACGATTGTCCCACTGATGGGCTTGAAATATCAAATTACAGGAGGAAAACAATGGCAACAAAAAAGAAAAAGGCAGTTATTGAAGAGCAAATCGAAGAAATGCCCCTCGAGGAGGACACAGTAGCTGTTGAAGAGGAAACAGCACCATCAGGGGGGGAGCAGGAGGAACTGGAAGCCGTCCGAGCGGAACTCGAGACCGTACTTCAGGAAAAGCAGCAACTGGAAAATCAGATCGAGTCATTCGCCGATGAACTGATGACACTCGCAGAAGCTGCAGCCGGGGGGGGAACTTGATAAGCGCGGAGACCCTGCCAATTTCGAGGGGGACTTCAGCATGGTTGTTACCTGCCTGAATGGCCTCATCGACGTCTTCGTTGGGACTATCAATGGCGCCATTGAGTATGTTGAAAACATCGGCAGTGGTAACATCCCGGAGAGGATCACAGAAGAATACAATGGCGATTTTAACAAAATCAAAGAAGGCCTCAACGGGTGTATCGACTCCGTGAACGGTTTGGTGGATGAAGTAACCACACTGGTTCAGGCAACCGTTGAAGGGCGATTTGAAGTCCGCGCTGATGCCAGCAAATTCCAGGGAGACTTTGCCAAGGTCACAGAAGGCGTGAACGCCGTGGTTGACAGCCTGGTGGGGAACATCGATGAAATACCTACTCCGGCCTTGATTGTGGATACAGACTTTGGTATTCGCTACATTAACAAGATTGGTGCGGATGTCCTTGATATGAGCCAGGAAGAACTCATCGGGCAGAAATGCTACGACCACTTCAAAACATCCGATTGCGGCTCAGAGAACTGTGCCTGCGGCATGGCTATGGCAAGCGGAGAAAAGGAGACCAGCGAAACTGATGCCCATCCCAACGGAGCTGACCTCTTAATTTCATACACCGGTCGGCCGGTAAAGGATCTAGAAGGCAACACCATCGGCGCGTTCGAGATCGTCATGGACCAGACCGAGGTCAAGAACGCTGCACTGGTAGCTACTAAGCAAGCTGACTACCAGGAGACTGAAGTCAACAGGCTGATTGCCAATTTGGAGAAGATCGCGGTGGGAGACATGAACGTTGACATTGAGATAGGTGAAGCCGATGAGCACACCCAGTCGAGCGCAGATAATTTCGAAAAGATCAACAGTAATCTTGCTCAGCTCATTGATGCCCTCAACTCGGTGGCACAAGTAGCTGCACGGATTGCCGAAGGTGATTTGTCCGTCAGAGTACAAGCAAGATCAGAGCAAGATCAGTTGATGATTTCCCTATCTCAGATGATTGACAATCTTACTCAACTGGTTGGAGATGTCATGGAGAACGCAAACTCCCTGGCAAGCGCCAGCGAGTTGCTTTCCACCTCCGCTAACCAGGCCGGCGAGGCAACCCAGCAGGTCGCCAGCACCAGTCAGGAACTGGCCAGAGGAGCCTCTGACCAGGCCTCGACTGCCCAACAAACTGCCAGTTCCATGCAGGAAATGCAGGACGGCATAGCCCAAATCGCCCAAGGTTCCCAGAAACAAGCCGATGGTGTTGAGAAAGCCTCCGTTGCTGTTGGAGAGATGTCTACTTCAACGGAAAAATTGGCCGAAAACGCCACCGAGGCTGCTGCAGGCTCCAAATCCGCTGCTGAGGCTGCCAAAGTAGGAGCAGAGCGTGCTCGCCAAACCGTCGAAGGAATGGAGAAGATTACGGCGACTGTTGATACCGCTGCTTCGAAAGTGACCGGACTCGGCTCTCAATCTGAGAAGATTGGCAGCATCGTTGCGGTCATCGATGATATCGCTGCACAGACGAATCTACTCGCACTCAACGCTGCCATCGAGGCTGCTCGGGCCGGGGAACACGGCAGAGGGTTCGCCGTGGTTTCCGATGAGGTCAGGAAACTTGCCGAGCGTACTGCATCAGCCACCAAAGAAATCGCCGAGCTTATTGGATCCATTCAGAAGGGTGTTGCTGAAGCGGTAACCGCCATGGAACAAGGATCCAATGAGGTTAAGGACGGATACAGGCTGGCCAGCGAGGCCGGAGATTCGCTTGAAGACATCCTTCAGGAAACAAACAAGGTAAGTGATCAGATCGAACAAATATCAGCAGCAGGAGAGCAATTGGCTGCTGCTGCTAACGAACTCGTGACTGTTATCGATAACGTTGGTGGTATCACAGAGCAGAATACAGCAGCAGCACAGCAGATGGAAGCCTCCGGACAAGAGGTAGGCAAGGCTATCGAGACCGTTGCCGGAATCGCCGAAGAGAATAGCGCAGCCACCCAGCAAGTATCGGCCTCAGCCGAAGAAATGGGGGCCCAGGTAGAGGAGATTATTGTATCCTCCACATCACTCAAACAAATGGCCGCAACACTACAGGACTCAGTGACTGCATTCAATATTGACGGTAATGGCGCAGTAGCAGAGAAAGTATTAGTTGAGTAGTTCCGGGGGAAATAAACGACAGTTGTTGGTTTCTACCACACGCTGACAAATTCTTAAGAGAAGCTGTCAAATTAAACGAAGGAGAAATGCAATGGCCAGAAAGAAGCAGGAGATACCTGAGGAGCAACAGGAAGCAATTGCTGAAGATTCAGCAGAGGTGTCTGAAGAAGGATGCGAGGAGGATATGGATGCCATAAAGGCACAGCTACAAGTTGCTCTCCAGGAAAAGGAGGATCTCGAAGCTCAACTTGAGGCAGAGCGAAAGGAATCTGCGGGTGCCCTGGCCAGTGCTAAAAAGAAGATTGCATATCTCAACGGCATACCGACGCCCTTTTTCACCATCGGCAAGGATTTCAGCATTCACTTCATCAACCAGGCCGCAGTTGATGCACTGGGAATGTCGATTGAAGAGTGCGTGGGGCAGAAGTGTTATGACTTATTCAAAACCATCCATTGCCACACTGAGGAGTGCCGGTGTGCACAGGCCATGGAGAATAACGCAGTTCTCACTGGAGAAACAATTTGCGATCCTGAAAGCCTGAACCTGCCAATCCGATACACAGCGGCGCCTACTTATGACGATGCCGGGGACGTCCGGGGAGCTATGGAGTTCATCGTTAACATCAGTAAGGAGATGGAGGTCACCAGTGGTGTGTTAAATCTGGCCGAGGCTGTCAGGGAAGGACAACTGGATACTCGTGCTGATCTTGAACAGTATGAGGGTAATTATCAGGACATCATCAAAGGTGTCAACGAGATACTTGACACCTTCGCCGGGGCGATGGAGACCACTATCGAATACCTTAGTGACATCGCCATGGGCGACATTCCTGACGAAATTACCGAGGAGTATAAAGGTGATTTCGATTATGTCCGGACCAGTCTGAATATGATCATCAAATCACTCAATTCTATTGCCAATATTGCTATGGAAATCTCGCAGGGCAATTTGACTATTGAGGCGGGTAGCAGATCAGAGGGAGACAAGCTCATGGAAGCCCTGGGGCGAATGATCACCAACCTGACTGAACTTGTCAGCCAGGTCAAAGAGAACGCGAACTCTCTGGCTGATGCCAGTGAACAGCTCGTCGCCGCCTCCAGTCAAGCCGGTGAGGCAACCCAGCAGGTAGCCAGCACCAGTCAGGAACTGGCCAGGGGAGCTTCCGATCAGGCTGCAACCGCTCAACAGACTGCTACATGCATGGAGGATATGCAGAACAGTATTACAGTAATAACCAGTGGTTCCCAGTCACAATCGGAGGGCGTTGAGAAAGCCTCCGTTGCTGTTGGAGAAATGTCCGACGCAACGGAACGAATGGCACAAAATGCTACCGTGGCTGCTTCAGGCTCCAAAGAAGCCGCTGAGGCTGCCCGAAATGGGGCAGAGCGCACCAGGCAAACCATCGAGGGAATGGAGAGGATTACGGCGACTGTAGATACCGCTGCTTCAAAAGTGACCGGACTCGGCTCTCAATCTGAGAAAATCGGCAGCATTATCGCGGTTATCGATGATATAGCTGCACAGACTAATCTCCTTGCACTCAATGCAGCTATCGAGGCTGCTCGCGCCGGGGAACACGGCAGAGGGTTCGCCGTGGTTTCCGATGAGGTCAGGAAGCTTGCCGAGCGTACTGCATCAGCCACCAAAGAAATCGCCGAGCTTATTGGATCCATTCAGAAGGGTGTTGCTGAAGCAGTAACGGCCATGGAACAAGGGTCCGCAGAGGTTAAGGATGGTTACAGGCTGGCCAGCGAGGCCGGAGATGCACTTGAAGATATCTTGCAATCCACAACAAACGTGAGTGATCAGATCGAACAGATAGCAGCAGCGGGAGAACAGATGGGCGCTTCTGCTACGAATCTGGTGGAAATCATAGATAGTGTTGGTGAGCTTTCTCAACAGAGTACCGCAGCCGCACATCAAATGGAGGCGAGTGGACAGGAAGTAGGCAAAGCTATTGAAAGCGTTGCCGGTATTGCCGAACAAAACAGCGCAGCTACACAGCAGGTATCGGCCTCAGCTGAAGAGATGGGTGCCCAAATGGATGAGATCATTGTATCGTCTTCTTCGCTCAAACAAATGGCCGCAGCATTGCAGGAATCCGTCAGTGTATTCCGGATCACTAACGGCAACGAAGCCGATGAGGAAATAGAAGCAGAGGTTCATTAACTCAAGAAGGGACAATTGACGATAATAGAGATCATGGCTAATCGGATGAAGTCACGTTGAAGATGAGGTGGCAAGATGGTACAGATAGCATCAGATGTAACACCGGAAGAACTCCAGGTATTCCTCCAGGATACCGATGAGCAACTGCAACTCCTGGATGAAGATATCATTAAGCTTGAGAATGAGAGCGATGATGAAACACTTCTCCAGGAGATATTCCGTGCTGCGCACACCATTAAAGGCTCCTCAGCTATGCTGGGCTATGACATGATGGCCGAGTTGACTCATGCAATGGAGAGCATACTGGACAAACTTCGCCACGGGGAACTTTCTGTGAACACCGAGATAGCCGATGCCCTTTTGGCAGCTCTGGATGACCTCAGGATACTTCGCGAAAACCTGACGGCGGACCAGGAAACCGAAATCGATGTTACTGCAGAGATCGCCAGGCTGGAAGAACTGGCAAACGCTGAATCGGTTGCCGTGACTGCAGGCCCCTCAGAAGAAACTGCAGCTATTTCAGTATCAGTAAGCGAAGAAGGCCGAAAGAGACTGCAGGAATTGCTCTCCACTGGCAGCAAAGCATATCAAATAACTGTGGCTATTGAACCGGGAAGTCCATGGGGTGCAGTTAGATTTTTTCAGGTACTGAACGACTTGGGAGAGAAGGGCACAATTATCGCCTCAAACCCCACTCAGGAAGAAATCGAAGCAGAAAAGGCAGGGGCTGCATTGGGGTTGATACTGGCAGGTATGATCGAGCAAGATGAAATAAACGAGGTGCTCGGCGAGATACCTGATATTGCCAATACGAGTATTGACCCTTATGACCCTACTCAAGCTACTACTACATCTAAAGAGAAAGATCCCGAATCCGATGATGAACTGGATGATGCAACTGCTGCAGCACAGGAGATTGTTGATTCAGCAGCCGAAACGCAAGAGAAATCCTCCGGCAATATGGAAAAATCAGGTACTCAGGAGACAGTCAAGGTATCTGAGACGGTTCGCATTGATGTAGAACGGCTCGATAGTCTGATGAATCAAATCGGGGAGCTGGTAGTAGCCAGAACGGCTTTCAATCGGATCAGCAGCCTTCTCACATCCAAATACCGGGATGATGACGATATCTTCGCTCTGAGCAAAACCCTTACCAACATCACCAAAATAACAGATGATCTCCAGCTGGATATAACTGAAGCCCGAATGATGCCGGTGGGTACAGTATTCACCCGATTCCCCAGGCTTATCAGGGATCTGGCACAAAAAAGTGGCAAGCAGGTCAATTTCGTAGTGGAAGGGCAGGAAACCGGCATTGATCGCTCGGTTATTGAGCACATCCGTGATCCGCTGGTGCACCTTCTCAGAAACGCCATCGACCATGGAATAGAAACACCTGATCAGCGCAAGGTTGCCGGGAAACCAAAGAAAGCAACCATCCGCCTGGCAGCGGCTCATGAGCAAAGCTATATTGCCATTACAGTCGAGGATGATGGCGGAGGAATTAACGGGGCAGCTCTCAAGGAAAAGGCTGTTAGTAATGGAGTCATCAGCCCTGATGCGGCTGCAAGGATGGACGATCATGAAGCTGTGGATTTGATTTTTGAAGCGGGCCTATCAACTGCCGAAAAAATCACGGACGTGTCCGGCAGGGGAGTAGGCATGGACATCGTCAAATCGCACATCGAGGCGCTCAACGGGATGATCAACGTTGAGACCAAGCTGGGACAGGGCAGCAAGTTTACTCTCAAGCTGCCTCTAACTCTAGCAACTATCAACGGACTACTGATCTCCTCCGGTGGTGTGACCTATGCCATTCCTCTGGTAGCCGTTTCCGAGACACTACGGATACAGCCAAGCGAGATCCAGACTGTTACCCAAAGGAAAGTGATAAGACTGCGAGATCGTGTTGTACCACTTCTTTTTCTGGAAGAAGTACTTGAAACAGGATCGAGTAATAGGGACCCTGACGGCATCATCCACATTGCCGTAGTAAAAATGGGAGATAGAATGATAGGTCTGGTGGTTGATTCTTTCAAGGAACCACAGGAAGTGGTAGTGAAATCTCTGGGTAATTATATAGGTGAAGTAAAGGGCATTGCTGGAGCCAGCATACTGGGAACCGGAGAAGTAGCTCTGATACTGGATATTTCTAGCTTGATCAAACTGGTGGTGATGGGAGAATAGCAAAAATATACAGTGGGTCTATTCAACCCTGAAGATACCACATGGAGGCAAAGCTGTGATAGAACAAAAAACGGGAATTCACGAAGTAGAACTGGCGAGATGGGCAGAGTTAGTAGATGCTGGAATACGAAACGCAGTTTCTAGCCTTTCAGACTTCATGGGCGTTGATATCAAAGTAACCGCGATAGACCTTAAGATTATCCCCGTAACACAGATAGCTGACCTTGTGGGGGGGGTCGAGAACGAAGTAATAGTCAGCTATGTGGCAATGACCGGAGGAGCTACTGGCCACATCATGCTCATCTATCCCATCCCCGTAGCCTTTGGTCTGATTGACATTCTGTTGGGTGAAGAACCTGGCACAACAGATGATTTGGGGGAGTTGGAGTATTCGGCACTGCAGGAGATGGGCAATGTAACTGCAAGTTTCTTCATGAACTCCGTAGCCGATAACACCAGTATACGCCTGATGCCATCACCACCTACTGTCATGATGGATATGGTAGGAGCGATTTTGGATGTAGCTCTGATTGACGTCATGATGGACCGCGACGAGATGTTCGCTATGGAGGCAATTTTCGCCACTAAAGAGCGCGACATCAGGGGAATGCTCCTGGTTCTGCCCACAGCCGAATTCATGGATATCATGATAAAACATAAAAAGGAATACTCACAAGTAGGGTGGTAAAACGCATCAACTAAGGAGATGAAAACCACTGTACATTGATTGTGCAGTACTATACCAGCGTATCAAAGGGAGACGCCAGGATCATAAAACCCATCATCCCCCTGAAGGGATGGATGGGTTTTTCCACAGATAAGGATGATTGTCAGATCGAAACAATGAGCAGTACCAGAGGGGAACTATGATTAAGTTGACGAAGAAATCAAGGGCAGAATTAGAGGTATATATCAAGGAACTCGAGATGGAGTTGGGGAGAACCCAAAAAGCGCCCTCGAGTATGAATCCCATGTGCTCTGAGATTTCTTTTATAAAAGAGTCTCCTGCAACTAACAAACCGATCCTCATTATTGAAGACGACGAAGGTCTTTCAACACTTATCGAGAAAACCCTCAAGAAAGCAGGTCAGCAGGTTACCCGTGTTAAAACAGGTGCCGAGGCTATTGAAAAGATCAGAAACGATCCCAACTTCCTACTCCTTTTAGACTTCTTATTGCCCGATATGACAGGAAATCAGCTTATACAGCAATTGGAAGAAAATCGGCAAACCGTTCCTTTTATCTTGATGACAGGTTTAGGAGACGGAAGAACCGCCGTGCAAATGATGAAACTCGGCGCACGGGATTACCTGATAAAGGATTCCAAAACTCTGGATATGCTGCCCGAAGTGATTCGCCGAGTCAATCGAGAATTGTGCATAGAAGCAAAACTGACGCAACTTGAAGAGGCTTTGCGCGAAACCCGGCAGCACTTGCACTCAGTCATAAATGCCACTCCAATCATTCTGTGGTCTACAGATAAAGATGGACTGATTACCCTTTCAGAAGGCCGTGCGCTAGAACAATTGGACCTCCAGCCGGGACAACTTGTTGGGCAATCAGTGTTCGATATTTATGCAACAGACCATAAAGCGTTGGAAGCAATCCAGCGCGGTTTGGAAGGAGAGGAGTTTTCCATAGACATTGAGGTTGGCGGCTGTGTATGGAATAACCATTATACTCCCATCTTCGATGCACAAAACAATGTTGTTGGACTCATCGGCATCTCCATCGATACAACCGAACGGCAGCAGGCCATCGAAGCACTTCAGGAAAGCGAGGAGAAATACCGTCATTTGATCGAAAACACAAATGATTTGGTCTATGCAGCAGACGCAGAGGGAATAATAACGTATATTGGGCCACAGGCCACACGCTATGGATTTGCGCCAGAAGAAGTTGTTTCCAAGAATATGCTCGAGTTCATAGCTCCAGAAGATCACGAACGAATAATTGAAGAGTTCACCCAAACGATGCAAACCGGAAAGGTGTTCAATTCGCAATTCAGGCTTGTTGAGAAAAGCGGTGACAAATTCTGGGTTGAGGATCACGCCAATACTATCATCGATGAATCTGGTAACATTGCTGGAATTTCCGGTACACTGCGAGACATTACCGATAGGAAAAAGGCAGAGGATAATTTACGAGCAAGCGAAGCGAAGTTTCGGACAATTTTTGAAAGCGTTAGTGACACCATTGTATACGTTGACATGAGCGGAAATATAATCGATACCAATATGAAAATAAAGGATATTTCTGGTTATGAACCTGAGGAGTTAATCGGTAAGAATTTCGCTGATATGGATATTCTCAATGCTGACTCTTTGCAGGAAATATCTCGCACCTTTGGAGATACTTTAAATGGAGCCCCCGCGCAATCAATCCAAATCGGTATCAATCACAGGAACGGCAGTAAAATCATCGCGGAAACGAACCCCAACTTGCTGAAACTCAGCGATGGAACAGAAGGTATTCTGGTAGTTATTCGTGATATCACCGAGCGCAAGCAGGCGGAGGAGGCACTGCAAGAAAATCAGAAAAAACTCCAGACTATGTTTGATACCATCGCGGACGCAATCAACCTCACCGACCTACAGGGTACTATCATCGATGTTAATCAAGCATCTCCACGCATGTTTGGATTTGATACAAAAGAGGCGATTATTGGACGTCATGCCTCGGAAATGATTGCGCAGCAAGATCAAGTGGCTCTGATGGAACATATCGAATATACACTCAAACATGGATACGGTGGGTTACGAGAATATCGCATCATTAAACACACAGGCGAGGAGTTCATAGGCGAAGTACAATCAGCGACAATTCGAGACGTATCCGGTGAACCAGTTGCGTTCATGAGCATTACCAGAGATGTTACTGAGCAGAAGCAGGACAGGCAATCCATTGAGAACAAGGTCAAGGAACTGGAACGTTACAAAACCATCACTGTCAACAGGGAACTCAAGATGATTGAACTAAAGGATATTCTTAAAGATATGGAAGAAAAGTTACGGAAGGCAGAAATAGAGGAATGAGGGAGATCGGGGGTCAGGGATCAGGGGATTAGCACGTAGGGGCGTCCCGGTGGGACGTCTTTCAGGGATCGGGGTCAGGAGAAGTCCCCTCTTGAGAGGGGATTAAGGGGTATGTTTATCAGCAGGGATCAGGCAACAGGTACAAGAAGATGTCCGAACTAAAGAGAAAATCACGGGAAGAACTGGAACAATACGTCCTGGAACTCGAACAGGCTCTGGGTAAAACCATGGCAAATAGTGAGTTCACCGTTGGAGAGTTTAAGCAGGAAACTAACTCTCCTTCATGGTTTGATTTATCAAAAAACTCGGTACAGTCCAATACAACAAGTCGAGTCCTGACAGTGGACGATGAAGAAGGTGTGCGAATACTGACAAAAAAAGCACTTAGGGATCACCCCTTCGAATTGCTGGAAGCATCATCCGGACCACACGCACTTACAATTATCGAAGAAGCAAATCCTCCTGTTGACGTCATCCTCCTGGATATTAAAATGCCCGGAATGGATGGCTTCGAAGTTCTCAGGTCTTTGAGAAATAATCCAAAAACGAAGCATATCAAAGTAATCATGGTGTCTTCCAGTTCACTGCTGGAAGAGAAAGTCCGCTCTTTTGAAACAGGCGCCTCTGACTATCTAGTGAAACCTTTTGCTAAAGAGGAACTTCTGGCAAGGATCGCTGTACAGATTAACCTAAAGAAAGCTGAACTGGCGTTAAAGGAGAGTGAAGCCCGTTTCCGTATACTCATCGAAAACTCCTCGGACATTATAACTCTGCTGGATGCTGATGGAATCATCCAATATACGAGCCCTTCCGTGGAAACCATAGCTGGATATACGCCTAAGGAATTGATCGGTATACCTATCAAAGAATTAATCCATCCCGATGATTTACTCACAGTGGTTAAGAGCTTTGAGGGCCCCCTCGGCAAGCCGGGTGGTTCCAATACAACTGAATTGCGTTTTCGCAGAAAAGATGGTTCATGGTGCTGGGTTGAGGGTACTGGAACCAATCTACTGGACAACCCCAGTATAAAAAGCATTGTCTGTAATTATCATGATATCAGCGTCTGGAAGCAGGCAGAGAAACTGGTAAGAGAAAGCGAGGAACGATATCGATTCATCGCTGAAAATGCAAACAGCTTCATATCGATAGCCGATATGAATGGGGACTACATCTATGTCAACGATACACACCAGCGAATTCTGGGCTACAGCAAAGAAGAGCTTATCGGACATAGTTCGGCTATAATCGTCCATCCTGAAGACTGGGACTATTTGGCTCAGTCGTTCGCTGCGTATATCGAAAAGGGTGATTTGTTCAGGGAACCCATCGTCTGTAGATTAATAACGAAAGATGGTTTGGTTAAATGGGCAGAAATGGATGGCAGGTTATTGTTAGATGAACAGGGTAATCCGGAGTTTATTATCGTGATCGCTACAGATATCACTGATCGTAAAAATGCTGAGGATGCCATGGGTGAGAGTAAAGAGAGACTTAATACGCTCCTGCAGTCCTCCCCTAACTTCGTAATGGACGTTGATCATGATTGCGATATTATATATATAAATCGAAGCGTTCCGGGATACAAAATAGAAGACAC
This sequence comes from uncultured Dehalococcoidia bacterium, assembly GCA_964634125.1. Lineage (GTDB taxonomy): Bacteria > Chloroflexota > Dehalococcoidia > SZUA-161 > SpSt-899 > JABMQN01. The sequence continues at coordinate 13,250 of CAZWIP010000066.1, forward strand.
AATCGGGACAAGTCTTTTCGAATATGTTTCACCAGAATATCACGAGGTATTCCGCAATACTATTCACCACGTCTTTGAAACCGCAGAAGAGGCCATCACCGAAACCGTTGCCACACCACCGGATGGAATAACTCGTCACTTTGAGACTCGCTTTGGACCCACGATGCGCGATGGGAAGGTTTTCTCTGTGGTAATGATCGCCACAGATATCACTGATCGTAAAGCTGCAGAGAATGCAATGGCTCTCCAGGTTGAAGAACTACAAAAAAGCGAAATGGCTACGCTCAATATTATGGAAGATCTGCAAGAGACCATTTCTTCTCTGGAGAAAGCTGAACAGGAAATGAATACATTGAATACGGAACTCTTTCAAGCAGCAACGGAACAGGAAGTACTTCTCAACTCGATGGAGGAGCAGAATCAGATTATCGGTGATTCTCAACTTGAGCTTGCAGAAGCTTTGGGCCGAGCCGTTAAATCCGAAGATGAAACCAAGCTGAAAAATGAGGAATTGATCGCGGTACAAAGTGAACTCCGTGAGATCAACCTTCACCTTG
>CAZWIP010000067.1:0-13492 GCA_964634125.1 uncultured Dehalococcoidia bacterium
CATCTATTTCGCTCTGATCAACGATGCGCTGCTTAGTGTGAACACGCCCTAGAAACCTGCCAGACGCACACACGAATATAGTCACAGCTTGTGGTATCGACGACAACGGTATTCCAGTGATTGCCAGTGACGATGTTTACATCGATATCGGGGATTAGGATACGCTATCAGCTACCAAGTTCCTGCCTAATTACTGGAGCTCGCGCCAACTAAACTTAGGGCCCCCGCAGCCAAAAGGCTATGGGGCCCCTATTTGTTCTATACTACTTTCACTCTTTGAGGTTTCAATATACTTATTATCTGTTTTGCAATCACTAAAATTTTCATTGATCGAGGCTGCTGTATCGTTCACATCCACTAATGTCAAACCGGGTGGCAGGTTAGTGAGATCGCTGCCGAGCACTTCTTCTGCCAGCATAAGGAAATCGCCAACCTCCATTTTTAAGAACGGTCCCCTTATAATGCGCATATTCCGGAGCCCGTCACAAGCTGGCATAATTCTGCCTATACCCTCATCAGAGAATAAAACATTGAGCTTCAGTGCCGTGACTTGTCCACCCAGAATACCTGACTCGGTAACAGTAGGATTCATGTGTGTACCCGTAAGGCTCTTTACGGGGCCATCGGCAGGTAAAAAGGCCGCAATAGCTTCCGAACTGGTGAAAGTTAAGGTGTATCCTTCACCCACCACCAGGGTTCCTTCGGTAACCGTATCCCAGTTGTTATCCCTGAGACAACCGGTATTTTCCTCGCTGCATTCCAGTCCCCAGTTTTCGTGAGATTGTGTACAGAAATCAACGCAATAGTCTTCATGGCCACCCTTCAATCCGGGTGAAGTGCCCCCCAAAGGCAAAGCAAGTATCAAAGTAATCAAAATGATACCCGCCAGAACTACTCCTGCCAGTATTTTCTTTGATGGTCTTCTCATAATCTCATCACAACTTTATACGTTGATTGAATCATTCCCTTGTTCCCTAAATCCCCCTTTCATCCCCCTTTGCGAAAGGGGGAAAGAGGGGGATTTCAAAACGGGGACACTGAATCGTAAAGGACGGGATTATCAGATCACAACTACAGATGAAGAACCTAATTGTTTATTAATTCATCCATATCCAGCGGGTCACCTTTTGATGGATCCCTTCGAAGATGAATAGCCTCATCCGGGCATACATTTTCACAGACACCACAGCCCATACACTTATCAGTGTTTATCGTTGCCTTCTGGGATTCTTCATCCAAACTGATAGCATAAAAATGACAAGTATTCTCGGCACAGAGTCCACAACCGGTACAATCGTCATTCACCTCAGCTATATAACCTGAAGGAGCCAAAAGCGGTAGTTCACCCTCCATCAGGTTCCACATCCTCACTCCCATGCAGCAACAGCTGCAGCAGTTGCAAATAACGTCCAATCTGTTTCCGGCAGCATGTTCAAAATATGCCGTATGCACGAACCCTTTATCACGGCAAAACTCAAGAACCTTCACCGCTTCATCTTGAGAAATACGATGATAGGTAGCATTGTGCTGATCCATAAATTCAACCCACGGATCACCTAGGAAGAGACAAACCTCCTGCTGTTCCGGAGGGAGACAAGGATTCGACGAAGCGCCACGGCAGGGGCACCTTCCCAACGCAACAGCACCGGGGTTCTCAATGACGATGTCTCTTGCGATTTTGAAAGGGATCACCGTCTCTGGCGGGCTAATGTTCACATCCTCTTTCTGGGTAAGCAGTTTTAGCGCGTCCTGGAAATTCATTACCTTGCCATGATAGAGACTGGTTTCGGCGCTACCCGCGTTCTCCCCGACCTGCCAGGCAACGGCTTCAATCATTTGCTCAACAGCAGGATCGAGAGCTGGAAGGTCTTTCGTTGGGAGTCCCATTGTTTCGATAGCCCGGTTAAAGAAATGCTCGGTGTACTTCAAATACAAGTATCCGGCCCAGAAATCGCTTTTTCTCTCCGGGGGAAACGCATCATAGAGGCGTCTGGTGATTTCGTCTTGCATAATCCCTCCTTTATCCTAGGCTGTATCAGAATCAGCATCGGTTGTAGTATCGACGCGCAGCCGGGTCAGCTTGAGGTTCTTGATTTTCCATTTACCATCTACTTTGATATATTCCTCTTCGTAATGCCCATATCCTTTTAACGTGAGACCCGGCATTTCAACAAAATCGAACATCGCCCATGTGCCTGTGGCAGTGGTCTCGCTGGTGAGTTCGATCTCTGGCATATGGCCGTGGTGAACTGTTACCGCATTAGCCAGTATCTGACTGAGTTGCCCCACGATCTGGTCTCGCCCTTCGAACTTATCCTCAGGATTCGGTCCATGCTGAAGGATAGCATCCTCAGTAAACACCTCACGCCATTCGTCCCATAGTTTCTTATCCATAAGACGGAAATACCTGGCCTTGAGTTTTTTGATTTCCTCGATCTCGAAAAGTTCATAACCTTCCTTCATTTCGACTCCCTTCTCTTCATGGTCCGTTCAAAACTCAGAGCATTCATAGTGCCAACCCGTATCAAGCGCCCACAACCGGTGTCGTACACCAGGTACATCTAATTCCCCACCGTCATATGCCACATCTTCCTCATAAAGCTGGCAAAAACCACCAGTCATAGGTATTATGCATGGATTGAAAACACCCGTACGTGTCTGAGATATGGCCTCCAACGCCATCTCGGAAGTGCGATATTTGGATAACTCTAGAATCGAAATGAAGGTTGGTGGCAAGAGGACTATTTCCTCATTCTCTCGCGCCTCTAGTGCGGCCTCGGGTTTGAACCAGCGATGATCACACGTTTCACACCCATCGATCTGCACCGTTTGTTCTCCCACGTATGTAGCAAAAAACCACGTTGCGAAACGTCTTGGCAGTCCTTCGGGTGTGGTCCAATGAGACACAGGGATCAAGTCATGAACAACGACCTGGAGACCCGATTCCTCCGCAGTTTCTCGAACGGCAGCGCGGCGGGCAGCAGCAACCAGATCATGGTCATCACCAACCGAGTAGTCACTCTGCTCAACTCGCCCACCGGGGAACACCCACGCCCCGCCTTGAAATGGAAGCTTCGGATTTCTCTGAATGAGCAAAACCTCCAGGTTGCCGCCCTTATCGCGCAGAGGGATAACCGTTGCAGCAGGATCTGCTACTACGACATTATCGGAATCTTCAGTGAATTGATCCATTGTCAATCGAAAACGCGGGGTTCATCTCTATATACAGGCTGACGCTTTTCTCTACGTGCTATGATGCATTCGGGGAGATTATCCGTAAGCCCTAAGAGTAACTGGTTTCTGTTTTCAAGATCAATTGCTGCCTGCAATCCTGAGACTTCCATATTTGCCCAGAGCGTCTGTTTGGTCATTATCAGGCCATAGGGGCTGAATTTACACATGGATTCAGCCATCTCTAACGCTGTGTTAAAACCTTCACCATTCGGTAATACTCTGGATACCAAGCCCATACGCTCCGCTTCAGCCGCATCGACTGCCCGGCCAGTGAGCAAAATGTCAAACGCTTGAGACGCTCCAATCAGGCGCGGTAACAAATAGCTGGCACCCAGTTCTGTACTGGTCAAACCATTTACAACGCCGGTGGCATTAAACACAGTCGATTCCTCTGCAATCCGGATATCCGCCCCCAAAGAAAGGCACATACCACCACCATATGCTGGCCCATTGACCACTGCGATAATGGGTTGTGGCATGGCTCGCATCGCCGGGACAACTTGACTGAAATGCTCGATCGAACGCATCGCTATGCGGGGAAGCGTCAATCCATCGATGCCCGGGACCAAACCATGATCTTCCAGATCCAATCCAGAAGAGAACGCTCGACCTGTACCGGTTACTATGACCACCCATGTATCGTTATCAGTACCTACCTGCCGGAATGCTTCGCATACATCAATGATCAGTTCTGCAGACATAGCATTAAGACGCTCGGGCCGATTCAAAGTGATTACACTAATATGCTTTCGAGGTTTATCAATTATTACATTTTCCATTTGGGCCCCTTCCTTAGACCAACTTGAGCTACTCGAAGAATGCCGTAAGTCTAGTCTATTTCATCCTTAAAGAAAGTCTTTGTTTGATACTACACAACCCGTGGTTGACTAGTCAAGGAAGGGAAAGAAGGTATGGCAGTGAGGGTGAAAACACTATTGAGGATTACTGTAGACTGAGAGGCTTTTGTGAGAGCGCTTGAAGTGGAAAGATACGATCAAAGCGAAACGTAGTTCGAAGTATCACTGATCTATAGAGGATGGAACAGTAAACGAGTTCTGGTTTGAGATATCAGCACTGAAGCTCTGTTATCCTAAAGTGAGAAGAGGTCTTCCTCTTTAATATCTTCTTTCCAGGAATAGGACAAATCATTCGGGAATTCATTCTCTTCACCACAAAGCTTGCAGACACCTTTACTGACAGGGCCGTCAGGCGGCTCAATAATCCAATGATGAACGCACTGTTCTTGCGTTTGTATGCTAGTTGTGCTCTCTTGTGACTGAGTTAAAAATTCTTCTACCATGGTACTCCCCCCGATTCACATCTCAAATCGATATACATTACCTTATTTCATTACTCAGTCTTTCACAATGGGGATAGCACGCAAGTTAGTTTGACAGAAACCTGTAAAAATGATTGAGGGTTGACAGAGTACTATACCAAGGTTAGTTTGCCTCAGGAGTTGGCATAGGTTAAGATTGAATCACTAACGACGGTTGCGCGGAGACATTTAACATGGACACAATTGAGATTGGAGAAACGACTGTAACAGAAACTGAGATTGAAGGGGTTAAAGAATACGCCTGGGATGATACCCATGTCTACCAGATCGGAATCGAGAGTTTCCCCGGCCACATCACCAACACCTACTTGATAATTGACGGTGAGGTCAACCTTTTTGATACTGGGCTCGGCGGTAAAAAAGCCTTGGCTGACCTTCAAAGAGGACTTGAGATAATCAACACACGTTTCGGTAAAAAAGTGACGCTTGACGATATTTCGGGAATGATTATCAGCCACGGCCACGCCGATCATTGGGGATTACTTGCACACCCTGAATTGAACGGAAAGAAAGTATACATTCATGAGCATGACACTGAGGTGCTGGTAGATTTCCAAAAACGACTTACCGGGGCAAAAGAGCGAATCAAGAACTTCGTCAATCAAGCCGGTTGGGACATGGAAATGGACAACATCTTCTCGCTCGATAAACTGCAGGTCCGGATTGCTGATTACGAGTTGGTTCAACTATCTGATAAGCAGAAGATTATCAATGATTACGAAGTCTATCATGTTCCTGGCCACAGCCCCGGAAGTATTCTGCTCAAAATAGGGCCCGTTCTCTTTTTGGGAGATCTTATCCTATCGGAAACAACACCCCATCAGATCCCCGGCAGTCTGATCGAGGGCTGTGGACTCAGACTCTACCTTGATTCGCTAAAAAAGGCGGCCAGTTTTGGAAACCTGATTGGACTACCAGCACACGAAGAAATCATCTATTCGATCAAAGATCGTGCAGATGCGATCACGGTATTTCACCATCAGCGTTTACTTGATATTTTAGAATTGGGTACTACTGAGAAAAGCCTTTTTCAGATCACCGACGAATATTATCAACGCCGTTCCGAATATATCAATGGAAAAACCATTGGCGAACTCACCAGAGATAACCAGATTCTCGCCTTGGAAGAGATTGGAACTCATCTCGAATACCTCATCGAAGATGGAAGAATAATAATGACCGATACTAATAATGGTGTTTTAAAGTATCACGCCCAATAAACCTACTTTTGACGAGGAGGGTAAAATGGCTGAAGAACTTAAAAAGATCGTATGTGGCCTCTGCTCCAGTCACTGCCGATACAACGTCATAGTAAGAGACGGGGAATTTATCGGTCCCGACATAGCCAAGAAGCTCGATTCCATTACAGCTGAGAGCTGGCGCCGGGCAGTAGCATCCTGCCCCCGATCTCATGCAGCCAGGGAGTTGATCTATCATCCGGATCGACTCAATTACCCTCTGAAACGCGTCGGTGAGCGAGGTGGAGGGCAGTGGGAACAGATATCCTGGCAACAGGCTATGGATGAGATTGCGGACAAGATAGGCACAATCCGAGACGAGTACGGCCCCGAAGCACTTGCCATTGAGAGCAGTGGGGAGCAGAATGGCGCTGATGAATATCGTCTGCGTTTTCAGAACCTGTTCGGGACGTCGAACTATCTGGGCCCTCCGAGCTGTGGCATTGGTATGGTGCTCAGCCACATGATGTCCGGGGCGATGATCTACATTCCGTACATTCGGCCAGAAACAAAATGCATGATGTTGCTGGGTACAAATCCGGCCTCGGCGGTTCCGCATCTTTGGAAAGGCATTCTCAGCATGCGCAAGTATATGGGAATGAAATTGATTGTAGTCGATCCCAGGGACACCCCTCCAGCAAAAGAAGCGGATATATGGCTTCAACCTAAAGTGGGTACCGACGCGGCCCTCCTTCTGGGAATGATCAAGATCATCATTGACGAGAATCTCTGGGACCGGGAATTCGTAGAAAAGTGGTGCCACGGATTCGATAAGCTGGTGGAACGTGTTCAAGACTATCCTGTTGAGAAGGTTTCTACTATCACTGGTGTACCGGCAGACAAGATCAAAGAAGCGGCTCGATTGTATGCCACGAATGGCCCGGCCCTGATCTTCCACGTCAACGGGTTGGAGGTTCAGCAAAACTGCACTCAAGCTTTACATGCACGGTACATTCTCCCGGCGATCACCGGAAACATCGATGTCAAAGGCGGCGATGTTATGCTGGCACCACACCCTACAGCGCGCATTGTGGCTGATATGGACATGCATCACATGATGTCCGGTGAACAGGAAGACAAGATGATCGATGCTGCCAGATTCCCGCTCTATTCATGGAAAGCGTTTCACATGATTCGGGATAGTGTCAAAAAGATGACCGATAGACCCCTGACCAGCATGTGGATCGCCGGATTCGGACATGCTGCCACAACCTTCCGGGCCATGATCGATGGAAAGCCCTATCCGGTAAAGGGTTTGCTTACTGTGGCCAAAAGCCCGCTGCATACCTTCCCTAACGGTCGACTGATTTATGAGGCCATGATGAAACTCGATCTCCATGTGGGCATGGATATCTTCATGACCCCCGCATGCCGGTTAGCCGATTATGTATTGCCGGCCGCATGTGGGTTCGAAAAGCCAATAATCCATGGTGGGGACTATTACCCTTACCTGCACGGGGGAGACGCTGCGATAGATCCACTATTTGAGCGAAAACCAGAATTCTACTTCTGGCGCGAGTTGGGGATTCGATTGGGACAGGAGCAGTATTGGCCATGGGAGACGCTCGAAGAAGCCTATGATTGGCGCTTGGAACCACTCGGTATGACCTTCAAGGAGTTCATGGCAGGCAAGGCCCATGATACGCATCCACTTCCGGAGAGGAAATACGAAGCGAACGGATTTGGCACACCGACAGGCAAGTTCGAAATTTATTCAACCATACTGGAGAAGTTGGGCCATGATCCATTGCCCTCCTATAGAGAATCGGTTCACCACCCGGTGGAGAATTACCCGCTTACACTGGTATCGGGAACAAGGAACCGGAATTTCTATCATTCACAGGGACGTCAGATGGAGGCCCTGCGGAAGAAAAGCCCCGAGCCGATAGCTCAACTCAATCCGAATACTGCAAACCAACTCGGCATCGCCAGTGACGACTGGATGTGGATCGAGACCGCATTAGGCAAGTCTCGATTTAAGTGTCAGTTTTCCCGGGATATGGACCCTGAGGTGGTCACTGGGGAGCATGGCTGGTGGTTCCCGGAGGACGACTCAATCGAATCTCTCTTCAGTTCCAATGTGAGTGCATTAGTCGATGACAATCCGGACCTCTGTGATCCAGTAAGTGGCAATTACGTCTTCCGAGGGCAGGCCTGCAAAGCGTATAAAGCCTAGATTCACCTGTGAGGACTTCGAATCATGCCTATGATTGATGAAGGTTCGTCAGTTCGGTTTGGCAATGTGCTTCATGGTGATGGGGATTTTTAGAAATTAGATAGTCTCATATCATAAGTCATAACCGTCACTACTCTTCTTGTAGCCTGCTAAATCCCCTTTTGGTATAATCGAAAAGGTTCTCTGAAAAACCCATCATGTGAGTGCCCATTTTTTCCGGAGGTGCAATACTAATGCGAGCTATTTTGAGCGTCTCGGACAAAACCGGATTAGTCGAATTCGCTAAAGGTTTGGCTGATTTAAATGTTGAGATATTCAGCACCGGCGGCACTAAAAAAGCACTCTCTGAAAGCGGAGTGCCAGTACAAGGCGTGAGCGATATCACCGGATTCCCGGAGATACTCGATGGCCGAGTCAAGACGCTCCACCCCGGTGTTCATGGAGGCATCCTGGCTAGGCGTGATCTTCCCAGCCACATGGAGGAACTGGCTAAGAACCAGATTACCGCTATCGATATCGTAGTGGTTAATCTCTATCCCTTCGTGCAGACAGTATCCAAACCGGATGTCACTTTACAGGAGGCATTGGAAAACATCGATATTGGAGGGCCCACACTAATCCGAGCGTCAGCTAAAAACTTTCCCTCAGTACTTGTTGTGGTCGATCCCGCTGATTATTCTCAAATATTGGAAATGCTACGCAACGGTGATGTCAGTTTGACAGAAAGGCAAAAACTGGCACAAAAAGCATTCCAGCATGTAACCATGTATGATACCGCCATCTCCCAATATTTGCTGGAAGATGAACGCGGTTTCGCCCTACCAGATAATATGACTATCGCTCTTAAGAAACTATCTGGATTGCGATATGGTGAGAATCCGCATCAAGCAGCGGGATTCTACGAAGAAGCGAGGGTCGGTGATGTATGCCGAAAAAACACCATCGCCGAAGCAAAACAGCTTGGGGGGAAAGAGCTTTCTTTCAATAATATCCTGGATGCAGATGCAGCCTGGAATGCTGCTACCGAATTTATCGATCCGACGGTAGCCATCATCAAACACACCAATCCCTGTGGACTGGCCACTAATTTCGATCTGGCCGAGGCGTATCGTCGCGCGCTTTCCGGTGATCCAGTATCCGCTTTTGGAGGCATTGTAGCAGTCAATAGACCGGTAACTCGCGCCATGGCTGAGGAGGTCGTTAAAACTTTCTATGAAATTATCGTGGCACCGCAATACGAACCGGATGCGTTGGAAACACTTAAAACCAAAAAGGATTTGCGAATCCTCGATATGGGATTGCCGAAAGATTGCGCCTCTACGATGCACTTCGACTATCGACGTGTTGGTGGTGGCTTGCTGGTTCAAATGAGTGATATGCTCGAAGAGGATCCCCGCACCTGGCGTCAAGTAAGTAAGCGGCCTCCTACGGCAGAAGAAATGGACAGCCTGATTTTCGCCTGGAAAGTGGCCAAACACATCAAATCAAATGCCATCGTAATCACTAAAGGCACTACTTTATTAGGAATGGGTGCGGGACAGCCCAGCCGGATCGATAGCGTGGAGATCGCTTTAAAAAAATCAGGAGAAGAAGCCAAAGGAAGCGTACTTGCCTCCGATGCGATGTTCCCCTTCCCTGATGGAATCGAGGTAGGAGCCGCGGGCGGTGTAACCGCTGTAGTTCATCCCGGTGGTTCCGTACGAGATGAACTGGTCATTGAAGCGGCTGATAAGCTCAATCTAGCGATGCTGTTTACCGGCATCAGACATTTCAAGCATTAAAACCCATGCAACAGCAAGTTCTGAAAATTAGCAAATCTCAGGTGGGAAACTTAATAGAAAGACTTGATAATTCAGGGGAGTATGACAGCTGCCTGAATGAAGTAAAAAGGATGCTGGCGATCAAGCAGCGTTTAGCACTGGAATCTGAAGTTGGATGCTGAGCTACTTCACTGGACGCCGTCCGTGAGATGGCTAATAGACTCGAAGCAGAGATCAAGCTATTGCACAAAGCAGCCAATGTTCTTGAGGGAGAAAACAAGGATAGAGCAGTTTCTTTTCTGGAAGAATACAAAAACCTGCTCCCTTAAGTAAACTATCATGCAAAACGAAATACTGCTTATTGGAAAGCAACAAGTATGTTCGTTGCGAGACCGCCTTCGCAATCCAGATAATCTCTCTTCATGCATCGAAGAAGTGCGAAAAATGGTTGAAATCAAGTCGATTCTTTCCTGGCAGGCAGAAGAGCGAAGTGCTTGTTGTGGTCCGGGTCTGCCGATGTATCTTTGGGGAGAAGTACAGACCCTGGAAATGATCTTAATAGAGCTCGAATCTGGATATATTGATGAAGCAATTTCTCTACTGGAAGACTACGAGGTTATACTCATAGATAACCAGTAGTCAGAAAAGTGAGGTGTAAAATGGAAATGGGTAACGCCCAAGAGCGAGCAATGTCTCTCAGGCAAAGGGTTCAGGATAGAGAGGACTTCTCAGCTATCATAGCAGACCTAAAAGATATTTTGGCAGATGACTGTGCAGAACTGGATAAAGCCAAGGTAGCCTGATGTGTTGGCGAGCAATTCGAAGCGTGTCTTCGAAACGGAGTCAACCTGTTAAGAGATGCACTCAAAGCACTGGAGGCAGAGGATAGCGAGAAGGCATCTTCTCTGCTTCAAGAATACCATAGATTGGGATAATGCTGATGTCATTCTGAGGGAGTTGAAGCGACCGAAGAATCTCACGTCCAACCGTTTCATTTACTCCAAGGACGTTCGTGCATGACGAGGAGTTTCTTCGCTTTGCTCAGAAAGACATGGCAAAAGGTTCGGAATAACATACAATTGGATGGAGGTACCATGAGAATTAAAATCGTTGCTGGAAACATAACCGAACTTGCGGTGGATGCGATCGTTGTAAATTTATTCGACGGGGTCAAGACTCCCGGCGGGGCCACCGCAGCAGTGGACAAAGCTCTCGATGGAGCTATTTCGAATCTCATCGCCAAAGGGCAGATCAAAGGAAAACTCAACGAAACCACCCTGATCCATACCCTGGGTAAGATCACACCTGAGATGGTTCTGATAGTCGGTTTGGGTAAAAAGAAAGGATTCAATGCTGAGAAGATTCGTCAGGTAACTGCAACAGCATGCAAATCACTACGTGGAGTGGGGGCCAAACATGTTGCGACGATAATGCACGGCGCAGGAGCCGGAGGAATTGCACCCCAAGTAGCCGCCCAAGCTATTACCGAGGGAAGCCTGCTTGGCCTCTATAAATTTGAAAAGCATCTGAGTAAGAAATCTGATAAGAAAGAAATCAAGGAACTTATCATCGTAGAGAGGGAGCAAAAAGGATTCACTAAACTTAAGGCAGCGATTCGAAAAGGCACCATTTTAGCCAAAGCATCCATGCTCGCGCGGGATATGGTTAACCAACCTTCCAATTTCATGACACCCACCGATATGGCTGAAAAAGCCCGGGAAGTTGCCGAAAAATGGAGCTTGGGAATAGAAGTTCTCGAAAGGGACCAAATGAAAGAACTTGGCATGGGTGGACTCCTCGGAGTAGCTCAAGGAAGCCAGCAACCACCCAAATTCATCATCCTTACGTACAAAGGTGATCAAAACTCAAAGAAGACTCTGGGAATTGTGGGAAAAGGTCTGACTTTCGATTCCGGAGGCATTTCCATTAAACCTTCGGCCAAAATGGATGAAATGAAAGGCGATATGGCTGGAGGCGCTTCGGTAATTGCTACCATGCAAGCAATCGGTGAATTAAAGCCCAAAATAAATGTTACCGGACTAATTCCTGCCACAGAAAACCTGCCTAGCGGTACTGCCTATAAACCAGGAGACATTCTCAAAGCAATGAATGGAAAAACCATCGAAGTACTCAACACCGATGCCGAAGGTAGACTCATACTAGCCGACGCCCTGAGTTACGCAAATAAACAAGGATTGTCTCCAATAATAGATATCGCAACTCTAACCGGTGCCTGTCAGGTCGCGCTGGGAGATATCTGCACGGGTGCATTTGGAAATAATCAGAGGATAATTGATAAACTTATTCAAGCCGGTGAGGTAGCGGGTGAACGAATGTGGCAGATGCCAATGTATGATGACTATAGCGACCTGATTAAAAGTAATATTGCCGATATAAAAAACACCGGAGGCAGAGGTGGCGGTGCTATCACAGCAGCCAAATTCCTGGCCGAATTCGTAGGCAAGACGCCATGGGTTCACCTAGACATCGCAGGAACCTTCTTATTCGAAAAGGACCGTGAATACTTTCCCGGAGGAGCCACAGGCATTCCAGTGAGGACACTAGTCAATTTGACTTTGACCCTGGCAGAGGAGTAACATTTTTAAAATTGGTATTTTCAAGCAGGGATATCCCGAAACAGCCAAGAAATTAAAACTGGAACAGGATTGTAATATGAGCGAATCAATGTCTGCCGAATGGGAGATATGGCTCTCCCAAGAGAAATCAAACCACGAGGCCATCAAAAGGCAACTGGAGGAATTTTCGTCCTACCTTGAGAGTCCCGGCGAATTTCAGTACCGCGCTTTCTGGGATCATTCCAATGAAACCTCCGAGATGATCAATACTCTTTCTCCTCTTCCAGAGGATGAGAGAGAGGAGTTCAGGAGAACGTACGATAGCATTCGCAAAGAAGCAAAAAAGCGACAATCGGAAGAGTGGGAAACCCGTGCTATCAAATCTCAACAAATGCGTGAGTCAATCCTGAAAAGGGTGCAGGACGCATTCTCCCACACTGAAGGTGCCCTGGATAATATTCAAAGCTTGAACAAGGCACAGTCACTGCTGAGTGAAGCGCTTGCCTTGCTGAAAAATGGCGGGGAACGTTCTTCAAACGAGAATGCCGAAAATACTCCAAGCAACAACGTACTACTTAGAGATGACAGACAAATTTGTTGGGATAAATGGCGTGAGTTAAACGATCTGGTATTCAGCAGCAAACAGGCGATTTGGGGCGAACATCACGAAAAGATACTTCCTGAGGCACAAGCTGCTCTCGAGGAAGCCAATGATGGTGATCCCTTCCAGGCTCTTGATAAAGTTAAAGAAACCCAACAACATCTGAAAAAAGCCCCTCTGGGTAAGATCCAGCATGATGAATTGCGCGGTATCTTGAATGAAGCATGGGAGACTGCAATTACCAAGGTCAATGCAATTCGCGATGACAAAAAGAGAAAGTACGAGGAATGGTTGGAACGCATGGAAAACCAGGTTGAAGACTGGACCAGCCAGCACCGAAATAATGCTGAAGAGAGTGCGCAGCTTCAAGAAGATTTGGAGACCATTAAGGATAAAATACAGAGTGCCAGATCAAAGGAAATTGGTGATAAACTGCGTGAACAGATTGCTGAAAAACGCGAGCAGATTAAGAATTTCGAAAGACTAAACAGACAACTAGAGGAAAAAATTCAGACTGTTATTAACCCGGCAATTAAATACTAGACAAAACATCGAAAATATATTACAA
>CAZWIP010000068.1:0-13293 GCA_964634125.1 uncultured Dehalococcoidia bacterium
CTCCATACAGCCACTATATCACAAAGTGACTATTAGTGTTAACAGGCCCTAATAAGGTAATCCCCTCTGCTACGAGAAAAATACCTTATTTCAGATATCGCCCTCCCAGACCTGATCATCTCCGATATTGCACCGTCGAACTCAAGTATCTCATATACGCCTTCGCACCCATAGTATCCCGTGTTATTGCATGAAGGACAACCAACCGGATGCGCAACCTGAGTTGGGATTTGATCAGTAAATGCAGATAGTATCCTCACCTCGTCTTCTGAGATCGGTACAATCTCCCGGCAATGTTCGCAGAGCCTTTTTACTAATCTCTGAGCGATCACGCCAATGATGCTTTCCGACATAGCACCAAGGGTAATACCCACCCTTTCCAGACGTGCAATTGCAGTTGTTGCATTTGAGGTATGCAAGCTGGTCACAGTTAGATGTCCGGTGCTGGCAAAGTCCATGGCTATTTTTGCCGAATGCTGATCCCTGATCTCTCCAATGAACAAGACATCAGGATCTTGCCTTACTGCAGTTTTCAACAGTGCTTCGAATGTAACCCCAGCCTTTTCATTCACTTGCTGCTGATTGGCAAAAGGTATCTGGTATTCAACCGGGTCTTCGACAGACAACACACTTCTAAGTTCATAATCAACCATATGCAGAAGGTTAAAGATGGTTGTCGTTTTTCCACATCCCGTAGGGCCAACGACAACGATGCATCCCCCTGGACACGCCGCCAATCCCTTCACCGTATTGACCTGATCCTCTGTCATACCTAATTGCATCAAACCTTTGGGTTTGGAATACGGTTCCAGTAATCGTATCGCGAGGCTTTCCCCATTTGGAGTGCTTGTGGTGGACACTCTAAGATTGAAATTTCTCTTATTAATTACCATTGCACAAGCGCCATCTTGAGGTCGCCTGCTTTCCGCTACATCAAGTCCTCCCATTAGCTTCAGACGAGAAATTAGCTGGACTCCAGTATCACTTTCCATCGAATAAAACTCTTTCAGTTCCCCATCAATGCGGAAACGTACAACGCATTTTGATTGCTTCGGCTCAATATGGATATCACTTGACCTTTCGAATACAGCCTTGTTCAAAATGCTTTCAGCAACAGATACGATTGCGCCCTTCTCCAAACCTATCTTGGCAAATCTACTCAGATTGCCGCCCATTTTTACAGTTGTTTGTTTGGATTCCGATGTGGTACAGGCCACCAACATCTCGATACTATCCGGTTCCGAAACCAGTAACGTCGGTTTATCATCAGAATCAAGAAGTTCGTCCAACATATCCAGCAACTTCCATTCAAATGGATTACTGAGGACAAAAGCATTCTCTCCGTAAGACTCACTTACCGGCACAACATGATTGGATTTGCAGAACGGTGGTGAAAGTACACCAATTCGAATATCTTCAGGTTCAACCTGAGCAACATAAGTCAAATTTAAAAAATTGGCAATATATCGTGCTACCACCCTTCCACTAATCCCGCTATCTGCTGTCACCGAATATATTTCAGTAGATGTTACTTCCGAATATTTTTGCTTGGCATTCTCACTCAACCCATGTTGTTCAGCAAAATAATCTAAAAAACCGGTGAAGTCTCTAACTGATCCAGTTTGGTGTTGAGTTGGGAAATTATTGTCAAGTTGCTTACATCGCATGGATGTTTCCAGATGCAAATTGACTTTCTCTGATAACACATCTTTCTTAATGGGCTTGACTAAATAATCAACCGCACCCATTGCCAAAGCACGAGTCTGATCTTGTTCATCTTCTCGAATTGTGACAAAAATTATTGGAATATTCGATGTCCTATCATTCTGTTGTAATGCAGCACATACTTCGTACCCGTCCATCTCCGGCATCACTACATCAAGAAGAACCAGGTCCGGTTTCGTTTCATCAGCTATTTCCAAGCCCTCAGCTCCCGTCTCAACTGCAATGACATCATACCCACAACTGGTCATATAATGATCGATTAGTCTTAGAACATCCTGATCATCATCAATGGCTAAAATCAAGGGAGTTTTATCGGTATTACGCATATATCACCTCGACACGTTCAAGATAATTCGAAAGTTCCGCGATCCACTTTCTGATTGCCTCTGCATTTTCTTCTTTAGCAGCTTCCTCTAATGACATCCCAATATCTGTGATTCCATCAAACCCATAGCCACCCCCCGACCCTTTCATGGAATGTCCTAATAAACGTACGGTGTCAAAATCGCTATCTGTTAGCGCACAACTCATGGCATCAACATCACTATGTCTGTTTTGAAGAAATCCTGGAACAAGATCCTCAATGTCTTCATCCACGTACACAATTATCTTTTCACCCTGGTCTCCGCCGTCATAACGTGTCATTTCAATTCCCTCCGCTTGCTATTAGTTGCTGGTTTCTGTAACTCTGGTTTTATCTAAATGCTTTGAAGTCAACTCGTGAATAGTTTCAAGCAACTTGGCTTTTTTTATCGGTTTCGTCAAGTGTGCCGTGCACCCTACATCAATGCTCTTGTTCTCATCTTCCACCGTAGCATGAGCAGTGAGAGCTACGATGGGTGTTTCATCCAGCCCCTGCTCCTTCTCCCATTTTCTAATCTCCTGTGTGGCGGTATACCCATCCATTACCGGCATCTGCACATCCATTAACACCAGATCGTAGTTTTCAGACTTGAACCTGTCCACTGCGATCTCCCCGTTCTCTGCAGTATCAATCTGATACGGAGTCTTTTTAAGGAATGATTGCACCAGTAATCTATTATCCGCATTATCCTCGACAAGTAGTATCTGCAGAGCCGTGAGTTCTTCTTCTTCAACAGGGCTATCTCCCTCCTTGGATTTCTCTAATGCTTTATGTTGACCCAAAGCATTAGCAATGGCCGATAGCAGATCATTTCGCTTGACTGGTTTAACCAGATACGATGCCACTCCCAATTCCCGGCTCCTGCCAATGTCACCACCTCGAGTATCAGATGTGAGCATCATGATAGTTGTACCATTAACGCCAAGCTCACTTCGTACCTTTACCATCATCTCGAATCCATCCATACCCGGCATACGGCAATCAAGCAATACTAGCTCATATGGTTTCGATGATTCCCTTGCACGCTTCAGCTCTTTGAATCCTTCAAAACCATCTATTGCCTCTGAAACCACTGCACCCAACTCTGAAAGTGTCTTGTTCAAAATCAGGCGATTTGTATCAGTATCATCCACTATAAGTACCTTTAGACCGTTCACATTTATGGGTGTTGTACAAGTATACGGTTGGTCAACTTCCGTTTCAGTTGATGTTCTGAGCTTGGCTGTGAAATTGAATGTGCTGCCCTGCCCCATATCGCTCTCTGCCCAAATTCGTCCACCCATTAGTTCCGATAGCTGTCTTGAAATGGTCAACCCAAGACCAGTTCCCCCGTGTTTTCGTGTAGTGGATGCGTCAACCTGCGTAAACACCTCAAATATCGTATTCACATTGCCTTGTGGTATTCCAATACCCGTATCCTTGACTGAACAGATCAACTCAATCACACCAGAGTCATTTTTTGCAGATTCAGGGTGCAATCGCTTTATTTCAACAAATACTCCACCTTCCTCGGTGAACTTCACTGCATTTCCGATAAGATTAATGAAAATCTGGCGAAGGCGGGTTGGGTCACCTTTGAGTTTTAACGGTACATCCGGTGCAATATAGTATCCCAGCTCGATCATTTTCTCGTGCGCACGAACAGCCATGATCTCGCATGTCTTCTCAATTAGCTCAACCAGATCAAATCCAATCTCTTCCAATTCAAGGTGTCCCGACTCAACCTTGGAGATGTCAAGAATATCGTTTATTATACTCAAAAGGTTTTCACCCGCTGACTGGAACGTATTAACATATTGCTGCTGCTCTGTGCTCAGGTCTGTTTCACTGAGCAAATCCGCCATACCCAGAATGGCATTCATAGGAGTGCGTATTTCATGACTCATACTCGCAAGGAATTCGCTCTTCGCCTTGCTGGCTTGATCCGCCTGAATCGCCATCTCTTTTGCATGTTGAATCGCTGTTTTCAATTGCTGGTTTTTTTCTTCCGTTTCTTGCTTGGCACGCAATATCTCCGCTTCTGCCTGTTTTCGCTCAGTTACCTCAGCTATCACTCCTATAGAACCAGTAATATTTTCATCGGCATCTCTTAGTACACTGAGCGAGAGAACCACATCTATCATCCCCTCTGGGTCCTTGCGGATAATCCTGGTCTCCAACTGATGCTGCATCCCTTTCTGCCTTACATTGCTCGATCTTATTCTTCGCCACTCTTCTTCTGAGTATAAAGATTTAACCGGCTTCATATATAACTCGTCTTCACTCATTCCCAACATCTGTTCAGCAAACCTGTTCCAAGAGACAATGTTCTCGTTCTCATCTGTTACAGTGATACCTACAGCAGAATTCTCAAAAACAGTTCGGTATTTTTCCTGTGCCAGCTGCAGCTGCCTTTCCGCCTCTCTACGATCGGATATTTCTTCTTCAAGCACAGCGTTTGTTTCCATAAGCTCCGCATTAAGCCTTTTTTCTTCTTCTTTAGCCTGTCTACTATCAGTAATATCATGGAAGACCATGTATGTTCTCCCATTCTCCATCTGTATTGTCCTGACAGTGGCGTTCCGAACAACTCCATCTTTGCGTATAACATCAAATTCTCTTTTAACTGCTTCTCGCTGGCTGAACTTGATTTTGTCTTCTTGCCAATTCCGTATTGCCTGATGCCTGGCCTCATCATGCGGAAATACCAGTTTTAACCATGAACCCATTGTTGGTATCTCATCGGCAGAATATCCAAATGTTTTTTCAAACTGAGGGTTCATGTAATCTGTGCGCCCATCTGGCGTTATCACCCAAATTGGGAAAGGCGATAGGTCGCCTATTTGCATAAAACGTTCCCTGCTTTCCTGCAGCTCTGTGTTGACCTCTATCAATTGAGCTTGTGTCTGTCTTAGTTCCTCGTTAGCAGCTTCCAGTTCATGTGCATGCACTTGCATTGCATTGTGCTGCTCTTTTAGCTCCTTCTCAGACTGTCTGCGTTCAGTTATGTCACGTAACACTCCGTTGAACCCACTGACCACACCGTGACGATCACGGCGTATGCGACCCCTTACTTCAAACCATCGTGCACTACCATCAGCATCCCGTATCCGGAGTTCAGTTGGTTGCTCATTGCCCGTCTGCATTGCATTTGCGTAGGCTTCAGCAGCGCGACTTTGGTCTTCTGGGTCGATAATCTCTACAAAGTTCTTTCCGACGAAGTAATCAGGATCGAATCCGTACCTTGACACTCTGGGAGACACATATGTTATTTGCCCTTGTGAATCCGCAGAGAATACAACGTCATGATTATTCTCAACCAGATCACGGTAAGTATCCTCTGTTGTTGGCCAATTCACTTTTTGTCCATATGCAGGATTCTCCTCATCCAACGCCCTTTCTATATCATCCAAGAAAGATTCTTCTTCTATTCCCTCGTCTTTCTTCAAACTTGAACCATCATTCACAGACAATAGCCCCCCTTTTCACCAATTGTAATTCACCTTCATCCTGCCCAATATAGCTAATTTGAGCTACACTCCACCCATTTGCACATATGACCTCGGTTCATCTTTTTCAACAGCAATTGCTGATCCTAAAGCACACCAAGCTCGGAAGTATACCATAGCCTAACAATATCCGTATACTACTGAAAACGTGGTTAACCCCCAACTTGGTTAGGCACTACCCTACTATTTCTCTTAACCACTTCATATATGAAGGAGATATTTTAAGGATCGATGACACCTCAGTCCCATAGACTCCTGCACTCAGTAATGCTAAAATGGGGAACGGCCTCAGGATGGAACAACAGCAGCAAAAGCCCTCCGAATATGCCAGTTTTTGGGCAAGGTCCGTCGGCTGGCTCATAGATGCCCTGTTTGTGGCCATCATACAGTCAGCTTTCGCTCCTGTTATATCCTTCGGGTTCATACAGCCATGGTACTGGTGGACAAATCAGTTCTCCAATGAGCCGGACGTCCTCGCATTCTGGTTTGTAGGGACTGGTATACTATTACTGATACTCATAGCAGGTGCGTATTTTGTAGGCTTCTGGGTATGGCGAGGGCAAACACCCGGAAAAATGGCAATGGGCATCAAGATAGTACCGGCCAAAGGCCCGAGTGTTACTGCAGAACAAGCATTGCTACGCTATCTCGGGTATATTGTTTGCAGCCTTCTTTTGTTTATTCCGTACTTATGGATAGCAATCGATTCTCGCAAACAGGGATTGCAGGACAAATTCGCCAATACCTATGTGGTCAAACTGCCACATGACTAGTTAAATCTGCGGAGACACTATGAATAAAGAAGAAGTTCGGGTGCGTTTTGCCCCAAGCCCAACCGGATACCCACATGTGGGCAACATCAGAACGGCTCTTTTTAATTGGCTGTATGCTCGCCACTCCGGTGGAAAATTCATTGTTCGTATTGAAGATACTGATCAATCCCGCAAGGTAGAAGGAGCACTGGAAAGCATCCTAGGCAGCCTTAACTGGCTGGGATTGGATTGGGACGAGGGCCCTGAGATCGGTGGAGAATATGGCCCGTATTTTCAGTCCGAACGCCTCGATCTGTACCATAAGCATGTTCAACAGCTACTGGATGGGGGCCATGCTTACAAATGCTATTGCTCTTCGGAACGGCTTGAACAGATGCGCAAGGAGATGTCCGAGCGAAAGGAATCTGTACGAAGTTACGATCGCCACTGCCGCAATTTAAGCACGGAAGAACAAGCTAAATGCGAATCGCAAGGGATCACACCGGTTGTCAGATTCAAGATACCGCTAAATGGAGAGACAACGTTTCACGATCTGGTTCGCGGAGATATAACTTTTCAGAACACGGAACTCGATGATATTGTTCTCATGAAATCGGATGGCTACCCAACATACCATCTGGCCAATATCGTCGATGACCATTTCATGAAGATTTCTCACGTCATGCGTGCCGATGAATGGCTTTCCAGCACTCCTCGTCATACTCTGCTATATCAAGCGTTCGGCTGGGAACCACCTTTGTTCACTCACCTTCCCATGATCCTTGGGCCGGACAAATCGAAATTGAGCAAACGCCACGGTGCCACAGCCGTCACCGAGTTTCAAGAGCAAGGCTACCTGCCCGAAGCCATGCTTAACTTCATGGCGCTCCTGGGATGGTCACTCGATGATAAAACCGAAATGTTCAGTAAAGCTGACCTCATCAACCTCTTTTCCATAGAGCGAATTAGTAAAACTGCTGCTGTGTTCAACCATGAGAAATTGCAATGGATGAATGGCACTTATTTGCGTGAACTCAGCTATGAAGATCTTCTGCTGAAGATAATGTCAGTATTGGAAACTCAACTTCCGGATACAGTCAATCGCCCTATCTCCAAGGAATATGTCTCACAAATTGTCCCTCTCATCCAAGAACGCATCAACACCCTGACTGAGGCTGCAACCTATGCCGATTTCTTCTTCATCGAGCAACCGGAGTACGAAGCATCATTGCTAATCGGTAAAAAGATGACTGAGGAATCTACACTGAGAGCCCTCAAAGCCAGCCAGGAAATACTCCCATCACTGCAGTCTTTCGATCATGACACTCTGGAAAATACTCTTCGTGCCAAAGCTGATGAGCTTGGGCTCAAAGCAGGGCAGTTATTCAGTCCTCTTAGAGTGGCCTGTACGGGTCGAACTGCATCTCCCGGGCTTTTCGAAACGATGGCCGTACTGGGCAAAGAAAGATGCCTTAGACGTATTACGTATGCAATTCAGAAACTGGAATCAGCTTAAATTTGCGGAGAATAGAAGCATTCTGATAGAATGGCGCTAAGCCGTCTCCCGGCAACTACTGACAAATGAACTTTACTGATAAACTGCTCGCGGCTTCCAGAAAAAACAACAGCCTTCTGTGCGTTGGGCTCGACCCTGATCCAGAACTAATGCCAGATGTTGACGTTGTTGAGTTCGGTCGTCAGATCATTGCTGCCACCAAGGATCTGGTATGTGCTTATAAACCCAATTTCGCTTTCTACGAAGCTCTGGGAACAGACGGACTGGTCAAGCTGGACCAAACACTTCAGCACATACCCTCCCATATACCAGTCATCGCTGACGCGAAGAGAGGTGACATCGGGAATACTGCTCGCAAATATGCCCATTCCATATTCGATGTATTCGGCTGTGATGCTGCTACAGTAAGCCCCTATCTGGGGCACGACTCTATTCAGCCATTCACTGACTACGCAGACAAAGGAACCTTCATCCTCTGCCACACATCCAATGAAAGTGCCCCTGACATTCAAATGCTCCGCTGCCGCATGGGATCCACAACCAAAAACATCCAACTATTTGAACTCGTCGCCATCAAAGCATCGGAATGGAACGTTAACCAGAACATCGGGCTAGTTGTTGGAGCCACACAGCCCACACCACTCAAGATTGTTAGAGAAATGTGCCCTGATATGCCCTTGCTTATACCGGGCGTCGGTACTCAAAAGGGCAGTCTCACATCAGCTATCCGTAACGGTGCCAACACCAATGGAGAAATGGCTATTATCGCCAGTTCACGGCAGGTGATCTATGCTTCAAAAGGGAAGGACTTTGCATCAGCATCACGGTTTGAGGCATCCAAGCTTCGTACACGCATAAACCAGCTATTGGCAAAAAAATAAAATTTCGGATTATCCTCACTCTTACGATACTAATGAAACTTACCTTAACTCTTTCCCTATAGTCAAACATAATCTCTGGAGACTATTTGTGAGCCAAAGTAAAATTCTCATAGTTGAAGATGAAGATACCCTGCGTGAGATTTTGAAATATAACCTCGAATCAGAGGGATATACGGTGATTGTTGCCGATAATGGTTTGTCTGGTCTGGAGTTAGCGAGGTCTCAGTTACCTGACGTTATCGTTCTTGATGTCATGTTGCCGGAAATTGATGGTTTTGAAGTCTGCCGCAGGTTACGCCAGGATATGACCGTTCCCATTCTAATACTTACAGCGAAAGAAGAGGAAATCGATAAAGTGTTAGGGCTAGAGCTGGGTGCGGACGATTATATGACAAAGCCATTTA
The DNA here is from genome assembly GCA_964634125.1 of uncultured Dehalococcoidia bacterium. GTDB lineage: Bacteria > Chloroflexota > Dehalococcoidia > SZUA-161 > SpSt-899 > JABMQN01. The sequence goes on from CAZWIP010000068.1 coordinate 9,131, forward strand.
GCATGCGTGAGCTCAAAGCCAGAGTTAAAGCCATGATTCGACGCGCTGAGATGGTGCAACCGGCAATGACTGTCGAGGAGACCATGTTTCAAATAGGTGATCTGGCAATCGATACTAGTAAGCGGTCCGTTTTGCTTGGGCATATCCCCCTTAACCTTAAACCCAAAGAGTTTGACCTACTTGTTTTTCTGGCCCAGAATAGAGGTCATGTTTACTCACGTGACACTTTATTGGAAAGGGTATGGGATTATGATTATGCCGGTGGAACCCGAACAGTGGATGTGCACGTTCGCTGGCTACGCGAAAAGATAGAGACTGATCCTTCACAGCCAAAACTGCTGATTACCATCAGAGGGATTGGTTACAAACTGGAAGGCTAGACCGGGTATTATGATATTCAAGAAAAACATGTTCCACAGCATCCAATGGCGAATCGCCATTCCTTTTACATTTCTAATCCTCATAAGCATGGGCCTATCCGGGTTTTATGTGGTTGAATTCGTTCGCGATGAACGCATCGATGATCTGAAATCACAGCTTCAAGGTGAAGCCATTTTGATCGCTGAGGCAAGTCTCACCTCGATTACTGACCCTATTCCTGACGATCTCGATGCCCTTGCTAAAACCCTTGGAGAACGGATCAACGTCCGAGTGACCATAATCGGTATTGACGGTACCGTATATGGCGATTCTACAAATGACCCAGCTTCTATGGAGAACCATTCGGATAGACCAGAGGTAGAAGAGGTATTAAAGACTGGATTTGGACAGAGCAGACGATATAGCACTACAGATGAAGATCGATTGATGTACGTAGCCGTCCCCATCGAAATAAATGATACTATACTTGGAGTCTCACGGGTTGCTCTTTCGACCACAGACGTAGATAATTCTATCGGAAACCTTCAGAGAAATGTTGGTATAGCCATCAGTGTTGCGGCGATATTCACGATCTTGGTTGCACTATACATTGCCAGAACTACTACTCGTCCCATCAAGGCATTGACAAACGCTGCGAAAAAGATGTCTGCAGGTGAGCTGGATCAGACTATATATACGGAAACGAAGGACGAGTCCGCCGAACTGGCTGCGGCTTTCAACGAGATGGCTCGTAACCTTAAAACCATGTTTGGTGACCTTTCAACAGAACGGAACAAACTTGCAGCAGTTCTTGATACCATGGCCGATGGAGTAGTAATGACAGATGTATCCGGAACCGTCGTCATGGCAAACCCCGCGGCTGGGAAACTGTTCGGATTCGAACCGGATACCGCCGTTGGGCATCGACTTATCGAACTTATACCTGATCATGAAGTAGATGAGGTCTTTAAAAACTACTTACGGACAGGTGAAATACAGGTACGCCGAATCGAACAAGTGACAAAGGGAAGATTGTTGCAGGTTATTGTCTCCCGCGTATCTTATCATGAAGCCGTTGGCTCCCTTCTGATATTCCAGGACTTAACCGAAGTCAAACGCCTACAGACAATACGTCAAAGGTTCATCGGTAATATATCACATGAACTTCGGACACCTCTCGCCTCCATCAAAGCCGTGGTGGAGACTCTCAAAGACGGGGCTATTCACGATAATCATGTTGCCAATGATTTTATGGACCGCATTGATACTGAGATAGATCGAATGACACAGATGATTAGAGAACTCGCAGAACTCTCACGCATTGAGACTGGCCAGATCGAACTTAAGCTAGTTCCTGTGAATGTAGAGACAGTCATTGACTTGGCAATAGCTGAACTCAAACCTCAGGCCGACCGAAAGGGAATCATACTAGAAAAACAGTTATCCACAGATTTACAACCTGTCCTTGCTGAAGATGAACGCATCCTCCAAGTACTTACCAACCTGATTCACAACGCCATTAAATTCACACCAAAAGAGGGAAAGGTAACAATCTCCGCAACAAGCGAAAACAGCACTGTGATTGTTTCGGTTGCTGATACAGGTACAGGAATACATCCCGATGATCTACCACATGTTTTTATACGTTTCTATAAAGCTGACAAAGCTCGATCGACTGAGGGAACAGGTTTGGGCCTTGCTATAGCCAAACACATTATTCAAGCCCATAAGGGTGAAATCTGGGTAGACAGTAAAATGGAACAAGGATCTGTTTTCAGTTTCAGACTTACAACAGCATGATCTCCTATCAACAAATTCATCATTTTTACAAATTGTTAACAATCCCTTAACAAACCGTTAAACTCACTGAGTTACGCTAAAGTTAATAGTACAGAACATTTTCGTTATCTCATTTATATTTCATGAAAAGCGTAACCTACAAAACAAAATCAAATCGCACTCGCTCTATTCAACAGTTCACCCAATCATTCGCACCCAATTCATTCCATCGATACCCCTTTATCAACTTGTATTCTTGCTTCGCTATGATCGCATTCACATTACCTACCGAGGAGGTCCATAGTGTCTAGATTCAGGATCATGCCAAAAGGTGATAAATTTTACGATCTTTTCGAAATGGGTTCAAATAACGTAGCCGCTGCCTCTGAAAGGTTGGTAGACTTATTCGACAATTTCGAGAATCAACGCGAAAAGGCTCGAGCTATCAAGAAGCTGGAACGCGATGGTGACGAGATAACTCATCGGATATTGGAAAGCCTGCACCGCAGTTTTGTTACTCCCATTGACCGGGAGGACATTGCTTTGTTGACCAATCAGATGGATGACATGCTTGATTATATAGAAGGTGCCGTAAAACGACTGTTCCTGTATAAAATCGATCAGCCCACGCCTAGAGCTATCGAGATCACCTACATTATTAACAAGGTAGCCATTGAGCTAACCAAGGCTGTTCCACTCTTACGACATCACGGCAGGCTTAAAGAAATTATCCCCTATTGCATAGAGATACACCGCCTGGAAAATGAGGCCGATGACTTGCAGCATGCTGCTGTAGCCGACCTGTTCGAAGAGGAAACTGACGTCAAAGAGATCATTAAGTGGCATGACATTTACGATAGCCTGGAAAGAGCTGTGGACCGTGGCGAGGACGTTGCTAACGTATTGGAAGGAATAGTGCTGAAGTATGCTTGATGAATTCCTGCTGGTAGTAATTTTCGCAGTTGCTATCGGGTTTGGGTTCTCCAATGGCATAAATGACGCAGCCAATGCAGTTGCTGCATCTATTGGATGCCGAGCGCTTTCTCCCCGCATTGCCATTGCCATTGCTGCACTTTTCAACCTCATTGGGGCCTTTGCTGGCGCCTGGTTTGGTGCAAAGGTTGCCATGACAATAGGGAAAGGCATTCTCGCACCAGAAGTATTCCTTGAAACTAATTCCGTAACCAATGAAGTTGCAGCTACCGACGTTGGATATGCCATAGTGATTGGTGCTGTTGGAGCAGCTATTATCTGGACTGTGATGGCAACTCGGCTTGGGTTGCCCATTAGCGTTAGTCACTCCCTCATATCCGGTCTTGTTGGCGCTGGGATTGCGACAAGCAGTGAAATCGGATTAGGTAAATTCTTACAAACACTCTCGGCAGTGGTGTGTGCTCCTCTGTTAGGGTTTGTTGGAGCTTTTCTGTTGCTACTTGCCATCTTTTGGCTTTTCCACAAAGTCGCTCCAGGCAGAGTACGTGACCTTTTTAAACGGCTGCAATGGCTGACTACGGCTTTTCTGGCATATGCTCATGGTAATAATGATGGGCAAATGCCTATCGCTCTAATGATGATGGGACTGATGCTATATACGGGTGATGCTGATCACATGGAAAATACTCCTCACTGGGCCATGATTTCCACAGCTGCGGTTGCCATCTCACTAGGTACCGCTATAGGCGGATGGAGAGTCATCAAAACAGTGGGGCTCAAAGTTACAAAACTCGAGCCGGCAAGTGGTTTTGCCGCCACTTTTTCTGCAGCTGGAGTTATTGAATTAGCTTCTCATCTGGGAATCCCCGTAAGTACTACTCATTGTGGAGTTTCATCGGTCATGGGAGCAGGAGCTACCCAGAGACTATCAGCCGTTCGCTGGGGAATTACAGGAAACATTGTTGCAGCCTGGATAATGACATTTCCTATGTGTATAGGCCTCGGTTGGTTGCTCACGATCATTCTGAATCCATTTATCTAACGTTAGCCTCTATCACAACATCAGCCCAGATTTATTGACACGCTAAATA